>NZ_LT703001.1:3297600-3616401 GCF_900149705.1 Sphingorhabdus sp. Alg231-15 | reverse complement strand
CCGTAAATCGACCAAGCGTTTAAGGCACTGAACATCAAGCATAGGATTAAGACATATAAGGAGAATCTAGGTGATTTTATTCCTAGATGTAAAACCACGACGTAACATATAGGCATTAGAACAACAGCTAATGGCGGAATAATCCAAGCGAAAAGAATAATATATAGTGGAGTTGGGGTGTAAATGGTCACGCCCTGTATCAGTGCAAAACCACTAAGCAGCGTTAAAATGCCAGCTCCACCAAATTTCCAAATGTTTTCTTCTGATATCATTCTTTCTTAGTCCTCAGTTAACTAGGGTTTTCCTAGGTGGCCAAGATTTGAAATCCCTAACCCTATTGATTGAACCAAACAACCAGATTGCTAATGTCCGCTTTCGGGATATAGCAGTCGTGACCGCTTTGGGCGCAAAAGCGGACGTTGAAAGTTTAGGCGGCGGTGTTAGTTAAAGCTGTGCTTTTGATAGTAATTTGAACAATTCTGATCCGATAGAAGTTTCTATCCGTTCGAGAAAGTTGCGGGAGGATTGAGTGAAAAGAAGACGCTTCTTAATAGCTGCCGCAATAGTGTTGATCATGGCGAACGCCTATTTGCTATTTTCAGATCAAGAGGATGCGTCGATTATTTATGAAGGAGAGAGATGGTTGATACATATGCCGGTGTTAGAGGCATCTCAGAAACTGAATAATGAAACGTTGTTTTCATCTCACTCATGGGATGACCGGGTTCCAGTATCATCGGTGATTGATCAGAGCTTTAGTAGGCCATCAATGTATGAAGACATTCTCAATTGTGAACCTAGTGGTATAGTGATGGATACTCAAACGGGAGATTTAACATTACCTGAATTACCAAGTCGATATTTCGTTTGGACATCAAACGTTGCAACTGTGTCATGCATTCGACAAAACTTGCCGAAAGGCTATGTGATCAAGAAGTATCCAACTAATGCCCAAAAAAACTGACATCTCGCCGAACCTTTAATTCTAACGTCCGCTTTCGGGATAGAGCGGACCTAACGGGAAAATTTATTGCAGATGGGTATTATCGCTACAATTGTAAGGCTGCTGTTTGAGAGCATCGCCACTCTTTTAGGCGAAAAATATGGATTGTTGTCTGTCTGGATTTTCGGAATATTGTTTATCGCCGGTTTGATTGGCATGATCAGATTTTTGATATGAAACTAGATTTTCCGAAATGCTCTAATGTCCGCTTTCGGGATATAGTGGACGATGTCCCAAATGGTTCGATTTAGTTCCGCAGCTTCACGGTTCACTAGCCGAATCCCAAAAGCTTCGCTAACGAGCGCACATGCTGAATTTTAGCAATATCACGGTGCGCCTTGGTGGTGCGGTCATTCTGGACGGGGCCACCGCTGCCCTGCCCCCCGGCGCGCGCGTGGGCATGATTGGTCGCAATGGCGCGGGCAAGTCGACCTTGATGAAAGCCATCGCCGGGCTACTCGAGCCGGATGATGGCAGCGTCGACATGCCCAAAGGAGCACGTTTGGGCTATATCGCGCAGGAAGCCCCCGCTGGGTCGGAGACCCCACTCGACACCGTGCTGGCGGCGGACACGGAACGCGCGACCTTGTTGGCAGAAGCGGAAACGGCAGACGAACCCCACAGGATTGGTGAAATCCATGAGCGTCTGAATATGATCGAAGCGCACAGTGCACCTGCCCGCGCTGCGAAAATCCTGATCGGTCTGGGTTTCGACGAAGACGCGCAGCAGCAACCCATGGACAGTTTTTCCGGCGGCTGGCGAATGCGCGTGGCACTGGCCGCGCTGTTATTTTCGCAGCCTGAATTGTTATTGCTCGACGAGCCGTCAAACCATCTCGACCTCGAAGCGACGCTGTGGCTCGAAAATTTCCTGACCAGTTATCAGGCGACGATTTTGGTGATCAGCCATGAGCGCGATCTGCTCAATAATGTGGTCGATCATATTCTGCATCTGCAAGGCGGTAAGACGACGCTCTACCCCGGTGGCTATGACGCCTTCGAGAAACAGCGCGCCGAACGCCAGGCGCAAATGGCGGCGTCCCGTGAAAAGCAGCTCGCCCAACGAGAAAAGCTGCAAGCCTTTGTCGACCGCTGGGGTGCCAAGGCGCATAGTGCCAAACAGGCGCAGAGCCGGGTCAAGGCGCTGTCCCGCATGGAGCCGATTGCGGCTGCAATTGAAG
The DNA here is from genome assembly GCF_900149705.1 of Sphingorhabdus sp. Alg231-15. Taxonomy (NCBI): domain Bacteria; kingdom Pseudomonadati; phylum Pseudomonadota; class Alphaproteobacteria; order Sphingomonadales; family Sphingorhabdaceae; genus Sphingorhabdus; species Sphingorhabdus sp. Alg231-15. Next base: position 3,614,217 of record NZ_LT703001.1, on the reverse strand, counting down.
ATCCCTCGCTCAGCTTTCATTTCCCCAGTCCAGCCGAACTCAAGCCGCCGCTGATCACGCTGGATGATGCGGCAGTGGGTTATGGCGACAATATCATATTATCCGGTCTGAACCTGCGCCTCGATCCGGATGATCGTACGGCTCTGCTGGGTCGAAACGGCAATGGCAAAACCACGCTTGCGCGATTGCTTGCCAGCCAGCTGGATCCCAAGGCCGGCGCAATGAACAAGTCCGGCAAATTGACCGTCGGCTATTTCACCCAATATCAGGTGGAAGAGCTGGATCCGACCGATACGCCGCTGGAACATATGACGCGGCTGATGAAAGATGCAAAGCCGGGTGCGGTGCGCGCGCAACTGGGCCGGTTCGGATTTTCCGGTGACAAGGCGACAATGAAGGTCGGCAAGTTATCGGGCGGCGAGCGGGCGCGACTGGCGTTGGCCTTGATCACCCGCGATGCACCGCATCTGTTAATTCTTGATGAGCCGACAAACCATCTCGACGTCGACGCTCGCGAGGCGCTGGTCCATGCGCTGAATGAATATAGCGGTGCGGTGATCATGGTCAGCCATGATCGCCACATGCTGGAACTTACCGCTGATCGGCTGGTCATGGTGGATAGCGGCAAGGCAAAGGAATTTTCCGGGTCGCTCAACGACTATACCGACTTTGTGTTGGGGCGAAATCAAGAGGTCAAACCTGCCACAAGCGGGGGTGGCGGCAACCGCAAGGAAGAACGCCGACTGGCCGCTGAGCGGCGCAAGCAACAATCGGAGCTGCGCAAAACCGCCAGTAGCGCCGAGAAGAAGATCGAAACGCTCGGAAAGAAACTGTCTGCCATTGATCGCGCGATGTTTGATCCGGCCAGTGCGGAAAAAGAACATGCCGACCTGACCATGACCGAGTTGATGAAATTGCGGGCGACGGTTCAGGACGAGCTGGAGCAGAACGAAGCCGTCTGGCTGGAGGCGAATGAAGCGCTGGAGATGGCCAATGCATAGCAATGGTTCTGCCCGGGGTCAGGCCCTTTGACCGACACCTGGAAAGTCACTCTGCCATGCACGCGCGAAGAGGCGGATCGATTATCCGAGGACAATCTCTTCCTTAGCTCGACCGACAGCGTACCGACCATTGTCACGCGCGAAGCAGATCCCGAAACACCCGATGATTGGGTCATCGAGATTTATTGCGACTTCAATCCCGATGCGGCGCTTCTGAAGGACATTGCCGAACTGTCGCCATCCGCCAAGCTGTCCCAGATCGATCCGGCAGTTGAAAAGCTTGACGATGAAGACTGGGTCACGCTCAGCCAGCAAGGACTGGAGCCGCTGCGCGCAGGCCGTTTTTATGTGCACACATCAAACAGCACGCCGCTGGACGACAATAATGTCGCCAACATCTGTATCGATGCCGGCCAGGCCTTTGGTACTGGTCATCATGAAACGACCAAAGGCTGTCTGGAAAGCCTCGACCGGCTGAAACGGCTGGGTCAAAATTATCACAATATCATCGATGTCGGCACAGGCACCGGCCTGCTCGCCTTTGCCGCGCGTCATCTTTGGCCAACCGCCCAGATTATCGCCAGTGATATTGACCCCGTCGCCGTCGAAGTCAGCGCTCAAAATGCTGCGATCAACAGGATCAGGATCGGCAATATACCCAATGCGATCAGGCTGGAGACCAGCAACGGGCTGGATCATCCGGCGATCGGCAGACGCGCGCCTTTTGACCTGATCATTGCGAACATATTGGCAGGACCACTTGTCGCTTTGGCACCGCAAATAGCGGCTGCAGCCGCGCCGAACACGGTTTTGATCCTGGCTGGTTTGCTGCAAACCCAACGCCCAGATGTCCTGCATAGCTATATTCGGGCCGGATTTCGGTTACGCCATAGCCTTTTGGAAAATCAGTGGCCCTGCCTGACACTGGTCAAGGCACGCCAATATGGTGCCAGAAAACCGCAACAGACTATCCGGTCGCCGCTGGCCTCGGACTATTTCGGAGAATGCTGATTGGTTAGACGATGACGGCTTTGTCTGATTGTGCGCTGGGATGATCCTGCGTGCCGTGTGTCAGCACCTCGTCCCCCTCGACAATATCGGCAATCGCAATATCCGGCAGACTGGCAATTTTTTCGTAAACCGGTTTGAAATCGGTTTCGACAGTCACGCGCAAAAGCTCGTCGAGACTGGGTATGACAAAGTAATTTTGCTGAAAATCATCGATCCGGTATTCTGTGCGCAATACCCGTTCCAGATCGAACATGATGCGGTTGGGACTGCCACTATCAAGCGCAAAGACACTCTCGCCATAGCTCGACACTATTCCAGCACCATATATCCGCAAACCGTCCGCCTCCTGAATCAGGCCGAACTCCACGGTGTACCAATATAGCCGCGCCAACTGTTTGAGCGTGCCAAATTTCAGCGCGCGGAGACCGCCTCGACCATAAGCTTCCATATAGTCGGCAAAGCGTTGATCCGCGAGCATCGGCACATGACCAAAAACGTCATGGAAAATATCGGGTTCCTGCAGATAGTCGAGCTGATCGGGCCGCCTGATAAAATTGCCTGAAACAAAGCGGCGATTGGCGAGATGGTCAAAAAACACATCATCCGGTACCAGTCCCGGCACAGCCACCACCTGCCAGCCGGTTGCATCCATCAGGATGTGGTTCAGTTCCTCAAAATCCGGAATGCCGGGCTTCGACAGTTGTAATATATCGATGCCATCAAGAAAGGCCTGTGCCGCACGTCCGGGTAACATTTCCTTCTGGCGCGCAAAAAGCGTGTCCCAGGTCGTGTGCTCCTCTGCACCATAGGCAGACCAGTTCTGGTCTATCGTCCAGTCCGCATTTGCGTGCGCAGGCGGCTTGTCATAGACATGGGATTCTGGGTCGGGGGCTGTCAACATGTGGACATCCTACAGCAGAAAAGGTTTCAATGGCAACTTCTCGAATGAAATGGCCCAAACGCATCATCAAAGCCATGTCGGCAGTGGTCATGCTCTATCTTGTTGCCGCTCTGCTCGGCAGCATATTTCCCGCCAATCAATTCTGGAAAAGCCCCGATGATGGCATAGAATTATTCATAGAAACCAATGGCCTCCATACCGGTATCATCATGCCCATGCACAGTGATGCGCATGACTGGAGCGAGTTAATCCGTCCCCAACATCTTGATGATCCAACAGAATATGGCAGCCATATTCTTGTCGGCTGGGGTCATGAAGGCGTCTATCGCAACGCAGAACATTGGCAGGATCTGCGTGTCAAGGATGCGGCCAGCGCTGTTTTTGGTAGCAGCGACGTGTTGCTGCATGTTTATCACCTGAATTATCCACAGGTTTATCCTCATTATCGCCGCAGTTTCAAAGTCACGGAATCGGAATATCGTCTGATCGTTGAGGCGATAAAGCAGCGCTTCGTGCTCGATGAAGCCGGCCGATCAATTCCTTCGCCTGGCTATGGAAAGGACGATCTATTTTACAAATCTCGCGGACATTATAATGCGTTCTACACCTGCAACAGCTGGACCAGCGATGTGTTGCGACAAGCTGGCATCAGAACCGGAATCTGGACCCCTTTTCAAGGCGGTGTCATGCGCTGGTTCCTGGAATCAGGCCCAGAAAATTAGTCTCCAAGCAAGCGGGACAGTTTGCCCCGGTCCCTCACAATGATCCGGCCATAGCGGCGCGAGATCAGGCCCGAATCTTCAATTTTATCGAGGGCTTTCCCCAGCGACACTCGTGACACGCCAACAAGATCAGCAAGGCTTTGTTGGGTTACGGTTATCGTGACATTGTACTCCCCTTCGTTACAATGCTGCAATAAAGCCTGTGCAACCCTGTCGACCGTCGACAGATTTCGTCCCGCCTCAACCAAATCAAATCCGCGTTGCACCATATGCGCCATTGCTTTCAACAATATCCTCACCACGCTCGGATCCGACGCAATCGCTGCCTCTAATTCCTTCTCACCCACTTGAACCAGCTTTGTTTCTGTCCCGGCAATGGCATCTACCAAACGCGGAAACTCGCCCAGAAAGGCCTGTTCACCAAAGCTTTCTCCGGGGCCGAGCAGCGCAAAAAGAGTCAACTCACCGTCAACTGAGAAACGACCAATTTGCACAGAGCCGGTGAGGATATACCAAAATTCCCGACCGGGATCACCGCGCTGCTGGATCAATTCTCCTTTGGCAAAACAGCGCGTACGGCCATGAGCCAATAAACGCTCACGAACAGTATCTGGTAGCGCAGTTACAAAGCCGGCTGCGCCAAAAGCGGATCCAGAAAAATTTTGTGAATCAGCCAATTGCAAACCTCTTAGCATTTCCAAATTCAGCTATCTGATACCACCAATTGGATTTCAACCCCAGAGTAATCAGGGAACCATGCTGTGCGTCCAGAAATATATGCAATTCTTGGAACATTCCTGTTCTTTGGGCTGTTGGAATTATTTCGCACAAATTTGTTCAATAAACCTGATCAAACCCGCAAAGATGCAATCGTAGAAATTGTTGGATCGCTGGTACTGACGCTGCTTACCCAGCCTTTCATTATAGTTTCAGCGCAATTTTTGATGGGCGCGGCTGCTCCGCAATGGGCAGGTGCACTGGCGGGCATCCCTCTGATTGCAGCGATCACTCTGTTCCTGATTTTCGATGATATGACTCAATATTGGATGCACCGGCTCTCGCACCGCATCCCGTTTCTATACAATCTGCATCGCGCACATCATGACGCGAAATATATGAGCATCCGATTGGTATATCGGAACAATATTTTCTATTATTTTCTGATGCCCAGCATTTGGCTCTCGGGCGTTCTCATCTATCTGGGGCTCGGCTGGGTCTACGTCGGATTCATCGCGGTTAAAATGACCGTTATTATCGCAGCGCATAGCGACGTTGCATGGGATGAACCCCTGTACAAAATCAAATGGCTATCGCCGGTAATGTGGCTGGTGGAGAGAACAATCTCGACACCCGCAACCCATCATGCCCACCACGGACGCCATATGGAAGATGGGGCGACAAACTATAAAGGCAATTACGGCAACCTTTTATTCTTTTGGGATATTCTGTTTGGAACGGCAAAAATAACACGCCGTTATCCCGATAGCTATGGCGTCGAAAATTTGGCGCCAGCAACTGTTGGACAACAACTCGCCTGGCCGCTTTTTCCCGAGAATAAGGAAGGTGGCTATGGGGTGAAAGAACTGGCGGTGAAAGAAGCCGCAGCGAAGGCGTGATTTAGAGTTGGGGTGGGGACCAGGGCGGCTGACGGTCGGGGGAAATTCCGTCAGCCGCCTTGGTTATTACTCAGCTGGACACAAGTTTTAGAGTTCGGGTGGGGACCCAGGGCGACTGATGGATTGGGGGCAAAACATCAGTCGCCCTATTCACATGACCAGCGCTTTGGCGGCTTCCAGTGCCGGGTCTGATCCGGCGCGAAAAGCACTGACCGTTAGCGGAACCATCTTGTCAGGCGTAATGCCTTGTCCGGTTTCAAATCCTTTTAGATCATTGAAGTAACGGATCATCGGAATCCGCATGCGCACATGGCTTTCGGGAACCGTCAACGTAAACTGCAATCCACCAGTGTTGCCATCGGGACTCCCGCCAGTTTTTTCGCCAACAAGTACCGCTCGACCGCTGCTCTTCAACAAGGCGACTAACGTGGCGCTTGCCGAACTGTTGCTATCGCTGGTCAGGACGATGAGCTTGCCTCTAAATCCGTTTTTCGCTGGCTTTACTGGCTTGATCAGGTCCTCAACAAAAGACCGCAGCGAGTAGGTACCGTCATCATTTCTGCTAAAACCCAAGGCACTGGGATTAATCGCACGCTTGTCCCACGTCCACAAATAATCTTCCAGGCCTTTATGATTGAGGGTTTTTACCCTCGCATCCGTTGCCAGTTTTACAGGTTTATCGAACAGATAGGACGTCAGTGCCTGCTGTGCATCGTTTGATCCACCGCCATTCTTCCGCAGATCGAGTATCAGATTTTCACGCCCTTCTTTTCGAAGAGCATCAAAAATTGGATCGAACAGCTGTTTCGGTTTCACCGGGTCACGATAGTTCACAAAAGTATCCACTTTGAGATAAGCGCTTTGGCTTCCCAGACGCTCAAACCCTATCGCATCCTTGAAATTGGCTGCTGGTGCATCTGCTGCCAACTTGCTCAATGCTGTCCATTTCCTGTGAATGATCCGCTCAACAACAACATCGCGTTTTGCGCCATCTGCTCCAGCTATTGTGAGGGTTGCTGATGGTTTTATGTCCCAAAGCAATGCGCCGAAGTGATCGATCGCTCCGCCACGAAATTCCAGAGATTCCGAGATACCTGAACGTCTTGACCACTCCGTATAGCCATCCACCGGAACGAGCGGGACCACTTCTGCGATCATCTCTGCAATCGGGCGACCATCAATGGCAATTATCTCGTCGCCCCGGCTGAGCCCTGTTTCCGCTGCTATGGTGACAATCGCCCGGTCCTCGATCAGCGTCCAGCGCAAGGGCAGATAGATGGGTGTGACATTGCGCGCTTTCGCAAGCTGGCTTGGCAGCTCGGCCTTGGTATGGTCACAGCGGATCAGGGTCAGCACGTTTTGAATCTCTAAATAGAAATCACCAATGGTCATCCCCTTTTGGGCGGCTGCCTTTACTGCAATCGCGGCCCATGCCGCTTTCAGCGTTTCGGCATCTGTGTAACGGGTATAGCCGGGATGGATGCGTTCATAAGCTTCTTCGGCCAGTGCGACATCGCTGGCAACCTGTGCTGGTGTAAGCATCGTGGCTGCATCATATTCCGGTTCAGGCGCCTGGCTTTTGCTTTGGGCACAGCCTGCACCAGGCATAGCCAGAGCGGTTACGAAAGCACTGGTCGCAATGATTTTCTTGTTGAACATTTTGGTCTCCATCTGTCATCAATTTCTGAACGCCGGGCATTGGACCGGGGCATGAAAAACAGATGGTGGAAGCTTGGGCGATCTGCGCCTCAATCACTGTATTGAGACTCTAAATACGGATTTTGAGACGTTTTAGTCGACCATGGTCCGGCGATAGTCAGTCGGAGTCATACCTGCTATTTCTTTGAAAACCCTATTAAAACTCGCCTTGCTGTTGAAGCCGGAGGCAAAAGCAACCTGAATTAGATTCTCATCACTTTTAACGAGCAGATCCTTGGCATGATCGACGCGCAGGCCGTTGATAAATGCATTGAACGTCAAACCAAGGCCTTGATTCAAAGCCCGTGAAATATAGCTTTCATTGCTCGCCTGACGCGATGCGACATCGCGGATATTCAGACGCGGCTCGAGATACCATTGTTCCTGACGCACTTTTTGTTCCAGCGTGCGTCCTTCCGTTACCCAGTCACGCTGTTCGGGTTCTGCGACAGGTTCAGCAGGAGCGTTGCTGATCTTCGGATAAGATTCACGGATCGAGGATAGCGCATCCAGCCCGGCCACCGCCACGATCACCATGATCGCCAGCTGAAAGGGATATTCCTGATTATAGCTGAGCGGGACAATCGCCATGTCGACAATCTCGATCAGCAGCCACAGGAAAACAGCAATAGCCGCGACGATGAACAGTCTTGAAATCCAGCGCGGATCAAAATCGGAAGCGGCCGACTGGGTGGTTTGCAAATAGAGGCGATAGCGCTTCATTAACCGGAAAACGGCAATGGCAGTGATGATCGTGAACGTTATCACCAGCAGCGTTTCAAACCGCACCACATAAGGTTCATGAAACGCTCCATTAAAGGCCCATTTGGCCTTGTAGTCGCCGAGAGTGGTAAACGCCCAGATATAATAGACACTCTGGATCAATCCCGGCAGCAACAGATATTTGCGCCAGCCCAGCGGCCCGCCATGCATGAGGCAATAAGCATGGAGATAGAAAAGTGGTGCGATCCATAATTTCACATTGAACGGAAAGAATGTCAGCCCAGGCCAGACATCGTAGAAGCCAGCATAGCCGATGATCTGCGGCGTCAGGGTAAACGCAATCGCAAGCAGCGTGGCCGCAAGGAACAGGCTTGCTCGCCGTTCGACATTGCGGATCAACAGGAATATCGTGCTGGCATAAACCGGCAGGGCTGCCGCAAGCATAAGGGCGCTGCGCCACCCGATATCGATATTTGCCGGATCCCCCACTTGCCCCGTCTAGTCCTGATAATCGGGTTTCTTGCGCGTCAAGGGATAGGCGAACTGTTTCAAATATCCCTTGGGTACATCCTCCGGTATCCCATAGCCTTCCGGCCATTTGGATGGTGGCAGATAGAAAGTCCCGAACAGCTTGTCGATCCATGGGAAATGGATCGCAAAGTTCACATCAAAAGCTTCGCGTTCCAGTCCATGATGCCAGTGATGAAAGCGCGGCATCGCAATCCAGTGCCCGAGCCAGTTGAAATCGCCTTTGATATTCGCGTGCAGCAGAGACGAATAGATATAGACGAAAGCGATATAGGCCTGAAGCACGGACGGGCTGAAACCCAGCGTCATCATCGGCAGCGACGTGATGCCGCGCAGCAAAATAATCTCGATAAAATGCATCCGCGCGCCGGCGAGCCAGTCCATCGATTTGGCCGAATGGTGGACAGCGTGAAAACCCCAAAGGAACGGCCAGCGATGGAAGGTGCGGTGGAAGAAATATTGCACCAGATCGGTGAGCACCAAGACAATCAGGAACTGCAATATCCAAGGGATCGAGGCAATCATCGCCCGAAATGCATCCCAGCTACTGGTATTGGCAACCACGACATTGGAGGGGGCGAGCGCCAGAAAGGTCAAGGCCTGCACCATCATCGAACTGATCAGATAGTAAAACAGATCCTCTCGCCATTCGATACGGAACAGACGCTGCGATCGTTTATGCGGTAATATCCTCTCCAGCGGCGCGAACATCAGACCGGTGGCAACCATATTGACGATGAAAAAATCAAGTCCGAAGAAAATACCCCAGCTCCTCGTATCTTCCGGCTGCACATTGGCACCGCCCAGAAACGCAGCGGTGATCCCGATAGCTAGCGCAAAGAAACCGAGAGATTTGCGCGGGCGCAGCAGCAGACTCAGCAAGGCGAGCGCATAGGACCCCAGCAACAACAGATGCACCGCACCGCGAAAACCGGTCCAGTCCTTCACCGCCTGCAATTCCGGCGTGGCAAACCATTCGGGAAAACGCAGCGCGATCACCATGCCCAGCCCTGCAATGGCCATCACGACGGCGAAGAAGCCAGCTAACCAACCGCTGCCGAAACGGCGCACTTCCGGTGGCGCCTCCAGATCCTTGGCAAGCTGCTTCAATATACCCTGTCTCTTGGCCATATATGCTCCCCGTAATTTCGGCTTATCCAGCCGCCTTCACAATATCGGCCCATGCCGCTTCGTCGATCACTTCAATACCGAGTTCGGCGGCCTTTTTCATTTTTGATCCTGCACCCGGTCCGGCGACCAGCAAGTCGGTCTTCGCGCTCACCGAACCCGATGCTTTCGCCCCTAGTGCCTCGGCCTGCGCCTTTGCCTCATCGCGGCTCATGGTTTCCAGCTTGCCGGTGAAGACAACTGTCTTCCCGGCGACAGCGCTGTCCCGGGTCTCGACGATATAGTCCGGGGGCGTGACTTCGCTGAGCAGGTCTTCCCAAACGGCACGATTATGCGGTTCATGGAAGAAATCGGCCAATGCCTGTGCAACCGTCGGTCCAACGCCGTCAATCGCGGTTATCTCTTCACGGACAGCCTCATCCTCGCGGGCGGCTATTCCGATTTCGGCCAATTTGGGTAGCGTCATGAAATTTTTCATCAGATCGCGCGCTGTCACCGCGCCGATATGCCGGATACCTAGGCCAAATAAGAGGCGAGCAGCGTCCGCAGACCGTTTCTTTTCCACAGCGGCCAACAGATTATCCACAGACTTTTCCTGCCAGCCCTCACGCGCCAATATGGCATCACGATGCTGATGCAGCCGGAAAATATCGGCGGGGCTCTCGATGAAGCCAGCGTCAATAAACTCAGCGATGCTCTTCTCACCCAACCCATCAATATCGAGCGCGGCCCGGGACACGAAATGCACCAGCCGCTGAAACCGCTGCGCCGGACAGATCAGGCCGCCGGTGCAGCGCACATCAACCTCGCCCTCTTCCGCCACCGCCTCACTGTTACATTCGGGGCAATGGTCCGGGAAAATATAAGGTTCGCGTTCTTCATCACGGGTCAGATTTTCAGCCACTTGCGGTATCACATCGCCTGCGCGCTGGACCAGTACGCGATCACCGGGGCGTACGCCGAGCCGTTCAATTTCATCGCGGTTGTGCAGCGTGACATTGGATACCACAACGCCGCCCACCGTTACCGGTTTCAGGCGACCCACCGGCGTCAGTTTGCCGGTGCGCCCCACCTGAATATCAATGCTCTGCAGGGTTGTCTGCGCCTGCTCTGCGGGAAACTTATGTGCCAATGCCCAGCGCGGTGCCTTTGCTACAAAGCCCAGACGCTGCTGCCAGTCGAGACGGTCGACCTTATAGACAACCCCGTCAATATCATAAGGCAGGTCTGCGCGTTCCGCTTCGATATGCCGGTAGTGATCGAGCATCTGCTCCAGCGTTTCAAACCGTTTGACCAAAGGTGACAGCGGCAGACCCCAGCTTTCAATCGCCGTCATGACGTCAAAGGCCGTTTCACCCGGCAGCGCGCTCGCTACACCCCAGCCATGGGCCCAGAATTTCAAGGGGCGTTTGGCGGTGATATTGGCATCTTTCTGCCGCAGTGAACCTGCTGCTGCATTACGCGGATTGGCAAACTGACGGATTTTCTCAGGATCAAATTCGGCGTTTTTTGCCGCTGCGTCTGCCTTGCCTTCCTCCATCAGGCGCGTGTTAAGGCCATCAAAATCAGCTTTGGCCATATAGACCTCACCACGAATTTCGAAAACATCCGGGATCTCATAGCCCCTCCTCTTCAGAGGAGGGGTTGGGGTGGAGGAGTCTTCGACATCATCAGTTGCTTGCGCAAGCGACACCTTCGGTGCCGCACCCACCCCTTCCCCCTCCCTTGAAAGGGAGGGGTTTGTTTTCTTCAAAGTCTGTGGAATATCCGCAATCATCCGGACATTGGCCGTCACATCCTCACCGATCTGGCCATCGCCACGCGTCGCGGCCAGAACCAGTTCGCCTTTCTCGTAACGGAGGGAGCAAGACAGACCGTCAATCTTGTCTTCCGCTGTGACCGCGACTGTCTCGTCCTCTGGCAGGTTCAAAAACCGCCGCACCCGCGCTAGCCATTCGGCGATATCCTCATCCGAAAAGCCGTTGTCGAGGCTCATCATCCGTTGCTCGTGCGCAACTTTTGAAAGGGGGGACGCCGCCACCGCCGCGCCGACCAGCTTGTTGGGACTATCGTCGCGCACCAAATGCGGAAACGCCTCTTCCAGCTCATTATTCCGCCGCACCAGCGCATCATATTCCGCGTCAGCAATTTCCGGCATGTCGTCGGCGTGATAGAGCTTGTTGTGCCTGGCGATGACTTTCGCCAGACGCATTAGTTCGTTTGCGGCATCGGCTTCGGATAATCTCACTTGAGCCCCTCCTCTTCAGAGGAGGGGTTTGGGGTGGAGGATACCGACCATCGATCAGGCATTTCGTTCAAAACTTTCAATATTGCCATCAATACGCCATCCATATTTTCCATCACTTCTTGATTAGAAAAACGGATAGTGCGAAAACCTCTCTGGCTCAATCGCAGATCACGTTTTGCATCCTGCAGCTGATCATGAGTATCACCATCAACTTCAACAACAAGTGCTTTTTTGGGGCAGAGGAAATCAGCGATAAATTGCTCAATTACTGTCTGTCGGCGGAATTTATATCCGCCCAACTGTGAAGCTGATAGATGCCGCCACAAGCGTTTTTCGGCCTCCGTTGGATTGAGCCGCATCTTCTTTGCACGTTGCAGCAAGGTCGATCGGTCAGCCAATAAGAAAACCCTCGCTTTCGCAGGAGGAAATGGGTTGATATCCTAACATTGGCAAAAAGATGATATTGGCTGCGCCAATCCCACCCCAACCCCTCCCTTGAAAGGGAGGGGCTTAAGATAGAACCGCATCAAACCCCCTCCAGCAAACGATCCGCCTGCGCCCTCGCCTCATCGGTGACATCGGCACCTGACAGCATCCGTGCAATCTCTTGCCGCCGACCTTCGCCATCCAGTGCATTTACATCCGTGCGCGACACCGTGCCGTTGGAGCTTTTATTGATCAGCATATGGGCATTGCCCTTGGACGCCACTTGCGGGCTGTGGGTCACCACCAGCAATTGCGCGCTGCCAGACAGGCGCGATAGCCGGTCGCCAATGGCCGAAGCCACAGCGCCGCCAACGCCGCGGTCGACTTCGTCAAAAATGATTGTCTTTGCCCCGCCTTCTTCCGCCAATGCGACTTTCAAGGCCAAGATAAACCGCGACAATTCCCCACCCGAGGCAATCTTGCCGAGCGGCGCAAGAGGCGCACCCGGATTGGTCGAGATCAGGAATTCGATCCGATCCATACCGTTCGCGCCCCAGCGATCTTCTTCCAGCGGTTCCAGCAATGTTTCAAACCGCGCCGCGTCCAGCTTTAGCGGCACCAGTTCCCCGGCAACCGCCTTATCCAGTGCTTTGGCTGCCTTGGTCCGTTTTCCCCGCAACGCTTCCGCTGCTGCAACATAAGCTTGTTTGGCGGCTGTCACATTTGCCTCCAGAGCTCCTAATGACTTCCCACCGTCGCTAATCGCCAAGAGCCGCGTTTCGAGATCGATCAGCAATTGCGGCAAGGCATCTCCCTCAACCCGGTGCTTGCGGGCCAAAGCACGCAAATCAAAGAGCCGCGTTTCCATGTCGTCGAGCCGCTGCGGATCAAAAGTCAGCGCATGGGCCGCATCATTCAGTTTTTCCTCCGCCTCGCTGGCCTCGATCACCGCGCGATCAATCGCCTGTAACGCTTCTGCCAACAACGGGTGATCTTCCGAAATCCGGTCCAGCCGCCGCGCCGCTGCCCGGAGCGAGGCCAGGCCGCCATTGGATCCATCAAAAGCTGCCCTGATCGCTTCCAGATCACCGGTTAGTTTCTCGCCCTTCATCATCGTCGCGCGTTCGAGAGCCAGCTCCTGCTCTTCTCCCGGTTGCGGTGCAAATTTTGAGAGTTCGGTCACGCTATGTTCGAGATATTCGCGATCCTGCTCCGCCGCTTCCTGATCAGCAAGCGCTTTCTCCAGAGCCGCCTTTGCGGATTGCCAGCCTTCAAAAGCCTGTCTGACCTTTGCACCATTGCTACCCGCATAGGTGTCCAGCAATGCCCGATGGCCCTTGGGATTGATCAAACCGCGATCATCATGCTGGCCATGTATCTCAATCAGCTTGCTCCCCAATTCGCGCAGCAACGTCGCTGAACAAGGTTGATCATTGACGAATGCGCGGCTGCCGCCATCGGCCTTGACCGAACGCTTGATGATTAAGGGTTCGCCAGGCTCCACATCGATATCGTTGTCTTGGAGATAGACAGCCAGTTTGCTGCCATTAGCCGGCGTGTCAAAGCTCGCGGTTACTTGGGCTTTTTGGGTGCCTTGCCGGACCAATCCGCTATCCGCGCGATTGCCCAGAGCAAGGCCGAGGGAGTCCAGCAATATGGATTTGCCCGCGCCCGTCTCACCGGTCAGCACCGACAGACCGGATCCGAATTCCAGGTCCAACGCCTCGATTAGAACAATGTCACGGATGGAAAGGGACTGCAGCACAGCCCTCTCTTAAATCACGTTTATCTTAGCTGCAACGCTCCATGAACATGGAACGCGGCAATTTACACAAAATCAGGTCGCATCATGCTTGTTGACCAGATCATAAGCGCGCTCATACCATTTTGAACCGGGATAGTTGGCGCCCAATACAGCCGCGCTTTTCTTCGCTTCTGAAGGAATACCCAATGCAAGATAGGATTCCGTCAGCCGCATCAGAGCTTCCGGCGAGTGGGTGGTGGTTTCATATTTCTCAATGACCGTGCGGAACCGGATGGTTGCGGCCAGCCATTTGCCGCGTCGTTGATAGAAACGGCCAATTTCCATTTCCTTGCCGGCCAGATGGTCGTTGACCAGATCCATCTTTAACAGGGCATCTGCTGCATAGCGGCTATTGGGATAGCGGCGGGCCACTTCACCCAGTGTTGCCAGAGCCTGCTCGGTAATTTTCTGGTCACGGGTCACATCGCTGATCTGCTCATAATAGCTGAGCGCAATCAGATAATAGGCATAAGGTGCGTCTTTGTTACCCGGATGAATTGACAGGAAACGCCGTGATGATTCGATCGCTTTGTTATAGTCACCAGCAACATAATAGCTGAAGGCACTCATCTGCTGCGCACGGCGGGCCCATGGCGAATAGGGGTGCTGCCGCTCAACCTCGTCAAACAAGGCAGCTGCGACCTTGTATTGACCGCGGTCGAGCCGGTCTTTCGCCGCATTGTAGAGCGTGTTTACGTCGCGTGCGACATAGCGGGTATCAGCGCCGCTATTCCCGCCGCCGCCAAGTGCTGCACAGGCCGAAAGAGTGGTAACTGACAGGCCCAACAGAGCCGCTTTGATGATCATGTTTTTCATAACACTTCCCTTAACCACTAATATCCTGCCCGCCAATAGCCTAATTATCGGCACAGCCTTTCTGTTAGCGCCATAACCGCCCCTTGATATCTGCAGGATGAACGGTCAGAATGATCCCATGATGCAGCCCCCGAATAGCCAGCCCGTCCCGCTTTCTCAGAATAACAGCCAGGTTCCCGCCATAGCGATAGACGTACATTGCGATACGAACCCGAGCGCAGAAACAGAGCAAACTGAAACCCAGACTGAAATGGCGTGACCACCGCCCTTCCCGCCCCCTGCGATGAAAGCCTAGGCTTTTCGCCGGCGGAGAAGGATTGCACACATAAGACCGGTGTTCTTGTTGCGACTGTAGCGGGGTCCAGCCTGGCCTTCGTCATGGGCGCGATTGTCAATGTCGCTTTGCCCTCCATGCAGGCGGAGTTCAGCACCGGAGCACAAGGGGCACAGTGGATTATCAACAGCTACCTCTTGCCGGTCGGTGCGCTGGTTCTGCTGGGCGGCGCGCTGGGTGACAAATATGGCCGTAAGCTGATGTTTCAGGCCGGCCTTATCCTGTTCACGCTGGCCACTCTGGCTTGTGCTTTTGCACCCAGTTTGAATCTCTTGCTGGTCATGCGCGCTATTCAGGGCCTTGGTGCGGCACTGCTCGCTCCCAATAGTCTGGCCATTATCTCGACCAGCTTCAGTGAGAGCGAGCGTGGGAAGGCCATTGGCACTTGGGCTGGCATGGGCGCTTTCGCCGGAGCCATTGCACCGGTCATTGGCGGCTGGGCGATTGACCTGGGCAATTGGCGCTGGGCTTTCGCGATCATCATACCACTGGCAGTTATCGCACTGATCATCGGTCAAAAAGCGATCACGGAAAACCGCGAACAGCCTTCAAGCGCTCATCCTCTCGATTGGAGCGGGGCGAGTTTGATCACCATCGGGCTGGGGGCGTTGGTCTGGACGTTGACGGTGCTGCCCGATGACAGTGTCGCGCGCTGGATCAAATGGCTGACGGCCAGCGTTGCAGTGTTGGCCATCATCCTGTTTCTGCGCGTCGAAAAACACAAAAATGATCAGGCGATGGTGCCGCTCCATCTGTTCAATACCGCCAGCTTTGCCGGGATCTCGATGCTGACACTGTTTCTATATGCTGCGCTTGGCGGTTTGCTGGTGCTTTTGCCGTTCACACTGATCAACGCCGGTGGTTATTCGGCGACCGAGACCGGCTTTGCGCTCCTCCCCTTCCCGCTGACCATGGCGATATTGTCGCGTTATGCCGGCGGGCTCAGTGACCGTTTTGGCGTCCGGATGATATTGACTGTCGGCCCGGCGATTGTCGCGGCTGGATTTTTCTACTTTAGCCTGTTGAGCGGTACCGAGATCAACTATTGGCGCGACATATTTCCTGCGCTGATGATCATCGCGCTGGGCATGACCGCCAGCGTGGCACCGCTGACCACCGCGGTCATGGCGAGTGTTGACGACCAGCATGGCGGCACCGCTTCGGGCATCAACAACGCGATATCGCGGTCCGCCGGACTGATCGCAACGGCCCTGCTCGGGTTTGTCTTGATCAGCAGCGATGGCGGCAATGGCGGGTTGGTTACCGGCTTTGCCAATGCCGCATGGGTTGGCGCATTATTGGCATTGATCAGTGCTATTGCCGCCTGGTTCCTGATCAGACTGCAACCCACGCAATAAAAAAGGGCCCCGCTTTCACGGAGCCCTTTTCATGCAATCTTTCAGAAGATCTAGTCTTCAGTGATCGAGCTTGGCAATGGAATATCGCCGCCCTCATCCTTTGGACCATCGTTGTTCCGACCACGGCCACGTCCGCCGCCGCCGCCATCACGACCGCGACCACGGCCACCGCCGCCATCCCGGCGCGGACCACGTGGCTTGCTTTCGCGTGGAGGACGTGTGTCTTCCAGCTCTTCACCGGTTTCCTGATCAACAACCCGCATCGACAGGCGAACCTTGCCGCGCTGGTCAATCTCGAGAACCTTTACCTTGACTTCCTGACCTTCGCTCAGTTCGTCGGCAACCTTCTCGACACGCTCATTCTTGATTTCAGAAACGTGGACGAGACCGTCTTTGCCGCCCATAAAGTTCACGAACGCACCAAAGTCGACGAGGTTCACAACCTTACCATCATAGATTTTGCCAACTTCGGCTTCTTCTACAATGCCTTCGATCCATTTCAGAGCCGCGTCGATCTGCGACTTGTCGGAGGAAGAAACCTTGATCAGGCCTTCATCGTCAATGTCGACCTTCGCGCCGGTTTCCGCAACAATTTCGCGGATCACTTTACCGCCGGTACCGATAACGTCACGGATCTTCTCTTTGTTGATCTGCAGTGTTTCGATACGCGGAGCATGTTCGGACATTTCAGTACGCGTGCTGCTAAGCGCCTTGGACATTTCGCCCAAGATATGCGCACGGCCGCCACTGGCTTGTTCCAGAGCAGATTTCATGATTTCCTGCGTAATGCCGGCTACCTTGATATCCATCTGCAAAGAGGTGATGCCTTTCTCGGAACCAGCAACTTTGAAGTCCATATCGCCGAGATGATCCTCGTCACCGAGAATGTCGGAGAGAACGGCGAAGTCTTCGCCTTCAAGGATCAAGCCCATCGCAATACCGGAAACCGGGCTTGCCAAAGGCACACCAGCGTCCATCATCGCCAGCGAACCGCCGCAGACGGTTGCCATTGAAGAAGAGCCGTTAGACTCGGTAATGTCGGAAAGAACACGGATGGTATATGGGAAATCATCAACCGTCGGCAATACCGGACGAAGCGCGCGGAATGCGAGCTTACCGTGACCGGTTTCGCGGCGGCTGGTAAATCCGAAACGACCAACTTCACCAACCGAATAAGGCGGGAAGTTATAGTGCAGCATAAAGTTGCTGTAGCTAAGACCATCCAGACCATCGATCATTTGCTCGGCGTCTTTGGTGCCCAGTGTCGTGGTCACAATCGCTTGCGTTTCACCGCGAGTGAAGAGCGACGAACCGTGGGTCCGTGGCAACAAACCAACCATGGCTTCAATCGGGCGAACCTGATCAAGCTTACGGCCATCAATACGGGTACCGTCTTTGATGATCGCGCCGCGAACGATTTCAGCTTCCAGTTTCTTGACCATCTTACCGGCAGTCATCTGGGTCTGGCCGTCTTCTTCGGCATATTTCTCTTTGGCTTTGTCACGCATGACATTCAACGCATCTGAACGCGCTGATTTATCGGTCAGCTTGTAAGCCGCAGCGATATCATCACCAACCAACTTACGCAGATCTTCCTTCATCGCGCTGTTATCTTCGGTTGGAGCAAGCTCCCAAGGCTCTTTCGCAGCCTGTTCCGCCAGATCAATGATCAAGCCAGCAACGTCTTTACAAGCGTTGTGAGCAAAATCGACTGCACCGAGCATGACTTCTTCGGAAAGCTCTTTCGCTTCCGATTCCACCATCATCACTGCGCCCTGTGTACCGGCAACAACCAGATCGAGCTCGCCTTCGCCAACTTCGTCCATGCTTGGGTTCAGCTGATATTCGCCTTCTTTGTAACCCACACGAGCCGCACCAATTGGGCCCATGAAGGGAACGCCTGAGATGGTCAGCGCAGCAGATGCCGCGACCATGGCGAGAATGTCAGGCTCGTTGACGCCATCATAGCTCATCACCTGACAAATCACGTTGATTTCGTTGTAGAAACCTTCGGGGAACAGCGGACGGCAAGGACGGTCAATCAAACGACATGTTAGCGTTTCTTTTTCCGTCGCGCGGCCTTCGCGCTTGAAGAAACCGCCTGGAATACGACCAGCGGCTGAGAATTTTTCCTGATAGTGTACGGTCAGCGGGAAGAAATCCTGTCCTTCGCGTACCGATTTAGCGGCGGTAACTGCACAGAGTACAACCGTTTCGCCGAGGGTCGCGAGTACCGCGCCATCAGCCTGACGGGCAATACGGCCCGTTTCCAAAGTGAGGGTCTGTCCGCCCCACTCCATTTCAACTTTCTTTACATCAAACATTCTTGTTTTCCTTTGTCCCGCCTGCCCTATGCAGTGCGGGGGCTTTCATTTGTTCAGCAATCCGGCTGAACAGCGGTTCGGGGTCATTTGTGCCCCTGGTGTGAAGCATTGCCGCCTTATTGCTGCAACGCCCAATAAGAAAACGGCCCCGCATGGAGGCCGTCTTCGAAACTCTTATTTCCGGAGACCAAGGTCTTTAATCAACTTGGAATAGCGGGCCGCGTCTTTCTTGCGGAGATAGTCCAGCAAGCTGCGACGCTTGTTGACCATCATCAGCAAACCGCGACGGGAGTGGTTGTCTTTGTGATGACCTTTGAAATGCTCGGTCAGGTTTACAATACGTTCGGTAAGAACGGCAACCTGTACTTCCGGGGAACCGGTATCGCCTTTTGTCTGGGCGAATTTTTCAATCAGTTCCTGCTTTTTTTCTGCTGTAATCGTCATATTCTTATTTTTCCTTCGAACATCTTTATAAATTAAACCCGCGAACGACCTTGATGGCCCCATCAACTAACTCTGCTAACGCAACCGGAGAGCTATCCTCGGTTGCTAAAAAGAGCCCGTTTATGGCGGGGTTCCCAATCAAATCCTGTTCGTCCAGCACTTGGCCTTGCCGAAGCAGTCTCGCCTGATCAGGAGTGAGGTCGAAAGCCGGGATGTCGTCCAGCCCCGCCTCAAGCGGCAAGAGATAATCTTTAATGTCCGCGCCCTTACCAATTTCATTGAGTTTGTCCAGCGAAATCGCATGTTTGAGCGTAAAGGGCCCGGCCTTAGTACGGCGCAGCATCGAAACATGTCCGAAAGTACCGAGTGCGCGAGCAATATCGCGCGCCAGAGATCGAATATAGGTGCCTTTCGAAACGTTGGCGGTCAGAGTGATGTCTTGCAGTTTTCCAACAGATGCTGGATCAAGTTCAGGATGACGAATTTCCAGGGAATATATCGTCACACTCCGCATTTTCATCTCCACCGCTTCACCGGCGCGCGCCAAATCATAAGCCCGCCTGCCATCAATCTTCAGAGCGGAATATTTCGGCGGTATCTGTTCAATCGGCCCGGTAAATTGCGGCAATATCGCTTCCACCTCGACCAAGGTCGGCAGATGGTCGGAAGTTTCGGATATCTCTCCCTCTGCGTCCAGTGTCTCGGTCTCGCTTCCAAACGCAATCGTAAATTCATAGATTTTCGAAGCATCCAGCATCCGCCCGCAAAGCTTCGTCGCTTCGCCTATGGCAATCGGCAAGACCCCGGTCGCCAGCGGATCCAGCGTTCCGCCATGACCGACCTTGGTCTTGTCCTTGCCCTTTCCGAGCAGACCCGCTTCACGCAGGTTACGCTTCACTGCACCAACGGCCTGGGTTGATCCCAGCTCCAGCGGTTTGTCGAGAATGATCCAGCCGTGCGGTTTCAAAAATAATTCCTGGAGAAAAGCATCAGGGATTTGGCCATGCCAGACCGATAGCGTGATCGCGGACCGAAGCCGACCATTGCTTGGAAAGCAATTCAAAACGTTCCCGATCACCGGCGTAAAGAGCCCGTATCACTTCCTCAAATTGCGGCCAATCTCCTGCAATGACCGTCAGAAAATGATAAGCTGCATCTTGTCCTTTTCGTTTGTCCACACCAGTTTTTCGCGCCTGATCAACCAATCGGCGCAATGTCGCCGATGCCCCGCCGGATTGCTTTCCCAGCCAATCCCAATGCCGCGGAAGCAACGTGATCTCCTTAGAAATCACGCCAAGTTTTGGCCGCCCCCGCTTTGTCGGCGCTTCTGATTCACCATTGGCCCGCAAATCAAAGTCTATCTGATTACCGGTCTCGTCATCGAAAACCAAAATGTCCGAACTCCGCTTAACCGCAGGCAAAGCGCGCAAGGTGTCAATAATCTCAGAGCGAGATCCGGTCGCCAACCAGTTTGCTTCCGAAAATGCTGTATAGGTGGTCATGGTCAATCCTTTCGGACGCTCATTTATACCCCGATAATAATCGAGTCAATATACCCGGGTAAAATAAATCTACCTTCCCTGAGTCGACTTCTTCCACTCCATAACCAGAAACCCGGGCACACGGGTATAGCGGTCATGCTTCGCATCATCGACAGGCGGCGGCGTTGGCTCCGAAAAATGCGTGAGCTGCAGGTCGTTGCCGAGGAAAGCTTCGAAATAAGCGCTTAGCGGGCGATGCCAGTTTAGGATGTCGATGCCTGCCCATTTTTCGCGGGTAGCGCGCTCCTTGGAATAATCATCCATCTGAAAGCTTTTTGCGGCACCTGTCAGGCTACGACTCCATTTACCTGCGGTAAAAAAGCTGGTCAGATTCGCGATAAGCAAGGAACCACCAGGCTTCGTCACGCGCGCCATTTCTGCAATCGCCGTGCGATAATCTTCAATATCGATCAGCGACAAATAAGCGATAGTCAGGTCGAAACTGGCTTCATCAAAGGCTAGTTTTTCACCAAAGCCAATCGCATAATCGCCCTCTGGATCGCGTTTCTGCGCCGTTTCAATCAGGCTCGGCACCGGATCGATGCCCGATCCGGACATGCCGCGATCTTGCAACATACGGACAAAGCGTCCTTCCCCACACCCCACATCGAGAAACCGCCCGCCAATAGCAACCGCACGGTCAAGCATAACGGCGTCCAGAAAGGTACGCCGGGTCCAGTCGCCTTGCTCGCCGATGGAAGCAATCCACGCGTCGGCTGACTGCACCCAGCCGTTCACATCATCTGTCATTACCGGTTTGCCCACTCCTCTTGGAGCAAGCCAAATACAGCCGTATCGCGAATAAAGCCAGTCCAGGTAATCCGGTTTTTGCGCAGCGTCCCTTCGTGCTTGGCGCCCAGCTTCAGCACCGCCGCCATGGAGCGTTTGTTGCGGGTATCGACGCGAAATTCGATGCGGGTGAAGCCGCAAGCAAAAGCATGATCGATCATCAGCTTCTTCATGACATCGTTAAATCCGCTGCCGCGTACCGAAGGCGCAATATAGGTTCCGCCAATTTCGGTGACTTTGGTGTTGGGATCAGGATTGATATAATTGCTCATACCCACCAGCTTGCCGGATTCTGTATCGATCACCGCCAACTGTACCCAATTGTCTGTATTGTGAAAGGCTTTCATAG
Organism: Sphingorhabdus sp. Alg231-15; assembly: GCF_900149705.1. Lineage (NCBI taxonomy): Bacteria > Pseudomonadati > Pseudomonadota > Alphaproteobacteria > Sphingomonadales > Sphingorhabdaceae > Sphingorhabdus > Sphingorhabdus sp. Alg231-15. The sequence goes on along the minus strand of NZ_LT703001.1, from coordinate 3,592,456 downwards.
CCTCGTCGAAATGTTCATCCAGCATCGAAACCGGGTAGATATCCCAGATTTCTTGATCCTCCGCACAGGCGGCACGCAGCGGTTCGATATGATGTTCCGCTAGGGGTTCCAGACGTACCGGAAATTCCTCCAGTACCGCCGACAGGTCAGCCATTGAGTTTTTCCATGAAATGCTTGCGGCACAGCGCGACATATAGCTCGTTACCACCAATGGCCGTTTGTTGGCCAGCCAGCACAGGATTGCCCTCTTCATCGACACGCATGTTCATCGTCGATTTACTGCCGCATTCACAGACCGCTTTGATTTCGACCAGCTCATCCGCAATGGCTAGCAATTGCGCACTGCCGGGAAATAGAGCCGCCTGGAAATCGGTACGCAGGCCGTAGGCAAGAACGGGAATGCGCAATTGATCCGCGACCAACGCCACCTGAAAGACCTGGTCCTTGGTCATGAACTGGGCTTCATCGATCAGCACGCAATCCAGGGTATTCTCTTCATGTTGCGTGCTGATATCTGCCAGCATATCTGTTTCATTTTCAAACAGATGGGCTTTTTTCTTCAGACCGATACGCGAGTTGATCCAACCGGCATCCTCGCGGTCATCCAGCGCCGCGGTCCACAGCATCGTGCGCATGCCGCGTTCGCGATAGTTGAAATCCGCCTGCAGCAATGTGGTTGATTTGCCCGCGTTCATCGAGCTGTAGTAGAAATAGAGTTTGGCCATAATCAGTCTCTAAACCCATGATTCTGAAATCGTTCCAGAATCTCTGTTAACCATATGACCCGCAATGATATCCTGAATCAAGTTCAGGATTGCGAAAATGTGCTTTTACTATTCTTCGCTCTGGTCGTCACCCAAATCCTGGGCAACTTTCGGATTGTTCAGCAAATTTTCGATGTGCGCCGCTTCGTCAAAGCTCTCGTCGGCGAGAAATTTAAGCCGAGCGGCATATTTCATCTTTACCCGGCTGGCGACCTGCTTCTGAAAATAGGCGGTGTTGGTTTTCAGCGCCTTGAGCACATCCGCCTCATTGGCGCCCAGCAAGGGTTTCACAAATACCGTGGCATGGCGCAAATCCGGAGACATGCGCACCTCGGTGACGCTGACCGAGTGAGATGTCAGCACATCATCATGCACTTCCCCGCGCATCAGCAGCTCCGACAAGATATGCCGAACCTGCTCACCCACGCGCAAGAGCCGCACTGAACGGCCTTCAGGAGATGTGTCGTTATATTTTGCCATTACTTTATCGTCGGTCCAACCTTAGCCGTAGATGTGGCCTTCACCAATAGCGCGCCCGCCTCATCATAGAGTTGTGCTTCAAGAAAGGCGATAGAACGCCCCACGCGGACAATCTGCCCTTCCCCGTAAACGCGCCCCGGCAGAACCGGTTTGATGTAGGTCACGCTCAAATCCAGTGTAAGCGGTGCATTCTCGCCACCGGATTTTACCAGCACCGGTATGCCAATCACTTCGTCAACCATCGCGGCGACAAATCCGCCCTGGATCGTGCCGCGCGGGCTTGTAAACGCTTGCGGTGCGTCAAATCGCATCCGGACGGCACCGGTTTCCCTGTCCGCCTCCAGAATCACGGCGTTGACCGCTTCGGAACAGGGCGGGCGTTTAAAGCCCAGTATGTCCTCTTGCTTCAGCGCCTCAACCAATTCCGTTCCCCAGAAGGACTGATCGGCCGTCAAAGAACGCGTTCTTTCTCTTCAACCTCAAAGACTTCCAGCATATCGCCCGGTTTGATGTCGTTGGTATCTTCGAGCACCGCACCACATTCCATACCGGCGCGGACTTCTTCGACATCGTCCTTGAAGCGGCGGAGCGAGGCGATGGTCGTCTTGCTGACGATGACATCCTCGCGGGTAAGCCGTGCGAACAGGCCTTTGCGCAGCGTGCCTTCGGTGACCAGCAGACCAGCAGCCTTGTCCCGCTTGCCCGACTTGAACACTTCTTTGACCTCGGCCCGGCCCATGACATTCTCGATCTTCTCTGGCCCAAGTTCACCGGCCATTTCAGCGCGGATTTCATCGGTCAGATCATAGATGATATCGAAATATTTCAACCGCACACCATCGCGCTTGGCAATTTCGCGGGCTTTGGCATTGGGGCGCACGTTAAAGCCGATAATCGGGGCCTTGCTCGCGCTCGCCAGAGTCACATCGGACTCGGTGATCGCGCCGACACCGCTGTGCAGGATGCGAACCTTGATATCGTCATTGGATATCTTGTTCAGCGCCTGCACAATCGCTTCGGTGCTGCCCTGCACGTCAGCCTTGACGAGCAGCGGGAATTCAACCGCGCTGTCCGCCGCAGCAGAGAACATGTTCTCAAGGCTCGTCGGTGCCTGGGTCGTACGCTGCAGTTTCTCTTGCTCTGCCCGATAAGTCGCGACTTCACGCGCGCGGGATTCATTCTCGACCACGGTCAGCTTATCACCAGCAGATGGAACGCCGGACAGCCCCAGTACTTCGACCGGAACTGAAGGACCGGCTTCCTTGGGCTGTGCGCCCTTGTCGTCGATCATCGCCCGAACCTTACCGGTTTGCGAACCGACAACGAAGATATCACCACGTTTCAAGGTACCGCGCTGAACCAATACGGTGGCCACCGGCCCGCGTCCCTTGTCCAGCTTCGCCTCAATCACAATGCCCTCGGCCGGACGATCCGGGCGGGCTTTGAGTTCAAGCAGCTCGGCCTGCAAGTGGATCTTCTCGATCAGCTCTTCAAGATTGGTCTTCTTCAGCGCAGAGACCTCAACATCCTGCACGTCACCAGACATTTCCTCGACGATCACTTCATGTTCCAGGAGACGCGTACGCACCTGCATCGGATCAGCACCTTCCTTGTCGATCTTGTTGATCGCCACAATCATCGGCACATCAGCTGCCTTGGTGTGGTTGATCGCCTCGATCGTCTGTGGCATCAGGCCGTCATCAGCGGCAACGACCAGGATCACGATATCGGTCGCATTGGCGCCGCGCAGCCGCATGCTGGTAAAGGCTTCATGACCCGGCGTATCAAGGAACGTCACCTTGTCGCCCGATTTCATTTTGACCTGATAAGCACCAATATGCTGGGTAATGCCGCCTGCTTCACCGGCAACAACATCGGTGCCGCGCAATGCGTCGAGCAGCGATGTCTTACCATGATCGACATGGCCCATGATCGTAACCACGGGAGGACGCGGCTTCAGCGTTTCTTCCGGATCAACGTCTTTCTCGGTATCGATTTCGACATCGGCCTCGGACACACGTTCGATATTGTGGCCAAATTCCTCAACCAGCAATTCGGCAGTATCCTGATCAATCGTCTGATTGACGGTGACCATCGAGCCCATGTTGAACAGGGATTTGACAAGATCAGCACCCTTTTCGCCCATACGCTTGGACAGTTCCTGTACGGTAATCGCTTCTGGCACGATGACATCGCGGATCTGTTTCTCACGCGGTTCGCGCGGTTGACCAGACATTTGCGCCCGCTTTTCTTTCTCGCGTGCACGTTTGAGCGCCGCAAGCGAGCGTGCACGTGCTGCACCGTCCTCACCGCGTAGAGCGCGATTAACCGTCAGCTTGCCGGATTGCCGGCGATCACCACGATCACTGCGTCCGGTTTTGGGTTTCTGTTTCGGTTCAGGCCGCTTCGGCGCTTCCACCGGCGTGAATTTCCGCGCAGGTGGATGTTGCGCGCCGCTGGTCGCAGGCTTGGTTTCTTCGGCAACTTCGGGGGCTTCTGCCGCTTCGGCAGCTGCAGCAGCTGCTGCTTCTTCCGCTGCCTTAATTTCTTCCTGCGCTTTTTTGGCGGCTTCTTCTTCCGCTTTACGCTTGTCTTCGGCGCGTTTTTTCTCTTCGGCGGTCTGGTCTTTCTTGGCCTTGGTATCGCGTTTACGCGCTTCTTCCATGGCGGCCAGACGGGCTTCCTCAGCCTCGCGCAGCAATTTCGCCTGCTTTTCCTGACGGGTCAGAACATCTTCCTGCTTCGGCTTGGGCGCAGGCGCGGGCTTCTTTGCTTCTACCGGAGCGGGTGCAGGCGCAGGCGCCGGGGTTTCCGGCACGATGTCCTTGGCAGCTTCCTGTGCACCAGGTTTGCCCACCAGCTTGCGGCGCTTGACCTCGACGACAACCTTATTGGTGCGTCCGTGGCTAAACGTCTGTTTGACTTCACCAGGCTCAACCGAACGCTTCAGTCCTAAAGGCTTGCGTGCAGGTTTTGCGGTATCTTTGTTTTCTTCACTCATCGAACAGACTTAATCCTTAAAAAAATTCATTACTTCAATATTTTAACTGATTAACTTCAAACCAGTTCACGCAACTTTCTTCTCCGCCTCGCCGCCTTCATCACTGCCGCCGTCAGTCTTTTCAGACCCGATAAAGCGGCACCATCTATCCAGCATGTGCGATATTCGCCCCGCCGCCCTGTGGTCGGTTATGCCTATATGCACGACATTTTGACGGCCCAATGCCACAGAAAGGCCCTGTCGGTCCACCGGCAATATCTGACCGCGGACATCCTGTCCTTCCCGATCACTGCCAACCCGCCATGCCTGATCCAGCTTTGAGGACCCGTCACGGCCAGCATCAGCGGCATGGAGGAGCATTTGGAGATCGCCCTGCCGCGCGGCTGTTTCAATCTTTTCTGATCCGGTCAGAAGCATCCCGCCACGCGCTTCCAGTCCCAGCCTGTCTAATGTGGCACGTTCCAGCGCATTTTCAACCTGCGCGGCCAGATCATCAGGAATAGTGAGCTTCCCGGTTTTGAAGGCACGCGCCAACGCACCTTTCAACGCGCCCTTGGCCTGCGCCTCTGCCAGCGTATGGCGATCAACACTGATCCACGCACCCCGGCCCGGCGCTTTGGCACGGACATCCGGCGCGATTGCATCGTCGGGACTGAGCGCCAGACGCACTAATGCTTCCTGAGGAAGGCTTTCCCCAGTCAATATGCATTTACGGTGTGGTGCGCGATCTAAAGGTTTAGAAGGCGTCTCATTGGGGAGCTTCCGCATTCGCGTCCTCCCCTGTTTCTGCTTCAGCAGCAGGAGCCACTTCTTCCTCGTCGTCAAACCAGTGTGCACGGGCAGCCATGATAATCTCATTGCCCTGCTCTTCGGTCAGACCATAGGTCGCCAAAACACCATCGGGCTCTGGCTTGCGATTGTCATTGCGGCGGCGAGGTTCGGCTTTGCGCTTCAAGACAAGCTCGTCGGTTGCCAGATCGGCAACATCGTCGAGAGTCTTGAGGCCCGCCTTGCCCAGAGTCACCAACATGGCTTCGGTCATGTACGGCAGTTCGGCAATCGCATCTTCAACACCAAGCTCGGTACGCTCTGCCTTGGCAGCCGCTTCGCGGCGCTCCAACGCTTCCAGCGCACGGCTTTGCAGTTCGGCCGCCAATTCGTCGTCAAAGCCTTCAATGTTCGAAAGCTCTTCCGGCGCGACATAGGCAACTTCTTCCATCTCGCTAAAGCCTTCGGCGACCAAAAGCTGCGACAAGGTTTCATCAACGTCCAGATCTTCCTGGAACATCGCGGTGCGGACGGCAAACTCGGCCTGACGCTTCTCGCTGCTGTCAGCTTCGGTCATGATGTCGATGGCCAGACCGGTCAGTTGAGAAGCCAGACGGACATTCTGTCCGCGGCGACCAATGGCAAGGCTGAGCTGATCATCAGGAACAACCACTTCGATGCGGCCTTCCTCTTCGTCGATCAGCACGCGGCTTACCGTTGCAGGCTGCAATGCGTTCACCACGAAAGTCGCGATATCATCGGACCATGGAATGATGTCGATTTTCTCGCCCTGCATTTCCTGCACGACGGCCTGAACACGGCTACCCTTCATACCAACACAGGCACCAACCGGATCAATCGAGCTGTCCTGGCTGATCACGCCGATTTTGGCGCGACTGCCGGGATCACGAGCGGCGGCTTTAATCTCGATAATGCCGTCGTAAATTTCAGGAACTTCCTGCGCAAACAAGAGCTTCATGAAATCGGGATGCGCGCGGGACAAGAATATCTGCGGTCCACGATTTTCACGGCGAACATTCATGATCAGCGAACGAACACGGTCACCGACACGGGCTGCCTCGCGTGGAATTTGCTGGTCGCGGCGGATAACGCCTTCAGCGCGGCCGAGGTCAACCACGACATGGCCGAATTCGACCGACTTGACGACACCGGTGATAATCTCACCAGCACGGTCTTTAAACTCTTCAAATTGCCGCTCACGCTCTGCGTCACGGACTTTCTGGAAGATAACCTGTTTTGCGGACTGTGCATCGATACGGCCGAGATCAACAGCGGGTAACGGATCAACGATGAAGTCTCCGACCTTCGAACCCTTTTCCAGCTTTTCAGCCTGCTTCAAGTCAACCTGCTTGAAATAGTCTTCAACTTCCTCAACCACTTCAACCACACGCCACAAGCGCAGGTCGCCAGTTTGCAGGTCGAGCTTGGCGCGAATATCATTCTCGGCACCGTAACGGGCACGGGCTGCTTTCTGAATGGCCTCTTCCATCGCTTCGACCACAATGGTCTTGTCGATCATCTTTTCCGATGCAACCGCATTTGCGATAGCGAGTAATTCAGCCTTATTTGCAGAAATGGCACTGGCCATGATTAGTCTTCCTGTTCTTCGTTTAGAGTATCTTCTTCAATTTCATCCGCGCCATCGGCAGAAACCGGAATGGTTGCGGCTATCAGAGCGTCGGTAAGAATCAGCTTTGCGCTATGCACATTCTCTATGGCGGTCGTTTGGCGTCCTGCCTTACGATCGTCAATCGCTATTATCTCACCTTCGGTGTCTTCTAGCAAGCCGCCCAAAATTCCACGGAGCTGTTTCTTACCCGAAACGGCATCAATCAGATTGATCCGCGCTTCATGTCCTGCCCAATTCGCATAATCTTTTGCGCGGGTTAGCGGACGATCAATGCCTGGCGAACTGACTTCCAGCCGATAGGCATCCTCAATCGGATCACGACCTTCTTCTTCCAGCACATCAAATTTTTCCGAAATACGCCGCGACAAAGCTGCACAATCATCAATGCCGAGCTGTCCGGTCTCCGGCCGCTCGGCCATGATCTGCAAGGTCGGCTCATCCGCGCCTGACACAAACTGCACACGCACCAGTTCAAAACCCAAAGCTTCCGCTTCCGGTTCGATCAGGTTCACAATGGCAGCCATATCCGTCAAATCTCGTTCTTTCTCTCATCGTCATCCCGGCGAAAGCTCGGATGACGAATAAGTCTTTGCTGCCGGCCCCGTTTGGCGCCAGCCCCTTCAAAATCTCACAATGTCGGGATGCCTGCTATTTAGGGACTGATTCCCAAATTTGCAATGGAAGAATTGCTGATTGGCTAGTTTGCTTATAATGCGGCATCATGAAGCCTTCTATCTACAAGATCAACGGCCCCACCATTGGTTCACTATTTCAAATGCCAAAGCCGTCGGGTGAATGGTTGCTGGATGATCTGAAATTCTATCAGTCATCCGGAATGGATCATATCGTCTCTCTGCTGGAATCAGAAGAAGCAGCGGAACTAGGTCTTTTGCGCGAACAAGAAAAATGCGATCAGATTGGGCTGCAGTTTACCTCGTTTCCCATACCGGATCGCAAAATTCCTGATTTGGACAGTTTCAAACCGGCGGTTACGAATCTGGTGACGAAACTATCCCAAGGTCAATCTCTGGGTATACATTGCCGAGCAGGAATTGGTCGGTCAGGGCTGTTAGTTTGTTGCATCCTGAAATCTGTCGGCTTGAAAACAGATGAAGCAATTGAATTAGCTTCCCAAGCTCGTGGATTGAAAATTCCAGACACACAAATTCAGATGGACTTTATTGAGTCCTATTGATCATAGCAGTCTACCTCCTGAAATAACCAACGGGTGACCATCCAGGCCAAGGCCGCACCGGCAAATTGCGCAGCTATAAATCCAATAACATCAGCCGGTGCAATTCCGGCAAAGCTATTGGAAAAAGCACGGCCCACGGTAATCGCCGGATTGGCAAAGCTGGTCGAGCTGGTGAACCAATATCCGGCGGAAATATAGAGACCAACCGCCGGTGCAACCCATTCCGGGCGAAACCGGACGGTGCCCAATATCGTGAACAACAGTCCGAATGTCGCAATCAGCTCGCCGAGCCATTGGCCGCCGCCGGTTCGTGTTTTCTCGCTGAATTGGAAAACCGGCAGTTCGAACATGATATGGGCCGCCCAGACACCGATCAGCCCGCCAACAAGTTGCATCACCACAAAAAGGGTCGCGTCCGTGAGCGATAACTCCTTGCGCAGCAGCATCACAAAGGTAACAGCCGGATTGAAATGGGCGCCGGATATCGGGGCCAATATCGCGATCAGCACGAATAATATCGCGCCGGTTGCCAGCGTATTGCCAAGCAGCGCAATGGCGACATTTCCGTCCGCCAGATTTTCAGCCATGATCCCCGAGCCGACAACCGTGACGAACAGGAAGAACGAGCCCAACGCTTCGGCGCCAAGCTTTTGCGCCCTTGAAAACACCCCCATTTTCGTCGTCCTAGTTCAAGCAGCAATCAACATTGGAATTGGCCATAGCCTTGCCTGCGCCAACATCCGGTGTCTTTCCATAATGGGCAACCTGACCTTCAGTGTAGAAGGCTTCCCAGATCAGGCCATCGGGATCCTGCGTCCAGTTTTTCTCTGACGAGGCATAGCAGCAGGTGGTCGCGCCTTCCTCAAACCGCGGTCCGGCGGCGTCTTGCACGCGCTCGTAGACCGATTGCAATTCTTCCAGGTTTTCCGTCTGGAGGCCAACATGGGCTATGCCGGTTTCGCCGCCAGCTGCATCGCTGACCGGCTCAATCGAGAAATTGATATAGGGGTCGTCGAGCAACCATTTGATGTAATCGGGCTTCACGACAGCCGGCTGTTCGCCAAATAGCTTCGCGTAATAGGCACGGGATTTTTCGAGATCCGAGACTTTCAGGTTCAGGTGAAATCTTTTCATGTGTCTTGTCCTTCCAAACATGTGTCAGCTGCGTCCACCGGCAGGCAGTCATCGCCCGCGCAGCAATTTTCCAGGAGAAACGCCATCAGCTGGTTCATCGCCTGAAAATCGGCGCGATAGATGATCGAGCGGCCATCCCTTTCGTCGCTCACCACGCCGCCATTTTTCAGGTGCGACAGGTGAAAGGATAGCGAGCTCGCCGGCATATCGAGCTGCTTGGCGATCTGACCCGCGGGCAGTCCGCTGCGCCCCGCCTGCACGAGCAAGCGGAATATCGCCAGGCGATGCTCCTGCGCTAGCGCTGACAGGGCATTTACGGCGGTGTGATTGCGAATCGTTTCCATATTTCCAGTAATATCGAAATATAAACGCAGAGTCAAGCTGCGCGGCCCTTTCGCAAACTTCAGCAACAAAGAAAGAGCTTAGACAGCCACCACATTATAAACGAGTTGAGCAAAGTAGATGAGCAAAAGGATCGCCCCCTCCCACCGCGTTATCCTTCGCCCAGTCGCTGCAAAGATCATCAACAGCACCGACGTCGCGATCAGCAATGGCAGGCCATAATTGGTGATCTCTCCTGGAATAGTCCCCGGCGCAATTACCGCAGTAACCCCGCCAATCAGCAGCAGGTTGAAGATGTTCGAACCCAGCACATTGCCCAATGCAACCGCACTGGCCCCCTTGTAAGCTGCAATGACCGAAGTCACGAGTTCTGGCAGCGAGGTTCCGATCGCAATGACCGTCAAACCGATGACCGCTTCACTCAGCCCCACCAGCCGCGCCAGATCAACCGCTCCTTCAACCAGCCAGCGCCCTCCGGCCACAATCAGCACAATCCCGCCGATCAAGGTTAGGACCGAGCGCCAGAGCGGTTGCTCGTCATGCAGATGGGTATCGGTGACTTCGAGCGACTCTGCTTTCTCGTGCAAAGCGCTAGCCCCAACAGGCTGTGTCCTCTCGGCCCAGTAGGCATATCCGAGATAGGCACAGAGAAGGATTAGAAATCCGGCACCAATGGCAACGGTTATGCCGCTGGTACTCGCCACAAACCAAAGGGTGATCGTTGCTACCATGGCCAGACCACCATCACGCCATAACGGTCCGCGCGGCACCACCATTGGCAAAATCAAGGACGCTGTTCCCAGGATCAACAGACTATTGGCCAGATTTGATCCCACAACATTACCCCAGGCGATACCTGGCGATCCGGCCCGCGCCGCTTCCACACTCGCGACCAATTCAGGCGCAGACGTCCCGAAACCGACGATGGTCAGCCCGATCAGCAATTCTGACATCCCGGCACGCTCCGCAACCCGCACCGCGCCGCGCACCAGCAGTTCTCCACCGCCGATCAAGACGACAAAGCCAACCAACAAGGTGAAAATCGCGATCAGCATATCAGATCAGATTAGCCATCACGCTTGCCAAGCAGCCGAAGCCGCAAGGCATTTAGCTTGATAAAGCCTTCCGCATCTTTCTGATCATAAGCTCCGGCGTCATCCTCAAACGTCACGACATCTTCGCTATACAGGTTAAAGTTAACATCTGCCTTGCGACCAACGACATTGACCGACCCTTTGTAAAGCTTCAGCCTTACTGTGCCAGTCACGCGCTCCTGGCTTTTGTCGATTGCAGCCTGCAACATCTCTCGCTCTGGCGCGAACCAGAAGCCATTATAGACGAGTTCAGCGTAGCGCGGCGCCAGCTCGTCTTTCATATGGGCAGCGCCGCTGTCGAGAGTAAGCTGTTCGATCCCGCGATGTGCTGCGTGATAGATGGTACCACCTGGCGTCTCGTACATGCCGCGAGATTTCATGCCGACAAAGCGATTCTCGACCAGATCAAGTCGGCCAATGCCATGCTCTCGACCGTAATCGTTGAGTTTCTCGAGCAAGGTTGCGGGACTCATGCCTTCGCCATTAATCGCTACGCCATCGCCATGTTCAAAGTCGATGGTGATATATTCCGGTTTATCGGGCGCATCTTCCGGGTTGTTCGTCCGCGAATAGACATAATCGGGCACTTCTTCCCATGGATCCTCAAGCACCTTGCCTTCCGACGAAGTGTGCAACATGTTTGCGTCAGTTGAAAACGGTGCTTCTCCGCGCTTGTCCTTGGGAACAGGAATTTGGTGCTTTTCCGCAAATTCAATTAGCCGCGTACGGCTAGTCAAATCCCATTCCCGCCATGGTGCAATGACTTTTACATCGGGATTCAGGCCGTAATAGCCCAGTTCAAAACGAATCTGATCATTGCCTTTGCCCGTCGCACCATGGGCTACGGCATCTGCACCGGTTGCTTTGGCAATCTCGATCTGACGCTTTGAAATCAACGGTCGAGCAATTGAGGTACCGAGCAGATAGAGCCCTTCGTAGAGCGCATTGGCGCGCATCATTGGAAAAACATAGTCTTTCACAAATTCTTCGCGCAGATCATCGATAAAGATATGCTCCGGCTTAACGCCGAGCATTTCTGCGGTCTTGCGAGCCGGACCCAGTTCTTCACCCTGCCCCAGATCGGCCGTAAAGGTCACAACCTCGCAGCCATATTCCTGCTGCAGCCATTTCAGGATAACACTGGTATCAAGCCCTCCGGAAAAGGCCAGAACCACACGCTTTACGGAATCGCTCATGATGATACTTTCGAAAATGGAATGTCCGGCGCGCCTAACAGGCTCCAAATTTGTAAGCAATATGATATGCAGGGTATAGAGGAGGAAAACATGGCTACAGCGGAAAACAAAACGAAAGAGAATGACGGTGATGTGACCGCGTTCATTGAAACAGTGGAGCATGAGGGGCGTCGGCAGGATGCCATGGAACTGCTCGACATGTTCACGAGTATCACCGGCGAAGAACCAAAAATGTGGGGAGATAGCATCGTCGGATTTGGTAGCTATCATTACAAATATGATTCCGGTCGCGAAGGCGATATGTGCCGTTCCGGCTTTTCACCGAGAAAACAGAATCTCAGCCTTTACGTACTAAGCTGCACCAGCGAACAAGAGAACAAAGCTAAACAAACGGAGTTGCTTGAAAGGCTTGGACCGCACAAGCGGGGATCCGCATGTCTCTACGTAACCAGGCTTGACCGAATTGATCGAAACGTGCTGGCGGAACTCATTGCATTTGACAAAGAGGCAATGGACAAAAAATACCCATGACGACAGATACTGATGTTAATCAGCTCTGCAAATTCTGCTCGGCTTCCCTGATATAATCGCGCGTTATTGGCAGTGAATGGCGGCTACGACTGAACTGGATTTGGTAGTTGCACATGCTGCCGCTTTCAAACGCCGCCGTCGCGCCGGCCAGATAGAAGGTCCACAACCGAAAAAAGCGCTCGTCATAAAGTGCTACGATCTTCTCTTTATTCGCCACAGCCCGGTTGTACCATTCACGCAGAGTCAGGGCGTAATGTAGCCGCAGTGTTTCAATATCCGTCGCCATCAGACGGTAATGCTCACTGGCCTCCACGGTCTCGCTTAGTGCGGGTATATAGCCTCCCGGAAAGATATATTTACGAGTGAAGGCATCGGTCGTGCCTGGTTTTCCCATCCGGCCAATTGTATGAAGCAGCATAACCCCGTCGTCAGTCATCAGATTGGCAACACAGCGAAAGAAGGTTTTAAAGTTCGGCGTCCCAACATGTTCGAACATGCCAACCGACACTATCCTGTCAAACTGCCCCGCCTCGCGCTCAGCAAGGTCACGATAGTCGATCAGCTCAAATTTCACCTTGTCGGCAACACCTTCTTTCTCCGCTCGCTCCTGGGCGACTTTCAGCTGTTCTTCGCTCAGCGTGATGCCCAGAATTTCGACACCAAATTTTTGATGCAGATAAAGCGCCATACCACCCCAGCCACAACCGATATCGAGTACGCGCTGGCCAGCTTTCAGGTCCAGCTTGGCGGCAATATGGGCTTTCTTGTCAAGCTGGGCTTGCTCAAGCGTATTGCCTGGATCGGTCCAATAGGCGCAACTATATTGCATGTCCTTGTCGAGAAACAGCTCGTAAAGATCACGGCTAAGATCATAGTGATGGGCAACGTTAGCCTTGGAACGGCGTTGTCCGTTGATACTATCCAAACGCGCTGCGATGAAACTTTTTGCTTTCTTGAATGCGCTTGGATCATTCAGGCGGCCACCTCGCTCCCAGCGCCGGTTGGCACGGAGTAACTGCACCAGCTGCATGATATCGCCCTGCTCGACGATCAGGCGCCCATCCATGAAGGTTTCGGCTGCGCCTAGACGGGGATCAAGCAATATTTGACGCATAACGCCCTTGTCAGCCAAGCGCACGGCAACATCCGGATACCCCTCTTCTGGCTTTCCGAATTTTTCCGTTGAGCCATCCGGGTGAATGACAGCAATTGACCCTTTTTTTACAACGCTTCCTAAAAAACTACCCAAAATGGACATTCATGCGCTCCTTCAGCAAATAATATCCCTCATCAGATGCCGGTTAGATTCCGGCATACCATTCATAATTGGCGACATCTTCCCAATAACCACCCTTGCCAGAACCGATATTGTCCAGCGTCGCCACCGCCTCAATCCCGGTCACATATTTTGCATGCTTATAGCCGAGTTGTCGCTCCACCCGCAGCCGCAGCGGTGCTCCGTTTTCTATCGGTACAGCCTCTCCATTCAACCGGTGAGCCATGATCGTCTGGGGATGGAATGCATCGAGCAAGTCAATGCTCTCGTAATAAGGGCGGCCGCCTAGCCGATCAGCGCAATGGAAAACGAGAAATTTCGCTTTGTCCTGTAACTGCGCCAGATCCAGTAGCAATTTCAGAGGAACGCCGGTCCACTGGCCAATCGCGCTCCAGCCTTCAACACAATCATGCCGAGTGATCTGAGTTCGCTGCGGCATCGACAGCAAGGCCGCCAGAGAAAAACTCTGAGGCTTCCCGAACAGTCCCGTCAGACGCAATTGCCAATCCGCAAAACCTTGCGCGGCACTGGCCGTATAATCGGCCGTTCCGGGATCGCGTGTACCATTGGCTCGAAACTTCGGCGACAGATCTTTGATACTATATTCGCTGGCCAGCTCCATCCGATCGCCCAAGGCGCGTTGGAAAAAAAAATTGGCATTTTCGGCACTACCCAGTAAATCTTGAAAGGCAGTGCTGCGGCTCAATGCATCGCAACCACTCAGCAAACTGCCAGCGCCCAGGGCACTTGCGGTAATGAGTTTTCGTCGAGACAGTAAACTATCCATGGTCGCCTTCCTTCCGCTTTCCGCCAGCGATCATGGCCCAGGTCTGCTTGAACGGTCCTACCAACAGCAAACTGATCATATGGACAATGAAGAACAACACCAGCAGAAACATTCCGATAAAGTGAATGGATCGCGCCGATTGGCGGCCACCGAATATGTCGGTGAGCCACGGCCAGTTCGCATCCATCGCAGGAGACATAGCCAATCCTGTAAATATCATAAGAGGCAACAGAATGAAGATCACTCCAACATAGCTGAACTTTTGCAGGACATTATAGATGTTAACGCCGCCATCATCGTGAAACCGCAGCCGCAAATGGTTTTTCATATCGCGCAAGATCTGGGAAGGCCGCCATTCGGCGCGGCTGATATGCAAATCATTTTGCACATGGCGGTTGAACAACGAACGGATCATGAAAAAGGCCAAACCAACGCTGAATATCCATGCGAAGAAGAAATGCCAGCGTCGCCCGTCAGCAAGGCTGTAATAGGATGGTATCGTTGCCCAGCCAGGAAAAGCCCAGGTCTGTATCTGACCATCGCTATCGCGCCAATTTCCGATAAAACCGGTTGTGTCGATCTTTGTTTCGCCGAGCCGGACATAACCCACTGTTTGCGATGACCCCACCGCGGCCCAAGCGTAGTCGTCATTGGAACCATATTCGCCCCAGTAGAGCCGCGGATGCGCATTAAAAATGGTCAGACCGCTCATCAATAGCACAAGAAGGCACAGTGCATTGATCCAATGCCAAAGCCGGGTGGTCAGCCGGTGGCGCAATAGTTTTCGTTCTGGCGTATCCGTCATTTCACTTTTCATTCTAATCAGTTGTTCGACAAAAGAAAGTTAGTCGTTACAGTGCAACGAAAGAAACTTGTTGCCAGCGTGAGGTATCAATGACCAACAACCACCAAGTAATTTCATTGGACCCGGATCCCCTCGCTCCTTACGCCATCGCGCCCGGTTGGCGGGTTGGTGATATTCTGTTTCTATCCGGCCAAGCCGCAATTGACGAAGCGGGTAATATTGTTGGCGTCGGAGACATTGATCAACAGATAGCGCAGGTGTTCATCAATATCGATCGCGTATTAGCAGCTGGTGGCAGCAGCCGAGAAAAAATCGTCAAGGTCACCATCTATCTCACCGATATGGCCTATTTTCCAAAAATCGTCGAAGCTCGAAAACGCTATTTTTCAGAGCCCTATCCAGCGGATACAATTGTCGAGGTCAAAGCCTTGGCCATCCCCGACCTGATGGTAGAGATCGACGTAATAGCAACCGTTTAGATCTGGCACATCAGCCGAGTGCGGCCTGTTTTTCTTCGGCCAGACGGTCGAGTTCGGCTCTGCTTTTCTTTTCGCTCGCTGACTTTAACTGACCGCATGCAGCCATTATGTCCCGCCCGCGCGGCGTTCGCACAGGCGCGCTGATACCGGCATCAAAGACAATCTTGGAAAATGCCTTGATCCGCTCCGGCGTCGAACATTCATAGGCAGAACCCGGCCAGGGATTGAACGGGATCAAATTTACCTTGGCTGGCAGATCATATTGGCGCAGTAGATTGACCAATTCGCGTGCATCTTCGTCGCTGTCATTCTTGTCTTTCAGCATCACATATTCAAAGGTGATCCGCCGCGAGTTGCTGGAACCCGGGTAATCCGCGCAGGCCTGGAGCAATTCTTCAATGGAGTATTTGCGGTTGAGCGGCACTATCTCGTCCCGCGTTTCCTTGTTTACCGCATGCAGCGATATTGCCAGATTGACGCTTATCTCTTCGCCAGCGCGTGCAATCATTGGCACCACACCGCTGGTCGACAAAGTAATCCGGCGGCGTGACAGCGCAAGACCGGCGCCATCCATCACAACCTTCATGGCATCGCGGACATTGTCAAAATTATAAAGCGGCTCGCCCATGCCCATCAGAACGATATTGGTCAGCAAGCGGCCATCAGACTTGTAAGCCTGATTATATTCCTTGGTATTTTCCGCCTCTTCATCGTCAGCGAAATCCATAACTCCCTTTGGCCATTCTCCCAGCGCATCGCGCGCCAACATGACCTGCCCGACAATTTCGCCCGGAGTTAGATTACGGACTAACCGCATCGTCCCGGTGTGGCAGAAGCGGCAGTTAAGTGTGCAACCGACTTGCGAGGAAATGCAAAGTGTACCGCGATCTTCATCAGGAATGAAGACCATTTCATAGTCTTGTTTATCCGCAGATCGCAGCAACCATTTGCGTGTTCCATCTTCCGATAAATGGGCTTCGACAATTTCCGGACGTCCGATCACAAAACGCTCTGCCAACCATGGGCGCAGCGTCTTGCTCATATCTGTCATCACCGTAAAATCATCAATTCCGCGATGGTACATCCAGTGAAATAACTGCTTTGAGCGCAGCTTTCCCTGTTTTTCATCCAACCCCGCTTCGATCAGCACGTCCCGAATTTCGGCTACACTCAAACCAATAAGGTCCACGCGCCCGTCTTCACGAGGCGTCACTTTGGCGGGTAACGGGACAGGATCTATATGGCCGGGAATCTGCATGAGGGCGCATATAGGGCCGCAATGCATGAAATACCAGCGATCAGATGGATAACCCTTCACCGGTCCGACGATCAAACAGTTACATCAACCCCTTGGTTGCAGACGCGAACAGCCCAATGAAGCCGCATCAATTGCGGTTGCCGCACCGCGCAACAGATAAGCATCAACAATCGGTTTGCCATCACGCCCCGTGCTCTCAATGGTCATGCTGTTGGCGGAGCGTAAAGCCGCAATTATTGCGGCATCCATGCGTCTATCCTGCGACCAGCCATCCGACCGGTTGGCCGTCAGTTGGAACCGACGACCACCTATACCGACCATGACACGACTATTGGTAGAGCGATCGCGGCTGAGACGAACATGAAATTGCGCGCGAACATTGCGCTTGGGCCAGAAACCGACTGAGGCGTAAGACTTGCGCTCAGCCTTTCCCCTTATGTCCTCTGACTCGGCAATTGCGTAACAACGCGGAACGGCCGGATCGCGAAAGGCGCCCCAGCTGTTGAAAACGCCGAGCGAGTCCTTGGCCGCAATTGGTGTGGACATTGCTGCTAGGCAGATGGCGGCCAGAGCCACAGCGGCAATTCTCATGCCTTTTCACCCTCTCCTGCACCCAGATGGACAATTGTCTCCGCGCCATCGACAATTTGAACCATCGAACCTTGTGGTAGGCTTTCAGCCATAGGCGCATCAATGAGTTCCAGCGACGGTTGCCCGGTCAACAAACCCCGCAACACCCGGCTGGTCATCCCGTGACTGATTAAAAGCATGTCACGGTCAAATACTTGGTCGGCAAACCAAGTCTTCAATCGGTTCACAATGTCGCGATATGTTTCTCCGCCCGGCGCTTGGGTGAGAAATAATCCCTGGTCGTAATCAACTTTCAGCTGACCGTTGAGCTTGCCGTAATAAATGCCTTCCCATTCTCCCATATTGATTTCCCGAAGACGGGAATCAGGAGTGGTGTTGTGCCAATCCAACTCAATATGTTCACAAACGATAGATAAGGTTTGCAATGCTCGGCCTGTGTCTGAAGCAACGAGATCAAGGTCGCAGAAACCGCCCAAATAGAGCGCCAACGCACGGCCCATTTCATCAGCTTGAGCGAAACCACGCTGTGTCAAAGGGGTATGCGCATCATTCCCCTGAATACGGCCAGCCAGATTGAAAATCGTCTCGCCATGACGGGCAATGAACAAGCGCTTTCCGTTTGTGCTGAAATTGCCACTTAAATTGCTCATAACTATAGCCTAATTCGCTTTTACATAACGTCGCTGGTCATTATCTTTAGCGGGTTTAGCCGCATTGTGTGTTTTTTCCACAGATTTTCACCGCAATATCTTTGTCACCCCCTGTATCAGGCTTGCCCTATTGGTTGATATTGTTAATGAAGCGATGACTATCTGTGATCTGGACGGAGTCTTTTGCTGTGTCCAGGACAGCCATTAGGGCGAAATACTCTGCCCAGGGACAGGAAATGAAGGACGGTTTATGAAAGCGACAATTGAACGCGCAGCACTGCTGAAAAGTCTGGGCCACGTCCAGTCGGTGGTTGAGCGGCGCAATACGATCCCCATTCTGTCCAATGTATTGATCGAAGCCAGCGATGGTGGCGGCATTAAATTAATGGCCACTGACCTAGACTTGCAAGTCGTTGAGACTGTCGAAGCACAGGTGGAAACCGCAGGCTCAATAACCGTATCGGCTCATACGCTATTCGATATTGCCCGCAAATTGCCAGATGGATCCCAGGTACAACTGGACGCTGCCGATGGCAAAATGAAGGTCAATGCAGGCCGGGCACGATTTAATCTGCAAACCTTGCCTCGTGATGATTTCCCAATCATCGCCGAGGGTGATCTGCCTACAAGTTTCGAGCTGCCCGCGGCTTCCTTGGTACAGATTATCGATAAAACGAAATTCGCGATCTCCACAGAAGAAACACGCTATTATCTGAACGGCATTTTTCTGCATGTTCAGGATGAAGAGACGCCGGTTTTGAAAGCAGCTGCCACTGACGGCCATCGTCTGGCCCGTGTCACCCTGCCCCGTCCGGCTGGAGCGGAAGGCATGCCGGACGTTATTGTCCCGCGCAAATGCGTCAATGAACTGCGCAAGCTGCTTGACGAAAATGGCGAAGCATCCGTTCAGATTGACCTGTCTGCGAGCAAAATTCGTTTCACTCTCGGCACTGCGATCCTGACAAGCAAGCTGATTGACGGTACATTCCCGGATTACACACGCGTCATTCCGACCGGAAATGACAAGATTCTGAAAATTGATCCAAAGAGCTTTGCTCAAGGCGTCGACCGTGTCTCGACCATTGCCACCGAAAAGACCCGTGCAGTCAAAATGGCCTTGGGCGATGATAAGATCACGCTGTCCGTTACTTCACCAGAAAACGGCACTGCGGCCGAAGAAGTCCCGGGGGCTTACAAGGAAGACAGCTTTGAAATTGGCTTTAACTCGCGGTACCTCTTGGACATTCTGAGCGAAATTGAAGGCGACAATGTCGAGCTTCACCTCGCTGATGCCAGTGCGCCAACATTGATCCGTGAGGATGACAAGTCACCGGCACTTTATGTGCTGATGCCGATGCGGGTGTAACAAGGTCGCTTCATCCGACACCGAACCCTTTGTACTCGTGGGTTTCCCGATAGACGAAACCACGATCTTGGCTCTATTCCCAGTCATATTTCTGGGTATGTGGTTGCTTGTCGTTACTTTGCTCGGGCGCATGTCCGGATGGAATAAGCTGCAGAACCGATTCCCAGACAGACCTGACGAAACCTTGATGATCATGCGCGCCCAATCCGGTGCTATGGGCGGAATATCGTCAGCAAAAGTCAATTTCTCTGGCTGTTTACGCCTTGACGTCTGTCGAACGGGCCTGCGTGTATCAATGTGGAAAATCTTCGGTCCATTCCAGCGCCCTTTTTTTGTGCCCTGGGGCCAAATCCATGTTTCCGAAACATCGATCTTCAAATTCAAACGCCAGCGCCTTGGTTTTGGAACACCCGAAAGCGGTTTTCTGATCATTGCCGATAGAACCGCTAAGATGATCGCAACACAGAGCCCAATAAAACTGCTTTGATCGACATTCCTTACTGGCCAATGCCGGTTAGCATTACTATAGATCCGCCGAAGCGATGAATATAGCCGCACCCCCACAAAAGCCATTGCGAGGCAAACTGCTGTCCATCACCCTGGCTGTGTTTGCGCTGTTGCTTTCCGCTCTTGCTCCACAGGGCTTTATGCCAAGTCAAACCGCAGATGGTTTCTCCATCGAATTGTGTTCTGGTCATGGCATCAGCAAGCTAGCCATTACGCCGGACCATCCTGACTATGCGATGCTAGCGATGGTTTATGGCGGTCCAGATCAACCAGAATCACCAAATTCCGAGACTGGAAGCTCTGTCTGTGGTTATGCGGCATCTTCCGGGGCCAGTCTGATTTCAACGCCCCCCACGATCGCGATCAATGATCAGGTCATGGCCCCGCATGTACCAGAAGTTCAGCGCCATTTTGCTGTCCGCAACCGGATCAACATTCCGCCAGCAACTGGTCCGCCTGTCACCGCCTGATCTCAATTATCGGCCTATTCTGAACCCTTTCAGCGGCCAAACATCAGACAATTACAGGAAAATACCATGAAATACTCGCTTTGCGCAGGGGGGCTTGTTGCCGCCTGCCTTTCCACACCCACGCTTGCCCATGATGTCAGGGCCGATGATCACGCCCCGATAGGTGTGATGGCCGACCATGCTCATAAGAAGGGCGAGGTTATGTTCTCGGTCCGCCATATGCATATGGAGATGAGCGGCAATCAGATCGGGACCGACAGCGTCTCTCCCGAAGACATTGTAAGCACCATCCCCAATCATTTTTTCGGTGCCCCGGGCCAACCACCAACATTACGTATTGTGCCAACCGCCATGCGCACTGATATGACAATGGTGGGTGCAATGTATGCGCCAACCGATTGGGTCACATTGATTGCCATGGGCAGCTATGTCGAAAAGGAAATGGAGCATATAACTTTTGCCGGAGGCGCTGGTACCAATGTGCAGGGCAATTTCACAACCAATCCGAAGGGATTCGGTGATATCACCCTTGGTGGTATATTTCCGATTTTGGGTGTTTCGGATCGCAAAGGCGATGCGCAGCGGGAGCTTAATGTCCGAGCTGCCGTTTCCATTCCGACCGGATCGACAACAAAGACCGCTCAAATCCTCACCCCGATGGGTGGCGAGCCAACCGTCCGCGTGCCCTATATGATGCAAATCGGGTCGGGCACTTGGGACCTCGAACCGTCCGTTACCTACAAAAGCTGGCACGGATCGGTAGGTCTTGGTTCGCAATATAATGCGACAATCCGCACGGGCACTAACGATCAAGGTTACCGCTTTGGCGATGTGCACGAGCTGACCACCTGGATCAGCTATCGCCCGGCGCAATGGATTAGCTTGTCAGGCCGTATCAAGGGTCGAGCCACCAGTCGGGTGCAGGGAATTGATCCGATGATCATGGGACCTGTCCAAACCGCCAATCCCGATTTTCAGGGCGGCGAACGGGTCGATCTGATCGGCGGTATCAATCTTGTCGGCACGCACGGGCCATTGGCGGGTCATCGTCTGGGTATCGAAGTTGGAGCTCCGGTATATCAGGATCTCAATGGCCCTCAAATGACAGGCGACTGGATGTTTACCATCGGCTGGCAAAAGTCATTTTAGACACTTGAACGGGGTGCTCCGCAATTGATGCGGGGTACCCCGTCAACCGTTTCTCCAAACCCCTGAAAACCAGAACAGAATTGGATAGCTAACTATAATCGCAATGAATGTGGCTGAAATTCCCCATGGAACCTGATCGGATTCACCAGCTGCGATCAATGGCAGTACAAAGACAAGCAGCCAGATACTTTTGTAGAATATCTGAATCAATATGACAGGCGCGAATACACGTGGCGCAAACATACCTATTGCCGATCCGACCAATATTGCCAGCCACAGACTCCCGACCAATATTCGAAGACCAGCGGACTCTTCAACCTTGCCGTCAAACACACTGGTCACACCGCTGCCGAAAAACATACTCCAGCAGATCGGCGCCAAAATCAGGATATTGGCGATGTAAGCGAGTCTGAGCAGACCGGCATCGGCAAACACTGGTTACTCTGCCGCCTCCAGCATTTCGGCATTTTGCGGGCCACGGATCAGGCCGCCCGGACGCTTGTCCGTGACAACGCCACCTTTAAAGGTCACTTGCCCTGACTTGATCGTATAGTCATAGCCGTCAGCCTTTTGCAGCAAACGCTTGCCGCCCGCGGGCAGATCAAATGCTAGCCACGGCTTACCCAGCTTAATCCGGTCCATATCGATCACATTAACGTCGGCAAGATATCCGGGCTTCAAAACTCCGCGGTCATGCAGACCATAGAGGCGGGCCGTATCCAGACACTGCCGCTTGATCGCATTCTCGATCGTGATTGTACCGCGCTCACGGTTTTTGACCCAATGCTCCAACATGAAAGTCGGGCTTGCAGCGTCACAGATTGTACCACAGTGCGCGCCACCATCGGACAGGCTGTTTACCGTGTCATCAGCATGTTGCAGCGCGTGGAGAAAGTCCAGATTGCCATCAATATAGTTTAGAATAGGCAGATAGATCAGTCCCTTGCCGTCATCAGACATTAGCAGCTCATAGGCATATTCTGCTGGCGTTACGCCTGCGGCATTGGCGCGTGCATTGATGCTTTCCTCGGCGGTCGGTTCGTAGTTGAAACCATCATCCATTTGATAGTGCATCGCCCAACCATCGGTGACGATGAACTGCACGGGCGCCATATCGACATTCTCCGCCGGCAGGCTCGCTTCAGAGATCAATTTCGCCTTGAACTCGGGATCACTGAGCCGGGTATATTTTTCTTCCCACGGCAGGTCTGCAATCGCTTCCCAACTTGGCTTGCGGACAAACGGATGAACTGTACCCTGCCAAGCCATGATGATACCATTTCCGCGTAATGCGATCTGTGCCACAATATTTGCGCCATTGTCATTTTCAGCGCGCATGTTGGAGATTTGCTCTTCCAGGGGTTGATCTTTGGCGATCGATTGCAGTGCCGCGAAAGTCACTGGCAGGCCGGTCTCCCTGCTTAAATCACCCATCCAGCCAAATTCATCCCACTCCCGATTAAGATCGGAAGCCATCTCGAACACACCATAGCCAACCCGGCCCATGGCGCGGCCAATTCCGATCAGCTCTTCTTTGGTTGCGGTAGTTCCTGGAACCAGCTCCCCGTCAACCGAGCGATGCAGTACGGTGCGCGAGGTTGAAAAGCCCAAAGCACCGGCTCGCAGACCGTCTTCCACGATTTTCGACATCTGCTCCACGTCATCATCGGTGGGAACCGCACCTGGCTTTTCCCGGTCGCCCAGAACATAGGCTCGAATAGCGCCATGCGGAACGTGGGTGGCAACATCAATGGTGCGTGGAAGCTCTTCCAGTGCATCCATATATTCAGGGAAAGTTTCCCAGTTCCAGGTCATCCCTTCGGCAAGGGCCGTACCGGGAATATCCTCTACGCCTTCCATTAGACCGATGAGCCAATCATGCTTGTCTGGCTTGGCCGGAGCAAAACCAACGCCGCAATTACCCATGACGACGGTGGTCACACCATGCCAGCTTGACGGCGCCATTTCGTCGTCCCAAGTTGCTTGCCCGTCATAATGGGTGTGCACATCCACAAAGCCGGGAGAGACAATCTTGCCGGTCGCATCAATTTCTTCACGCCCTTCGGCAGTCACGGTTCCGACCAGGGAAACCCGATCCCCGTCAATAGCGATATCCGCTGTAAATGGCGCACAGCCTGTCCCATCGACCACCGTGCCACCACGAATCACAAGATCATGCATCGAGTCTCTCCTGAATATTTTCTAGACGAATAGCAGATTTAACTGGATGGTTAAAGTGGCGACATATTACGCGAATTGCTCCTCCCAAAATCTTGCTTTCAGATGCTCCTGTTGCGCACCTGTAATGTCTTTCACCAGCTTGATGACCACTGGGTATAGAACAAAGGAGGCAATTGAACTGACTGCACCAACCTGGGTCGCCATCAACAACGTTTCGAGCGTTTCCGCTCTCAAGGTCAGGCGCGTGGAAATATTGCCCGCAATGCTCGTAACTAGCCAAGCGGTCCACCACATGGTCAATTGGCTATTTCCATCATCCAGATGAACGTTGGCGCCGTAGCTGGCATTTCGAATTTGCCGCATGACTTGAAAAGGTTTTACGAGATTTGCAAAAGGCACGAAATACCAGCCTACCGACCAGCCCGGTGTATATTCAAATCCATCCACGTCGGAAGCGATGACATTGGCAGCGGCTTGATAAATCCAGATACTAAAAAAGATGACTGTTATAAAAAAGACAGCCGAATGTCCCAATGCAATAGCACTGTAAAGCAATGCCATTGGGGCCTCGATATCGACAACATTGTCGATACTCCAAATGCCTAGTATTTCAGCGACTTCAAAGAGAAAAAATGCGACGGTCAAAGCAAGACCTATCACTAGTAAAATAGTCAATATTTTTGCCCGGCCAATTAATTTCTGAAATCCGGCTTCGCCTGCATTGTCCATCTATTTCCCCCTTAAAATTATATTGTCGCTATCTCATCTATTCATGCAATAACAAGCAATAGATAATTTGATTTGCAGTTGGATCAGAAGTTTAATCAACGAGGTTGCTAGGACTTGGAATTTTCATGGAATCCTCATCCCGATAGTGGAATCACAGTCCAATGGATTGAAACCAACGGTCAGACCTTTGAGGTCGCCCAAGCGGGTGAAGGTAAAAAACTTGCACTCTGCCTGCACGGCTTTCCAGAACTGCATTATAGTTGGCGTTTTCAAATTCCTCTGCTGGTAGAGCAAGGTTATCGTGTGTGGGCACCAAATATGCGTGGCTATGGTGGATCGAGCAAACCGACAACGGTACGTGATTATGCACTGGATCATCTTTGCGCTGACGTCGCCGCGCTCATCGATGCAAGTGGCGCAGAAGAGGTCACGCTGATTGCGCACGATTGGGGAGCGATTGTTGCATGGGCTTTCGCGATCCAGAAAATCCGGCCTTTGAAACGCCTTGTGATCATGAACGTTCCGCATCCAATGGTTGGACAACGCGAGATACGCCATTGGCGTCAGTTGAAACGCAGCTGGTATATCTTCTTTTTCCAGATCCCGTGGCTTCCTGAGTTCCTGATGTCTCGCGGCCAAGGCGAACCGATAAAACGTGCTTTCAGCAATATGGCCTGCGATCAGAGTAATTTTTCAGACCACGTGCTGGAACACTACGCCAAAGCGGCGACGCGGCCAGGATCAATGAGAGCAATGGTCAATTATTACCGAGCCCTGCTGCGGCACCGTAATGTCATCAATGTCGAGAACAAACCAATCACCATTCCCACCCTGATGATCTGGGGAGAAGAAGACAGCGCACTCAATATAAAATGTGCGGAAGGCACCGAGCAATGGGTCGAAAATTTTACTCTTCATCGCCTTCCGGGAGTGTCGCATTGGGTGCAACAGGAAGCCCCGGAAAAAGTGAATGCAATTTTGCGAGACTGGTTGGACTAGCTTTCCCGCGCAGCGATCATATCGGCAATATCCGTAAATTTCTCTCGCGGTGCACCATCGCGAGCGTTCGCGATTTCAGCTTCTTCGATCTTCTTCCAGTCCCGAAAGGTTACCGCTTCCACTCTGCGGCGTTCGAACAGGCGATCAAGACCTTTGCGGCCCTCCTTGTTATCCCCTGCCCCGATATCTTCCGCGACCGCTTCAATGATTGCAAAGCCGTCCGGCTTGTTGGTGCCAATCGTGCCCGTGGGTCCACGTCTGGCCCAGCCCACGCAATAGAGACCTGGTAAAATTCGACCATCTACATTCGCAAATCGACCCCGGCCATGTTCATAGGGGACCCCTTCTATTGGCGGTGTGCGATAACCGATGCAGCTAATCACCATTGAGCAGTCCAACTCATAGCGCTCGCCGGTTCCTTGCGAGCGCAAGTCCGCATCCAGTTCGGTTTTTTCGATGATTAGTTTTTCAACTTTGCCATCTCCTTCAATGGCAACCGGCATGGCAAAAAAATCAAAATCAATCGTGACGGGTTTGTCGCGCAATTCCCCGGCACGGGTAAAAAAGCTTCGCAGATGGGTCACCGATTTACGCATTCCGGGCTCCAGCATCGCATCTGCACCCTCATCTGGGAAATCCAGCGTGTCGATGACCGGACGCGCCCGTTCAAGATGACCAAGCTCTCCCAACTCTTTGGGTGTCATCGCAATTTGATGGGGGCCACGGCGGCCGAGTAAAGTGATTTTCTCAACATTGCTGCTGGTAAGCTGGTCCAATGCATGGCCCACAATGTCGCTGCCAGCAAATTCGGCTTCGGTCTTCGCTAAAATACGGGCGACATCCAGCGCAACATTGCCATTGCCAATGACCGCCACTGATTTGCCATCCAACGGTGGATCAAGATCCTTGTAGTCAGGATGACCGTTATACCATCCGACAAAGGCCGCACTGCCAACCACGCCTGGTAAATCGCTGCCTTCAATCTCCAGTGGCCGGTCATTCGGCGCGCCTGTCGCCAATATCACTGCATCATAAAAATCTTGCAATTCCTCAATGCTGACATCGTCACCAACACTGACATTACCAATGAAATGGACGTTATCGCCCAGAGCGGTTTTCTCGTAACGCCGTGAGACAGCTTTGATAGACTGATGATCGGGAGCAACGCCGGTACGGATCAAGCCAAATGGAACAGGCAGCCGATCAATGATATCGACGGTAACCTCATCGCCATATCTTTTCTGCGCCGCCTCAGCCGAATAATAGCCCGCAGGCCCCGACCCGATGATCGCGATATGCCGCATGCATTTTCCTCCCAGACTCAAGGTCCATTATCTTTCCGTGCATGCTAACGGCATAATTATAAAAGGAAAGAGTTACGACTTATTCCTAACTTATTTGTTGGCAGACAGGTCAAAAATGGTCATGTCTAAAACGTGCTATAGATCACAACAACAGGAGCGTAATAGGGTTAGTATGTCTTCCAGAGCTCAGAATCGTGCGATGAGAATTAGATCATCTTGCACATACTGAGGTCAGCAATGTTTCGCCGTGCTGCATCAAACTCAACGATTCAGTTTCACAGCACCGGCAGGGTATCTTCAATCGGAGGGAATAAAATGTTGAAAAAAATAGTCACCGCAATAGCTGTTTCATCGATCGCTCTTTCAGGAGGCGCAGCGCATGCCGCTGGCAAGTCCAAAGGCCAAAAAGCACAAGAACGAGGGGTCGCAGAGATCCCGGTCTGTTATAAAAAACTGGGTACCATTGCCATTGTCGAGCCAGAAGACCGCTGGTGGATAAATTACAAGCTGGGTTCACCGGAAGCATTGATCAAGACTTTCGTCGCTCGCTCCGGCTGTTTTGGTTTGGTTGATCGTGGTCGGGGCCTTGCCAGCAGAGCCGTTGAACGCGCGCTCGCTGATTCCGGAGAGCTGCAGCGTGGTTCGAACATTGGCAAACGCCAGGTTAAGGCCGCCGACTATGTGATCGTACCCGATATTATCTCTGCCAATGCCAGGTCCGGTGGCGGTGGTGTTGGCGGTGCTGTTCTAGGCGGACTGGGGCGACGAGCCTTCGGTGGCCTGTTCGGCGGGGTCAAGATTAACAAGAAAGAAGCAAACGTGACGCTCTCGCTGGTCAATGTGCGTACAACCGAAATGGAACGCATTACCGAAGGCTATTCTCGCAAATCTGATCTCAAATTTGGCGGCGGAGGTGGAGGCTTCTTTGGCGGCGCTCTCGCTGGAGCAGCTGGTGGCGGCTATACCGATACACAGATTGGCCGCGTGATGGCGCTCGCTTATCTTGATGCATACACGAAAATGGTGTCGCAACTTGGTGGTCTTCCAGAAGATCCCAGCGCGGCTGCACCAGAAGCTGAATAGGTTCCCTGTAGCGAACAGAATATATTATCCCCGGTTCGGCACAAAGCCTTGCCGGGGATTTTTTTAGGAGAGGTTTCAAATGAATAGATTGGCAATTGCCCTGGCAGCAGCAACGCTGTTCACCGCCTGCTCCGTTTCTGCAGAAGACCAGCCTGTTGATCGTTCGGCAACGGCCGGCATATTGCTGGTGGGAAACAAGGGAGAGGACACGTTAAGCTTCATTGACCTCGCCACTGGCCGTGAAATTGCTCGCCGCAATACCGGCAAAAATCCACATGAAGTTGCAATATCACCGGATGGCAGGTTGGCCGCGATTGTTTCCTATGGCGCCGAGCATATCGATATTTTTGACATCGCAGCGCACGATCTGATCGAAACAATTGCGCTGACCCCCGGAAAAAGCCCCCACGGTATTGTCTGGCTGGACGACGGCCGCATCATCGCCTCTACAGAAGGCAGCGATAGTATAACTATTGTGTCTCCTCCATCCGGCGCAGAACAAAAACGCGAAATCAATCAAATTCCAACCGGTCAAAAAGGCAGTCATATGGTTGTGGTGACGCCGAATAAAAGTCGGGCTTTTGTAAGCAACATGCAGTCCGGAACAATCACTGTGATTGATCTTGCGGAGAACACCAAAATCAAAGACTTGCCCGCAGGCACGGAACCGGAAGGCCTTGCGATCACACCGGATGGAAAAACAGTCTGGGTTGCCGATCGTCGCGGCGATCTTTTGCGGATATTCGATGCTGTCAGTCTTGAAGAACTGACCACGATCAAGACCGGTAAATTCCCGATCCGTGTTGCCATTAGTCCGGATGGCAAAACCGCCGTAACCTCCAATCTGGGCGACGGCGCGCTTGGTTTATATGATGTGGAAACACGGCAACCCAAAGGCACAATAAAAGTCAGCGGCACGCAACAGGCGGCGCAAGTCACCATCCTTTATTCATCCGACGGTACGCGGCTTTATGCCGCTGAGACGGGCCTGAATCGGATCGCTGAAATTGACATGATCAAGGGTGAATTGATCGGCCGGCTGGCCGGTGGAACCAATGGCGACGGATTGGGTATCGCCAACGCTTTGAAAGCAAACAAAACCGATTAGGGCAATAGCCCGTTGATATATTGATGGAGTTATTTTTCTAGGGTCGCGCTTTAGGAAGATAAAAATGCAGAAACCGTTTAATCCCCTGCAAGCGCGCATGCTTAAAGCGCTTACGCAAACGTTATTTCACGATACGCCAATGGCAATTTCACCGTCCCAGGTGGTTGAGAATCTACAAGAGCATTTCTCTAACATCGATGGTGACAAACCAAAGGAAATCGGGCTGGCGCTCTATGGATTGTTCCTCATCCTTGGAGGCCCTTTCTTCCTTCTAGCACCCCCAAAAATGCGTCAATCGTTGATCCGCCGTCGTCTGCAGAACAGCCGGGTGGACCTGTTTCAGGATATCGCCCGCACCAGGGGCGTGATCCTCGCTGGATATTACGGCCACTGGGAACGCGGCGATGAAGAATTGAATTTCGACAATCCGATTTACCAGCGACTAAAATATGAGTTGCCGGGCCAGCGGGACCGTTCCGCCCCTGGTGAGCTGCCGGTCAGGCGTGAACCCAGACGCGACCTAAAAGCCGAAGTGTTTGTCGGACATGATGCCGTTCCTGAAGAAGTGGATGTCCTCGTCATAGGATCTGGCGCAGGCGGTGCGGTAGCTGCCGCTTCAGTGACTGATGAAGGGCACGAAGTGCTCATCGTCGAAGCGGGCCATAACTACCCCTCTTCCCGCATCACGCATGAAGAAGCCCGAATGACGGCGCGTCTGTTCAAGGATGGTGCGTTGCAAACGACCAAAGATCGCGATGTTATCGTCTTTCAGGGACGCGTGGTTGGAGGTTCGACCGTTATCAACAACGGCATTTGTCTGCGCATGAAACATGCTGGCCTCGTCCATCCCCAGGCTGAGGATGTATACAAGACCTGGGATGCTCTGGGCGCGCCAGTAAGCGAAGCGGAACTCACAATAAGCTATGAGGCGGTTGAGAACGCACTGGAGGTTTCCGAAATATCAGCAATATCAGGACGAAATAACGGCCCCCACCTGCTCGACGGCTGGAACAAATATGCAGCGCAATCCAACGACCCGATGGACAAGCAGGCCATTGCAGCATGGTTTCAGAAAAATTATGGTCCCAAAACACCGGATAGCGAATGTGTCTATTGCGGCTATTGCAACACCGGTTGTCCCTATGGCCGCAAGAAAGCAATGCCGGAGAGTTTCCTTACCCATGCCACCAGTACAGATCGTATTAAGCCCGCGCGGATATTGGACGGCGCTGAAGCAAACGAAATTGTTTGGAAGGATGGCGCGCAGAATACGCGCGTTGCCGAAGCGGTCAAGGTCACGCTCCGCGATGGCCGCAAACGCACTATAAGGGCGCGCAAAGGTGTAGTCGTGGCGGCCGGAGCATTGGCGTCCAGCAATTTGCTGATCAACAGCGGGATCGAAAAGTCCGGCGATGAAATATCTCTCAACATTGCCTGCCCAGTCGTCGCTTTGATGCCTGAAGGGCAAGAGATGAATGTCTGGAACGAGGACCAGATGGCAACCTATGTTGACCGCGGAGACTATCTGATCGAAAGCCATTTTCAGCCCCCGATGAGTATGGCAACCCTCGTTCCCGGATGGTTCGATGAACATTTCCGACGCATGCTCAATTACAACCGACTGGTTTCTGCCGGCGTGTTATTTCCGGCCGACCGTCTCGGAAAGATGGAGGATGGTAAGCTCAAATTGAAAGTAGGTGAACCGGAGCTCGCGCTGCTTCGCCGTGCATTGGCGACAATGACCAAGGTTCATTTTCTCAATGGTGCCATCGAAGTTTACCCCGCCCTTCTGAAAGGACAAACCTTGCGCAGGGGCATGAGCGATAGCGAAATTGACAATTTCTATCGGGACGCCATCATCGAACCGGACGATGTGGTGTTGTCCAGTTCCCATCCCCATGGCGGCAATGCGATCAATGTCGATCCGGCCAAGGGCGTGGTTGACCTTGACCAGCGCGTTCACGGTACGAGCAATGTCTATGTCACCGACGCCAGCGTGATGCCCAGTTGCATTCGCGTCAATGCACAGCTCACGACGATGGCAATGGCCCACCGGGCTATGGCCGGAAAAAACCGCTTTGGATAAGCAGACGCAAAGATAATCCAGGCAAGACTATGATTGTCTTGCCATGATAACCATCGTGCGGCAAACCAAAGCTGATGGGCATATCTTGGAAATATTTGTTGCTGATAGTTGGTGTATCAACACTGACGATCCGCACCCTGCTGGATAGTGAATTCGGCAAGGGAACGCTGCTCTATATTGCTATTCCATTTGTCATTTCTCTCGCTTTGGCCTTTTTCACCAAAGTCAGCGAAGGCACGACTATCTGGAAGCAGTATCTCAATCATATGCGCCTTGTCACAATCATATTTCTGGCGACATCGGTGATCTTGTTTGAAGGCTTTATCTGCATGTTGATGTTCATGCCGATCTACTATCTTGTCGTGTCCCTGACTTTTCTGTTCCGCTGGCTGTCGCGGGACAAATCGGATGACTCGCTGAATAATATTTTCAAAGTCTCGGCCTTCCCGGTGTTGATCCTTCTGTTGGTCAGCGAAGGCATGATCCCGGCAACCACGGTGGAGCGCACCAGCACCGCGACTTTTGTGGCGGAAAGCCCGCTCAGTGTCGCAGAGCTGCAAGCCAATATGGCAGCGCCGATCACCTTTTCCAGCGACCGGCACTGGTTTTTGCGCCTCTTCCCGCTGCCTGACAGCGTTCAGGCGGGCAGTCTGGGCGAAGGCGACGTCCATCACATGAACTTCACCTATAAACGGTGGATATGGACCAACACCCACAAAGGCCAGATGGATGTGACCATCACCAAAGTCACGCCCGCACATATCCAGACCAAAATCACCCGCAATGACAGTTATCTAGATAGCTATATGGAAATTGACGGCACTGACGTCCGTTTCACACCGCTGGCGGATGGCGGTACCCGGGTTGCCCTCACGGTTCGCTACGAACGCCTGCTCGACCCCGCCTGGTATTTCGGGCCAATGCAGAATCTCGCGGCGAAACAAAGCGCCAAGCAATTTCTGCGCGACATAATTTTCCGTCATCCGGTTCAGGAGGTGCAGCATGGGACGTGATCTCCAGAGCGGCAGCGCCGCCTTCAAAGTCAACAGCCTTACCGATCTGGATCAGGCCAGCCCCGATGAAGGGGAAGTCCAGTGGGATGCCGGTCGCTCCATCTGGAATATGGGCTTTCTTTTCGGCGCCCTGATCCTCGGCCCGCTTTATTTCACCTGGGGCGCTTTTGCCGCTTTTCTCGGGCTATCGGCCATTACATTATGTGCAGGACATTCGGTCGGCTTTCACCGCCGCCTCATTCACCGCAGTTTTGAATGTCCCAAATGGCTGGAACGCACATTGGTCTATTTCGGCACGCTGGTCGGCATGGGTGGTCCGATCTGGACCATTGGACTGCATGACAGTCGCGACTGGGCGCAGAGAGAGGAAAAATGCCACTGGTTTCTCCGCCATGGCAAGCCGCTTTGGACGGAAGGCTTCTATTATCTCAACTTCAAGCTGAAGCTGAAAAATCCGCCTGGCTTTGATCCGGGACCGGAAATCGCCAATGATCCGTTTTACCAGTTCCTGCAAAAAACCTGGATGCTGCATCAAATTCCGGTCGCGCTGATACTCTTTGCAATTGGTGGACTACCATGGGTGATATGGGGTGTGGTCGTGCGGGTGGCGGCCTGCACCACGATGCACTGGTTCATTTCCTATTTTGCCCATAGCCGCGGACCGCAGGACTGGCATCTTGATGACGCGGCATTGCAGGCGCATAATGTCCCTGCCCTTGCCATTCCAACCATGGGAGAAAGCTGGCATTGCAACCACCATGCGTTTCCCAGTTCGGCCTGCCATGGCCTTTATCCCGGGCAGATTGATCTGGGCTACCAGTTTATATTGTTGCTTGAGAAAATGGGTCTGGCCTGGGATATCAAGCTACCGTCCAACCTACCGCCACGCCCCGGTATTTCGCCGGTTAGCGAGCGGGCGCTCTCCATAGCAGCGAAGGGCCAGGAAAAATTATCCAAGCCCTTCGTTTCTCAAGATAGCCAATAAACAATTCGATAAATCGGTTTCCCGATCTATTTGAGCCGTGGCTTTCACCCGTAACGGCAATCATCTTTAAACAGGACGAGACACCGACGTTAATCAGCGCCTCGTCCCTATCGGTTAGCCTCCAAAGGGAACCGAACTGTGATGCAGATTGATTTTCAACTCACCATCCGCACCGCGAACATATCCAAAGCTATATTCCACTTTGGTATCGTTGCCTTCAGTGTCGGTGAAGTAATAATTGCCCATGGCCATCGCGCTATCGCTATCAACAACGGTGCCTTCGTTTTCCCAGCGCACAGCGGTCCATGGCTTGATGGCGAAGCCTTTGTCTTCAGAACCTTCCGTTCCGACAAAATAGCTCATTGCTCCGTCAAAGTCGCCGCGAAACTGGTCTTCGGCTGCCAGGGTTGGTTTGAACAATATGGTCGCGTCATCACCATAAGCATAAAATTTCTTGATATGCGCGTCAGCGGCTGCCCGGAAGTCACCTTCTTCGGAAAACGCCTTTCCGATCGTAACAATGCCTTCGCCCCACGCCGTTTGCGCAGCGGCCACTTCTTCAGCGGTTATTGGTGCCGCTGCTTCTGAACTTTCTGCCGTGGCTTCGGCTGAATTTGGCTCAGACGTACAAGCCACGAGAGCCAGCGGCACTGCTGCGAGCAAAATAGCAATTTTCTTCATAATAGATTCCTTGTTAAACTTAACGCTGGACTGAACCGTGTGCAGACACATTAACAGACAGCAGGCTGATCTAGCAAAAATACTTGCCCCCCACTCTTGCAGAAAAATCCGCTTGAGGGGATTCACGTTACACTCCAATAGTTCCTCAGAATATCTCTACCCGGAGTTGGCAGGATATTGACGCGACCGCATTTAAGAGCAAATAAAAAATATCGAATACATTTGATAGACAACATCAATGAAGCACTCTGCCGGCTTCCGATGAAAGGCGCGATCAAAGTCAGAAGTTTTGGGATGGCTGGACCGCTTGTGTGGATCGATACTTTACATCACCACCATATCGTCTAATCGATGCGCCAAGAGATATTTGGAGACTTTGTAATGCGTGCGGAAGCTCAGGCGCATGTGGATCGGATCAGCGCAGCGCTAGAACTGCTGAAAACCTCACTTAACTGGGATGTGGCCTTGCGCCGACTGGAAGAGCTTAATGCGCGTGTCGAAGACCCAACGCTGTGGGATGATCAAAGTGCAGCACAAGCGGTTATGACCGAGCGGCGGCGGCTGGATGAATCCATTACTGCCGCGCGCGAGATCCAGCAGGAAATGGATGACGCACTTGAGTTTATCGAGATGGCCGACGAGGAAAGCGATGATGCGCTGGCCGATGAGGGCGTGGAGACGTTGAGCCAGCTCGCGGATCGCGCAGACCGTGACAAGGTGCAGGCCCTGCTTTCCGGTGAAGCCGATAATTTCGACACCTATCTGGAAATCCATGCCGGTGCCGGAGGTACGGAAAGCCAAGACTGGGCTGAGATGCTACTTCGTATGTATCAGAGGTGGGCGGAAGCGCGCGGTTACAAAGTATCGATGGTCGATTATCAGGCCGGAGATCAGGCCGGCATAAAGTCCGCGACTCTCGAAATTAAGGGCGAGAATGCTTATGGCTTTGCAAAGACTGAAAGCGGCGTTCACCGTCTGGTGCGTATCTCTCCCTTTGACAGTGCCGCGAAACGCCACACCAGCTTTTCCAGTGTCTGGGTCTATCCGGTAATCGATGACAGTTTTGAGGTCGAGATTAATGAGGGCGATCTGAAAATCGATACTTACCGCGCCTCCGGCTCTGGCGGACAGCACGTGAACACCACAGATAGCGCCGTACGTATTACCCACCAGCCCACCGGTATTGTCGTTGCGTCGCAAAATGATCGCAGCCAGCACAAGAACCGCGCTACGGCGATGGGCATGCTCAAGGCACGCTTGTACGAGGCAGAATTGCAACGCCGTGAAACCGAAGCCAGCGGAGAATATGAGGCCAAAACCGAAATCGGCTGGGGCCATCAGATCCGGTCTTATGTCCTGCAACCCTATCAGATGGTCAAGGATTTACGCACCGGCGTAACATCGAGCGCGCCCTCTGATGTTCTTGATGGTGCTCTGGATTCCTTCATTGCCGCCGCATTGTCGCAGCGGGTAACCGGCGAGAAAGTCGATGTTGAGGATGTGGACTAGAACAAAGCCGTCTGTATTTCGGGCCATATTTGTACGCTAAAATGTATATCCGACCCCAACTGCGCCGAAAAACTGGTCGGCATCACCCCGTATGGCAGTGACCGGGGACCGTTTCGCGTCCTCCAGCACTCGCGAATATCCACCCAGCAATATTACTGAAAAACCGCCATTGGTAGCATCGCCATCAAGGTCGATGGCGTTGAACAGCGAAATCCCGACATTTTTCCAGCCGCCAGTAGCGTTGAAAGTCGGTAGTCCGCTGGCCACGGTTCCTGCGGGTGAAATGCTGAAATAATAATTGGCATAGTCATCATCAACATGGTCTGCACTGATTGTCAGACTGGTAGCCATGCCGCGATTGATCGGCATGAAATAGGTCAGACTGGGTGAAATCACGCGCCCTTCATGAGCTCCGGCAACATCCCAGCGCAGATCAACTTTAGCGGTGAGTGAATCAAATCGCCGAAACAAACGATTCACCTTAACCCCCGCCACTGCCCCCAGTTCGACGGCTACATCCAACTCGCCAAGGCTGCGGACCACGTCATCCCCGATCCTGCTGTTGCGGTCGAAACGCGCCCGACCGACGGGTCCAAAGATATAGTCTACCTTTGCGCCCTGTTTGTCAGGAATCACATCCAGCGCAAGGCCTGGACCGCGGGGTTCGAAATCGATACCCGCAACGCTGCCCAGAATGACGGGAAGCGGCGAGACATTATAGTCATCCGAACCGTCATAACTCGGCCCGACCGCAACGCCGGCGCCAATCGTCACATAATCGCCGTCAAAAACATTTTTCCCGGCCGGAGGACGTTGCCCCTCGGTTTGCGCAAAAAGCGGCGACGAAACCAAGAGAAGGCTGCTGGCAGCCAAGGCATATCTGTACATTTGAATTCCTGAATCTTTGGGGGAAAGGATCGGACTTACATCATAAAATATACTTCATCTTCACATCATAGTTCACGTTTTCTGCACCGACCGTGAATTGGGCCGATTTAAACTTGGGCGGTCCCATGCCGATTTTGGGATTACGCGAAAAACCAAAACCCTCGCGCGGCAAAAACAGCGCCATGTCCATTTTGCCGTTGGTATTTTCGTCATGAATAAGCGCCACGGCATAGGTACCCGGCTTCACATCAGTGATTTGCACGCTGCCGGCATCTGACGCCGCGACCTTGATTTTGCGCGCTTCCTTGTCCTTGCGGCAATCGGGAAAATATTTAGGATTGGTGCTCAGGCATACCAGCACATCGCCCTTTTGAGATCGCAGTCCGGAAACCGAAATATCAAGTGTCGCTGCTACAACGGGCGAAACGGCCGCCTGGTTAGCTACTGCTGCGCTGATTGGCAGCGCCATCAAAAGACCCAAGCCCGAGATCTGTGCCACAGACTTTGTCCCAAAACCGAAAGTATAATCCATAATTGCCCCTGTACGCACTGTGATGTTTTTCATGATGGGTTGCAGTTATCAGCCCCTTTCCTAATGGGCCGTTAACCAACCAGCGAGGAAACATCTCCCATCCCATATGGTTCGTCACTCCCATAATAGTCATTATCAACAGGACAAGTCCCAAAATGCCGACATGGATCGGTACCGCGATGATCAGAACGGGAATTACAATAGCACCGCTAATCGCTTCAATCGGGTGAAAACTCATTGCAGCCCAGGCGGTTGGCGGCCGACTTTCATGATGCACCGCATGAGCTATTTCAAACCATCCACGCCGGTGAAACAATCGGTGGGTCCAGTAAAACCACGTGTCATGAAGGAAAAGATAGACGAATAAGGAGAGCGGGAGATACCAAAGCGGATACAGGTTGATATCCGTGTAAATTCTTGTCCAACCTGCGTTTTGCCAGCCCCAGGCCAAGACGCCAGCAGGAATACCATAGATCGCTGCCGAATAGAGCGACCAGCGGATTTCGCGGGTTATCTGTGGCTTCAGGCGGTCATACTGACCAGGCCTGATCCGCTGGGTCAACCAAGCGAAAAGGCCGCTGGTCAGCAAGTAACGCACACCGACTATGACCGTCATGGCAGCGGCTGAAAGCAGGATAGGGAGTAGCAAGTTCACATTCACAGGCTATGCCGCAATGCCGGCGCAGGCAAGGCGAAACCAGTTTATTTTGCTACATGCTTTGGGACAGGCTTCCCCCCGCCTTCACCATAGGCTACGGCGACCTTATGGCAAAACGGCAGTTTGATTTGGCAATAGCGGGTGGCGGGCTGGCCGGTGGTCTGATCGCGCTGGCGTTGCGTAAATTGCGGCCCGAACTGTCGATCGCGCTGGTAGAGGCCGAAGATCATTTTGGTGGCAATCATGTCTGGTCCTTTTTTGAAAGTGACATAGCGCCGGAGCATCTTTGGCTGGTCGAGCCGCTGATATCCCATCAATGGGACAGTTATGACGTACGCTTTCCCAAATATAGTCGTACGCTGAATACCGGCTATCGGTCGATATTATCGGAGAATTTCGATCGCATAGTTCGCAAGGAACTTTTGCAGAAGAGTCTAATATCCGGTTCTAAAATAAGCGAAATTACGGCCAACAATATTACGATGACCAACGGCGAAATACTCACCGCCAATACGATATTGGACGCTCGCGGCGGCGGCGATTTTTCCGCGCTTGAATATGGCTGGCAGAAATTTGCAGGCCAGGTTCTGAGTCTTTCCAAACCGCATGGACTGAGCCGTCCAATTATCAAGGACGCTACGGTAGAGCAGATAGATGGCTACCGCTTCGTCTATTCCCTGCCCTTCAGCGCGACAGAGATTTTTGTTGAAGATACTTATTATTCCAACGGCGGTGAACTGGATGTCGAAGCCAGCCATCGGCGGATTGCCGAATATGCCGAAACCCAAGGCTGGGAGATTACCGACATCAGCCGCAATGAAGCGGGTCGCTTGCCCGTGCTCTATGGCGGTGATTTTGACGCATTTTGGACCACCAATGACGGGGTTGAGGCCCGTGCCGGAGCCAGGGCCGCGCTGATCCATCCGGTGACCAGCTACTCCCTGCCGATGGCTGTACGAACCGCAATGAAGGTTGCGACGTTACCCGAGTTAACCCAGGACAGCCTTGATAAAATGCTGCGCGAATATGCGGCAAAGCATTGGCAGAATTGTAAATTCTATCATATGCTCTGTGCAATGATGTTCGAGGCCGGTAAGCCCGAGAACCGTTACAAAACCCTTGAACATACCTATGGCAAGGATGAGAACTTGATTGCGCGCTTCTATGCCGGCACGACGACCAAACTGGACCAGGCCGCCCTGCTCTCTGGCCGTCCGCCGGTGCCGATTACCAAAGCCCTTCCCATCATGATGAAATATAGATGAGCCCCGATAGCCATGAATGACGTAACCAAAAGCCAAAGTAAATTGTTCAAAACAGCTGCTGTAATTGGCTCCGGCTTTGGCGGCCTGGCGCTTGCTATCCGCTTACAGTCGGCGGGCATCCAAACGACCATCCTCGAAAGCCGGGATAAGCCGGGTGGCCGTGCCTATTATTGGGATAAGGACGGCTTCATCTTTGACGGCGGCCCAACGGTGATCACAGATCCCGATTGTCTCAGCCAGCTTTGGGATCTGACCGGGCACGATATGGCCAAAGATATCGAGCTGATGCCGGTATCGCCCTTTTACCGGCTCAACTGGCCCGACGGGACCAATTTCGATTACGTCAATGATCCGGACGAGCTTTATGCCAATATTGCTGCGATAGAACCGGACGATGTCGAAGGCTATAAACGCTTCCTCGAATATAGCGGCGGACTATACGAAGAAGGCTATGTCAAACTCGGAACCAAGGCGTTCCTCGATTTCAAATCGATGATCAAGGCTGCCCCGGCGCTGATGAAATTTGAAGCTTACCGGTCGGTCTATGCCAAGGTTTCGGGCTTTGTGAAAAACGAAAAACTGCGGGAGTTTCTCTCCTTCCAGTCGCTATTGGTTGGCGGCAACCCGATGGCAACCAGCGCAATATATGGCCTTATCCACAAGCTTGAACGGCTCGGCGGCGTTTGGTTTGCCAAAGGTGGCACGAATATGCTGATCGCCGCGATGGTGAAGCATTTTGAGAGGATTGGCGGCACAATCCGACTGTCCGATCCGGTCACGAGCATCGATATGATGGGCGATCGCGCATCAGGTGTGACCTGCAAGTCGGGCTGGAGCGAGACATTTGATGCCGTCGCATCCAATGCCGATGTAATGCATAGCTATCGCGACCTGCTGAGCCACAAGCATCGCAGTGACAAGGTCACCGCTTCACTCAACAAGAAGAAATATTCGCCATCACTCTTTGTCGTGCATTTCGGACTCAAGGGAACCTGGCCGGGCATTCCGCATCATATGATCCTGTTTGGCCCGCGCTACAAAGGATTGCTTGAGGATATTTACGATAACGGCGTTTTGCCGAGTGATTTCTCGCTCTATCTCCATCATCCGACAATTACCGACCCAGAGATGGCGCCGGAAGGTCACAGCACTTTCTATGTGCTCGCGCCCGTCCCGCATCAGGGCAAGCTGCCGATTGACTGGGAAGAGATGGGGCCAATCTATGAGAAGCGTATTCTCGACGAGATCGGCCACCGTCTGATCCCCGATATTCATGACCGGATTGTGACCAGCTTTCACTATACACCGCAGGATTTTGGTACCGACCTCAATGCGCATCTCGGCAGCGCATTTAGTCTGGAACCACTCCTGACCCAAAGCGCCTGGTTCCGGGTGCACAACCGGGATGATGTGATCAACAACCTCTATTTTGTTGGTGCAGGAACCCATCCGGGTGCTGGTATTCCAGGGGTGGTCGGCAGTGCCAAGGCAACGGCGGAGCTGATGCTCGAGGACATATTGCAAGACGCCTGATGAATCGCGCCAGCCTCGTCCTTCACGCCAAAGCCAGTATCGATCGCGGGTCCAAGTCCTTTGCGCTCGCATCCAAGCTGTTTGCCGAGCAGACGCGCGAGCGGGTGTGGATGCTCTACGCCTGGTGCCGGGAGTGCGATGATCTCGCTGATGGTCAGGATCATGGCCATGGCATGTCGGCGACCCCGGCATCGGAGAAAACCATTGCGGTCATGCGGATGTTGACCCGCCGCGCTATGGGCGGTGAGCAAACCGGCAAGCCCGCTTTTGATGCGATAGGCATTGTCGCCCAGGAGTGCCGTCTGCCCAATGATCTGGCCAATGATGTCATTGACGGCTTTGCGCTCGATGCCAGACAATGGCGGCCGCAGAGCGAGGATGATCTCTATCAATATTGCTATCACGTCGCTGGTGCAGTGGGTTGTTTGATGGCCATCGTTATGGGTGTTTCGCCGCGGGACGATGAAACACTCGACCGTGCCTGTGATCTGGGGCTGGCTTTCCAGCTATCCAATATCGCTCGCGACATTGCCGAGGATGCCGCAGCCGGGCGCTGCTATTTGCCTAAGGATTGGCTTGCCGAGATGCGGATTGATCCTGACGATTTGATGAACCCCACCCGGCAGGATGCTTTGGTTCAGCTGATCAAGCGGCTATGCGATCTGTCGGAACGCTATGAAGCCTCCGCCCGGATCGGTGCGGCACGATTGCCTTTTCGTTCGCGGTGGGCCGTGTTGGCGGCAGCAGGCATTTATGGCGACATCGCGCGCGCGGTGAGACGGAGCGATGGTGGCTCTCTCAACAAGCGGATCGTGACCAGCAAGGCAGCAAAGGTCGCATGGGTCGCCAAAGCCTTCGGTCAGGCGCTGTTCAAATCGAAAGAGACAGCTCGCGAACAGCTCTGGACGCGGCCGCGAAAGACGGTTTAGCTCTGCCCTTCATTTTCGGAGAGAAATTTGGCGACACGCGCAACGGCGGCATCGTGAATACCCTCTGACGTACACAAAACTCCAAAAGCCTGCCCATGCGTGCCGTTATAGCGCAGCTCTTTGCCATGCGCATCGGTCACAATTGCGCCTGCTTCCTGGGCAATGACATGTGCCGCAGCAATATCCCATTCACTTCCCCAGCGCGTTGAAACAACCAGATCCGCGCGATCATCCGCCACCATTGCCAGACGCAGCGCAATGCTGTTGGGTTTTGTTACCGGCGCCAGTTTGATTTCTTTCGGCAGATCAACATCGCCAAGCGGTATGCGCGATCCATCATAACGCTCGCGGGTACTCGCCTTAAGGCCTCGGCCATTCACTTCAGTATGACTGCCGGCTTTGGCGATCCAGGTTTCTTCCATCGCTGGCGCTTCCAAGATACCAAAAATCGGTGCGCCATTTTGGACCAGCGCGATGGAGATGGCCCAACCTGTTTCGCCCTTCACAAAATCCTTGGTTCCATCAATAGGATCGACAACCCATGCCATATCGCGACCAGACAATGACTGATCTTCCGCAGTTTCCTCTGAAAGCCAGCCAGCTTCTGGCAGCTGCGCCTCCAACCGTTCGCGAAGAAATCGATCCACCGCTATATCGGCTTCACTAACAATCTGTCCGGGCGATTTTTCCCATGTCTTTTCGGCGCTTTCACCCGCCTGCCATTGCCGCATGGCGAGATCGCCGGCTTCTCTGGCTATCGCAACAATCTTATCAAAATCAACCAACCGAAAATAACTCCATTAGCCCTCGGCCTGTTCCAACGGGTTTGGAAAGGCAGCTTTTCTGCTTGATAGGCGCGGTTCGACAAGCGCGCCACTAGCGATTTAGAACTGACACGCTTCTCTAACCACCGGCTACCGTCATACTGTCGGTTCGCAAGGTTGGCGCATTCACCGCATAGCGATATTCCAGATCGTCTGCCGGGATCAGGCTTGCAAACATATCTTTGAGATTCCCGGCAATAGTAATCTCTGAAACCGGTGCTCCGATTTCACCATCCGTAATCAGGAAACCACCTGCGCCGCGACTATAGTCGCCCGTAACCGGGTTCACACCTTGGCCAATTAATTCAGTAATATAGACACCGTGTTTGATGTCCTTGATCAACTCTGTCTTGCTCACTGATCCAGCATTCATATGAAGGTTAGTCACACTGACACCGGGCGCACCCCCAACCCCGCGAGAGGCATGACCGGTAGGCTGTAATCCTAATTGCCGTGCCGATGCGCTTTCCATAATCCATTGGGTCAGGCGGCCATTGTCGATCAATTTTGTTTTGGCCGTAGGCAGGCCTTCGCCATCAAAGGCTTTCGACCGCAAGCCTCGTTTGCGGTGCGGGCAATCGATAAGATTGATCGCACTATCGAAAACCTGAGTATCGAGCGCTTCCAGAAGAAAACTGGTCTTACGGGCTATGCTGCTACCTGCAATGGCACCGACAAAATGACCGAGCAACGAGTTGCTGATCCGCGGATCAAATACAACCGGCATTGCGCCGGACTTAAAGTCGACAGGGTTCAGACGCGATACCGCGCGTTCTCCAGCTTCCTTGCCGATAGACTCCGGTGTATCGAGATCTTCAAAATGGCGGGTACTGTCATAAGCATAGTCGCGTTCCATACCATCGCCTTCGCCGGCGATAACGCTGGCGTGGCAACTATAGCCGCTTGTCGAATATGCGCCGGAGAAGCCATGGCTGGTTGCCAGTGCGACAATCGATCGGCCAGCGCTGGCACCGCCACCTTCACTATTGGTAACACCCTCAACTGCCCGTGCGGCTTGCTCCACTTGCAAGGCCATTTCCCGCAACTCGGCAGGATCGGGATCAATCCCGTCATCACCATCTATCGGGTGAGCATCGGATTTCAGGATGAGTTCTTCCGGTGCTAGCCCTGCATATTGGTCTTCCGGCGCCTCGCGCGCCATGTCCATCGCACGTCCGACAAGAGCGGATAATATCTCTGGGTCCATGTCTGACGATGATACGGTTGCTGAGCGTTTGCCGGCAAAAACACGTAAGCCGATTTCTTCGCCTTCTGATCGCTCGACATCTTCGAGATTGCCGAGACGCATCGACACCTGCGTCGAAGCATCACAGACATAGATCGCGTCTGCGGCATCAGCACCGGCCTTTTTGGCTTGGGAGATAAGGGCGTCGGCGCGATCCTGCGCTTCTTGTGGTTTTAGCATGAAGTGGACATAGGTATCGGCAACGGCGAGGTCAACGCCACTGTCAGTCTTTGCCGAACAATCCGGTTAATTTAGAATATAGCGCCAATGGCCTTGATGATGGCGATGAATACAAAGGGAAGTCCGAGAGCCAAAATCCAGAGCGTGATTTGGTCCTTGCGAAAGCGGGCCGCAACGCTTTGCGAGCTCAGGCCATTACCAGCAAAATTTTCCCAGCGTTTTTCATATTTGCGACAAAATGGAATGATGATCGCCACAAGCAATACCAGACCAAAATAGGGAGCGATTGACATGCCCTTGGTTTCGATAAAACTAAGGACAAAGAATATCTGCATCATCGTATAAACAAGCAAGGCCGACGCACAGTTGTTGCTCATCTTCTTGTCCCATCTCACAGACTGCGTGGACATTAAATCGTGATTATCACGATGTTTTGTAACCGATTTACGAGATGCTGTCGCAACCATATCTTTTCCCCTTCAACGCACTCTCCATAGGCGTTGTCGGATGTTAGTCCCCGATCTAACGCCTATAGCACTATAACCGCTTTTTTTCAAAAGCCAAATCGGCGGATTTCAGCCTTAAAATGTCGTTAACATGACATAGGACTTGCTAAAAATTGCGCCATCCGACAGAATCAGTTTCCAATCGCAATGGAAATTTCGGGGCAAATACATGACCAAAACACTCGCCGATCCACTCACTCTGCCCTGTGGCGCCATCCTCCCCAACCGCATAGGCAAAGGTGCTATGACCGAAGGAATGGCGACACCCGATGGTGTGCCTACGCCGGAACTGGAACGGCTTTACGGGATATGGTCTGATGGTGGTGCGGGCATGTTGCTGAGCGGGAATATCCAGATTGACCGTGACCATCTGGAGCGCCCCGGCAATGTCGTAATCGATAAACCAGCAGATGAAGCGATGATGGCGGCGCTTAAAAGCTGGGCCGCAATTGCGACACGCGGAGGCAATCATTTCTGGGCACAGATTAGCCATGCCGGTCGGCAGACGCAAAGCAACGTCAACAAGCATCCGAAAGCGCCGTCGGCGGTGAAGCTTGGCCTGCCCGGTGGCCAGTTTGGCGAGCCTGTTGCGCTGACGATTCCGGAGATTGAGGATCTTGTTGATCGTTTCGCACTGGCTGCCAAGACCTGCAAGGATGCTGGCTTTACCGGCGCGCAAATCCACAGCGCCCATGGCTATTTGCTGAGCAGCTTCCTCAGCCCGCGCGCCAATCAGCGCACGGACGAATATGGCGGCAGCTTGGAAAACCGCGCACGCTTTCTTCTGTCGGCAGTCGCGAAGGTTCGTGCGGCGGTCGGCCCCGATTTCCCGATCTCGGTCAAACTCAACAGCGCCGATTTTCAGAAGGGCGGATTTGCGTTTGAGGATAGCTTGCAAGTCGTACAATGGTTGGAGGCTGCAAGCGTTGATCTCATCGAGATATCCGGTGGCACCTACGAACAACCTGCGCTGATGGGCGCAGACGGGCTGGAGGAAAAAGAGGAGCAGAATGTTGCGCCCTCGACCCAGGCGCGTGAAGCCTATTTTGTCGATTTTGCCAAAGCTATGCAGGCATCTGTCGAGGTTCCTCTGATGGTCACCGGCGGCTTTCGTACGCGCGCCGCGATGGAGCAGGCCTTGTCCGACGGAGCCGCAGATCTCATCGGTCTGGGGCGTCCGATGTGCGTTGTG
Organism: Sphingorhabdus sp. Alg231-15; assembly: GCF_900149705.1. Classification (NCBI taxonomy): domain Bacteria; kingdom Pseudomonadati; phylum Pseudomonadota; class Alphaproteobacteria; order Sphingomonadales; family Sphingorhabdaceae; genus Sphingorhabdus; species Sphingorhabdus sp. Alg231-15. The sequence continues at coordinate 3,547,531 of NZ_LT703001.1, read as the reverse complement.
ACCGATGCACCGAAACAACTGCTTGCAGGGCTCGACGAGCTGCCCCGCTACGAAAATACACTGCAGCTCATCCCCGACTGGCTCGGCTTTCTCAAACGCTTCCAGATGGTCAAGGCGGTGGATGGTTTTGCCACGATCTACTGGTTTTATGAGCAGCTGTTTAATATCGGCAAGAGCGGAAAGACCGATCCAGAGCTCGGCGTCTTCAAAGGGTTTCGTGCAGTCGAGGCGCGCAACAAGCAAATCCTGGCAGCGCGTAGCTAATGAAGCCGCCGATTTGCTGTTTGCATAGGCAATAAATTCACTCAATGATCACGCTCCTCTGATGAAACCAATGCTCAAGATCATGGCCGCCCTGACATTGCTGTTTGTGGTGATATTTCTGATTGGGCGCGGCTTTGACCTGTTGACTATCGAAAAGGTCCGCAATGGGTTGGCGGCAGCGCAGCAGGTCGATCCGGTCTATATTTTCGGCTTGATTGTCCTCCTGTTACTACTGGATATTATCCTGTCGGTTCCAACCCTTGCCACTATCTTGCTGGCGGGCTTTTTTCTGGGCTTCCCGCTGGGTGCAGCGGCGGCCTTTACCGGACTGACGCTGGCGATGCTTGCCGGATACGGGATAAGCCGGAAATATGGCGCTGGCGCTATCGGCCTTCTCGTCAAAAGCGAAACCGAGCGCGCCGAAATGGCCACTGCCTTCACACGTAGTGGTCCGGCGATGATCATGCTGGCCCGCGCCGTTCCGATGGCTCCCGAGATTACGGCCTGCATGGCCGGCGTAACGCGCATGCCGCTGATCCGCTATCTGGCTTTCTATGCACTGGGCACCATCCCCTATATCGGCATCGCCGCCTATGCCGGTTCGATCAGCACGATCAGCAATCCCAAACCCGCCATTTTCGCCAGCCTCTCGCTCTACGCCGCACTATGGGCTGGCTGGTTCATCTATCAGCGGTTTCAAAATGCATCGCTCGACCATGGACAATAGCGGCTTTGCCGCGCTGATCCCCTTGGGGAAAATCTGATTTACAGTTTTGTCCGAGGTTGTTAGGCCGATTGATAAAGCTGCAATATGCATTCTGTCATAGTCAACAATCTTGCGAACCCAATCCAGAACAAACAAAATTTGAATGGTGTAATTTATGGGCCTGAATCTCAGAGCTGTTCGCGAATCCTTGCCAGCCCCCGTTTTGCCGATCGCGTTGTCCTTGTACAAAGTGGCAAATGTAGTGCTGGCCAAGAAACCAGAGTTTGCAATCATCGGCACCGGTCGTTCAGGAAGCACTTACGTAGCCGATCTTTTCAAGGCTTCTGGCTATGAATGTTCCCATGAAGCCTATTTCACTCCTGATGGTCCGAAGCTTAGAAATCCGGATCGCGGTATCCATTGCAAAGGGGATTCGTCTTGGCTCGCAATACCCTATCTGCCCGACCCCGAAATCATAGCCATTCATCAGATAAGGCACCCTCATAAAGTTATACTCTCGACCTATAATCTCGGATGGTTTGACGACAAAATCAAAAACCAGCGCATGCCATTTTATACGTTTGCAAAAAAACATTTTGAGTTTAGCGACGACCCTCTTCGGAGCAGTTTACGGTGGTATATTGAATGGAACCGAAGATGCGAGGCCATTACAGACAAACGCTTTCAGATTGAAAAGCTGTCGGAGAACATCGAGAATATTTCGAGTTGGCTTGGTCGAGACCTCACCTATATCCAGAAAAGCCGTTCGGAGAATTCGAATTCTCGACGTGCCGTTGTTGAACAGCCGCTTGAAGACGTTAGCGATGCAATCAAGGCCTATCCAGAATATCCCGAGCTGGTAGAAATGGCAGATCGCTATGGATACGAGCTTTGATCAGTTAGACACTCCCTCCTCCCCGCCCGTTCCGTCATCCCAGCGAAAGCTGGGATCTCCTCAAAGGGGAGTGCTTGTCTCTTGGGGATCCCAGCCTTCGCTGGAATGACGGTGGAGAATGCGCTCCCAAAGTTCACATCATTCTCACCCCTCCTGCGCTGCCTCTTTCTCCCCCGCTTCGCTCTCCTCCTGCTCATAAAAGCCGCTGCGCTCCAGTAATCCGCTGCGATCAGCCCGCTCCCAGTCGAGATCGTCCCACTCCTCGCAGTCTGTAACATCCAGGTCCGATACATTAGTATCCTCCGGCGCCATCGCCTGTATTTTCTCACGCCCATGCTGCAGCTCCAGGGCCTTCATGATCTGCGCGTTGGACAGCGCGCCGCTGCTTGCACCTACTGTCTCACCCGATGCATCAATCTCGTCGACCAGCGCTGCACAATCCTCGCCCTTGCCGATGCCGTCCAGCAGATCATCAAATCTCTCGGCCGCCACCTGTGCCGGCTTGCCTGCCAGATCAATCCGGTCGGCCATCTTGTCGAGCCGGGCAAGCGCTGCCAGAAACAGAGGCGCGCTCCAGCGTTCCCTTGTTCCCACTTCTTCGCCCTGGTGCCAGACCGCTTCGCTCCAGCCATTAAGCCCCTTGTCCATCAGATCGTCCTGAAAGATATCCCGGGCATGGATGATCGCCGCATCCCACGCCCGGGCAAAGGCCCGTGCATCCGGCCGCCTACGCAGCTTATAGGCACTCTCCCGAGACAATCCCGCATAGCGCGCTGCCGCCCGGACATTGCCGGTCCTCGCCAAGGCTTCAAGAAACACCACCTGCCGGTCCGGCGACCAACCATCATGGCGCGCCCGGGGCCGCGCCAGCTCCTCAGCAGCAGGGATATCGGTGAAACTGTCGTGAGCAGGTTGCTGTGTCATAGCTGTGTTCCTTTATCAGAGAAACACACAGATATAACCTATCTGGTACATTGTAGGAAAGAGGAGAATATAAAGCCCAGAATGAATGGGGGCAGCGCATCCTGAAAGCAGACGTTAGACATCAATCGAAAATGCCAAGCTTATCCATTAACCGAATGGCATACAGCTTGTAACTTGTTGCCATCTGGGTCACGAACATATGCGCCGTAATAATTAGGGTGGTATTGAGGCCTTAGCCCCGGCTCACCTTCATTCAAACCGCCATGTTTTAATGCTGCGGCGTGGAACGCATCCACCATGGCTCTATCCTTCGCGAGAAAAGCAACATGGGTGCCATTCCCATTTGAGGCTGGTTGTCCGTCGAACGTTGGGCCAATAAATATTTTAGGACCGGTCATCTCTCCATAAGCTACGCCGCCGGGTCGATCAAAAAGCAATGGTAGTTCAAGAGCTGATGCGACAGCCTTCCAAAATGGCTCCGCTTTTATCCAATCATTAGTTCCCAATGTCATATGGCTGAACATAACTATCTTCCTCGGTCTTGTTTTCCCGACTCTTCATAGAATGAATCCATATCTCTGAGCAAATCAGCTTGTTTGCAGACATTTGCGTTCTTCCCGCTAAATCCCGAAAGCAGACGTCAGCAATCACATATACGGCTCAGGAGGTTCTCACATTGAATGTGATGGGCAACATCGCTCATAGTTCTGCCGTTTGTCAGCGCACTCTCCAGTTGCAGAGCCGCTGTCCATTGCCAGCGGTAACTCTTAGCCACCATGTCTGCAACATCTCCAAAGTCGGCGTTTAAGGCGCTGACTACGCCCTCTTCAGTTTTGTTTCGATTTTGCCCATTTTTTCCACGCAGCAATATCATAGCCGAAATGCTTCCCGCTTACAGCGGTCAGAGTACCAATCACTTGTGACTTGAGCCAAAGAGGGTCATCCGGAAAATCAAGTCTGCTCAGAAGCGCGGCAATAGTGTCCCTATCATTCTGACCCGACGCGACTACGGCACGCATTGCGCTGAGTTCTATTTCAAAATATTTCTCGTAGCTGTTTGGCGGAGAGCTCCAAGGGTCGGTCAAATATGCGATCGGTACATTTGCATGACCGGCTCTTTCCATGCCAGCCAACAGGGTCGCGTGCGCAATGTCTCTTGCGTCAAGCTCCATATTTCCGCCGAATGCCAGAATCTTTGCTGGTGGTATGTCCACTTTCAAACGCTGCGCGAAAAAACCAAAAGGAGCTCCGTTTACCGATGCGCGGTCTGTCAATTCGCGAACTTCTCCTATTCTCGAGCGAGAATATGTTTCTGGATCAGCCAATAGGTCATCAATTTTCTGACCGACAGCCTGCCAATCCATCGAAATCTTTTGAGCCAAATGTTGCGAGACCAGCTTGGGAGGTTCCTCACCAACGGGAATGACATGATCGCGCCTACCCCAAATAATGCCGCGGCCGTCTTCTCCAGCGCCAGCGGCGTAGATTCCGCCCGCGATCGCTTGAATAGACACAGGTCGTCCTTTTTTCAGGTCACTGTGGCGCTCCCAATCATTGCCATTGAGGCTCGACCACAGGCGTCCATCATTGGCAACAACCCATAGCTGCTTACCGTCGCTGGTCAGGTCGACAAAAGGGCCCCTAAAGTCAACGCGAACGGCTTTTGAACCGTCAAATCGCCAGATCTCGCGCTTCCGCCCGCGCCCTACTATTCCAAAAAGTTCATCCCTGTGAATTGTCATGCCATTGAAATAGCGGTTGAGCGGCCAGCCATCGACAGTTTGGAAGCCAGAGCCTGTCCATCTGACGAGCCGTTTCGTCTTCGTATCCTTCAGTGACGCATAAGTCTCACCTCTAAATACCAGCATCTCCTTGATCCGGCTGACATGGGTCGATGGCGTCGGGTGGATATAATGTTCTTTCCATCCTCGCCCAGCGTCCATTGACAATTGCATGCCTGCGTTGCGTGTCCCTGTAATTGCGAGCAAGCCATCGTTCCATTCTAGCAACTGGCTGGTGTGATAGATGGGCGGATTAGAGATGGTTAGAGGTTGCCAATCCTCGCCATCGGTAACTTCGACAACGCCTTTGCCAGCAGACTGCAGGGCATCCTCGAACGGCCAATAAAGCAATCCTTTATAGACCAATGGATGACCCGCATCCTGGCTGTAGAGATGACGTTCATATCTGGTTTCTCCCGTTTCTGGATTAAAGCTCCAGATGTCGGACGAATTGTGGTTGCGGCCTTTGACCGAATTGGCGAACCATAATTTTCCGCGATAACCGATCAGCCGTGATGCAACGGGCCATGGGCCAACTTGCGCAATGATATCCAGTTGTAGTTTACTGCCTTCTTCGACAGAATATTCAACAGAAGGATTGGCGGCCCGATCGTGGGCGTTTCCGAATATCCCTAAAGCAATGAGTCCAAGCACTAAAACCAAAATCAGATAGCCGCGAGAAAACTTCATTTCTTCAGCTTAGAAATCATTGATACGATTGCAATGCATTTTCTGAATGCGATACCGGTTGGGCATTGCCAATTCCCGTAACCTAGTTGGTGGATGGCGCTGGCCAGTTCGTTCTTGCCATTAGATCCGGCAGATCGCGTCAGAGTTCAGGAATGACTGGCCTGGCAAATAGCGGACCTGTTTGGTTGTCGCTGATATCGCGGGTTGATTCAGACTAGCGTTCAAGAACCGGCCCCAATCGTTAAAGTGTATTTCTGAAGAATTGCGTTCGATCAGTCTTGGAAATACCCGAATCCATTGACCCTGATTGCGCCCAAAGCAAATGCAGTCGGACAAACAAAAAGCCCCGCCAGATCGCTCCGGCAGGTCTTTGGGATAATCTTGTCATTTCTATTTAAGCGTAGCTGACCTTCACATTGGCTTTACGCTGGCGTCGCCCATTTGATCTCAGCGTGCCGCCCATGGCACCAAAGCCGAGGATCATGAACGCCCATGTGGCTGGCTCGGGAACAGCAGAGGTTGCTACCGTGTTTGCCCGCCAATATCCGCCGCTTGCGGTTGATTGCTGCACAAAACTCGCATTAGGTGCCGTGGAAAAACTATTGATAAAAATGCAGAAAGATTCTGCAGGATTTCCGCAAGAGTTAGGATTGGCATTTGTGGCGAGAGTCAAAGTGTCCGAGCCGCTGCTATATGCGAATTGAGCCGCATAAGGCAGGGTCGCTGAAAGGATATTCAAACCCGTGGTTGTTCCGGAAATATCCGCGCTGTTGTCGAAGGTCACCGAAAATATGATGGATGTTGGATCAACCGGACTGGCCGATGGATCACCGAACGAGAGCTGATAATCGCTGCCCGTGATTCCAAGCGTCTCGGTAATGATTGCCGCGCTGGCCACACTTGGCACTGACAGACATGCAGCTGCCGCCGCAGCCAATAGATATTTTTTCATAACTTCCCCCACTTTTCCCACTGACTTCTCGTCACTGGTAGGCCTATCGGCCAAAAAATATTGCGAACCCTAACAAGGGGTTAACATGGAAAGTAGTAAAAACCCAAGGGTTTCTTGGAAAAGCGCAATTGGCTGTCCCGATCTGATACATTGTTCAAAAGCTATAGGTCGGTTCTGTCGCGGATCGGCCTTTGACCTGGATATCCGCCACTTTTCTGAAGGTGAATGACGGCGCAGCGCTGACCGTGGTTTGTCCGATCAATATGTCGACACGCTGTTCTTCACATTGTCCCTCAAGGCGTGAGGCTAGGTTTACAGCATCGCCGAGCACCGAATAGTCGAACCGGCGGTCCGACCCCATATTGCCGACCACGCATGTTCCCGTGTTGATGCCAATGCCCATGCGGATCACCGGCACATTGGCGCCCTCAGGCAACATCGTCTGAATTGCCTGATTGATATTGTCCATTTCCGCGAGCATCTCTTGCGCTGCTTCCAGCGCGTGCAGGGCATGATCGGGATCGTCCAGCGGCGCATTCCAGAAGGCCATGACGCAATCGCCCATATATTTGTCAATCGTGCCGCCATGGCTGAGAATGATGTTCGACAGCGGCGTAAGGATCGCATTGATCATTCGCGTCAACCCTTGCGGATCATCCTTCATCGCTTCCGCAATGGAGGTGAAGCCACGAATGTCGGAAAATAATATGGTCAGCTCGCGATTGACCCCACCGAGATTGAGCAATTCAGGATCATCGGCGATTTTCTGCACCAATTCGGGGGCGAGATATTGGCCAAAGGCATTCTGGACTTCGCGTCCGCGTCTTTGTTCGCCGGCAAAGTCGCGCGTGGCAATGGCGACCACACTAAGCACCAATGCAGCAGACGGAGCCACCGGTCCAATCCAGAAACGCCCGAATTGCAGCACCAGCCATGATCCGCCGATGATCGCCAATAAAGCCAGGGCTAGCAGTAATGCCTTTCGGCCCGGCGCCTTCGGACGAGACACCAGCAGCGCGAGCGCGCTAGCAAGAGCGATCACCACAAACGATAGCCAAGGTGGCGATATGCTGATCGACAGCCCGGTGCGGAGATTGTCAAAAATCGTGGCCTGCACCTCTATGCCCGGGGTGAGCTGACGCGATCGTAATGTATAGGCGGTTTCGAAAGCGTCGATCCCGCCTGTCGCAACATCCGCATTGGTCTGCAAGGCAAAACCGATCACCACAATCTGGTCCTTGAGATAGTTCGGTGGCAGATAGGCCTCGGGGTCCAGCGCCTGATAATAGGAAATTGTGGGATAGCTGCCCGCGGCACCAAAATGCTGGATCCGGCGGACCGTTTCGCTTTGCGGTGCGGGTGTCCCGTCAGCCAGTTCGAACAGCGTCGTCATGAAGCCGTCCCTGTATATTGGCATGTTGCGCAGGACGCCGTCGCCATCCATCGACAGGCTTGCAATACCGGAGCGGGCACCGCCTGCGATCAGCTCTGCCATCGGTTCGGTGCGCACCAACGTGCTGCCATAAGGACGCTCGATCAGGCTTTCATCAGCGGCGAGAACAATATCCGGCCCCATCGCGGCGACCAGCGCCTGGTCCTCTGCCTCGTCCGATGGCTCGGCAAAAAGCACATCGAAAGCGATCGCCTTGGTCCCGGCTTTACGGAGCTGACCGATCAGTTCGGCATGTTGCGAACGCCGCCACGGCCATTGCTGCCCGATGGCATCCATGCTCGGTTCATCAATCGCGATTAGCGTGATCCCCGGTTGTTCGGGCAGCGTCGGCGCAGCTGTCGACAAATAATCGAAACTGCGCCCGTCAAGATCGCGCATGAAGGTGGACAGGCTCAGCAAGGCCATCAGCAGCGCAACCACGGCAACCAACAACACCCCGGAAAACCTGTGGCGGGGTGAAAGCATAGCGGTGATCCGGGGCTCGGCCATATCAGAACCGAACCTCGACGCCCGCGACCACGGTCAATCGCGGTGCAGCAACATCAGTGGCGGAGTCATAACGCTTGTCGAGCAGGTTGAGCAGCGAAAGATTGACCGCGAACCGCTGGTCCAGTGGTTCCCACTCCAGCCGGGCATCAACCAGCGCGACATCTTCAACAGACAGGCCTAAGTCATCGTCCTGTCCGCCAATATAGCTGCCCGATAATGTCGCTTTCAGTCGGAGCGGCGCTGGCAGGCTCCAGACCAGCGAGGCCCTTGCAAAATGACCAGGAACAAAGGGCAGCTTGTCACCCAATTCATAGGTGCAACCGAAGGTGAAGTTCAGGTCTGCGGTCGCGCAACCGAAAGTCGGCCCAATCGCCTGGTTGACATTGTCGCCGGAAACGAAGCTGCCCTCAATCGCGCTGTCCGTATAGGCATAGGAAGCCCGCAGGCCGATATTGCCGCCCAGCCACAGATTGGCTTCCGCGCTGATCCGTTTCACCGAAACCGGAAAGCCGGTAATGTCCACCGGCAGATCGGGAACAGCATATTGCACTGCCTCCAGTTGCTGATCCTGATATTCAACGGTCGTGAACAGATTGTCAGACCATTCCGCATCCCAGCGCACAATCACGCTGTCATTGCGGCTTTGGCGAAAGCTGGGGACGGAATTGGCCTGTAAACCGACCACAGCGGCGGGCCGGAAGCTGAAATCAAACAGTCCGCGGCTCTGGCGTAGGAAGGCGGCGCGCAGCCAGTGACCCTCGACGAGCTCGTAGGAGGCACCGAAACGAAAGTTGAAAGGATAGCGCGTATCCCCAGCGATGGTGCGGGCGGTTGCCTCCAACTGCCCCTGAAGCACGAGCGGCTCGATCGGATGGTAGCGCAAATCGACATAGGCCCGTGCCTCCGTCGTGCGCAGATCGAAACGGGTTGGCACGACACCCGGCGCAAAATTATCTTGTGCGAAATCAAAGGCGGAACGCAGTTCACGGGTGCGTACATCGCTCCACTCCCCGCCGATCCGCAGATCCACAGGACCAAGGCCCTTGGCATAGTTGGCGCTGAAATAGGTGAACGTCCCGCGGCTTTGCGCCAACTGGTCGGCAAAGGGCAGCGTGCTGGTCGTATCGATCGAGACCAGATTTAGCTGCGACCGGCCAAAACCGGCCCCGATCGTGAGCTGATCGCGATAGCCAAATTCGTGACTATAAAGTCCGAACAGAAAGTTTCTTTCTACCTCACGGTCTTCTTCCAGCGCGAAACTATTGTCCAAAAGACCCAGCACATTGGTTTCGGACAAGTCCGTATTGCGCTGCAACTCGCCATTCAAAACCAGACTGTCTGACGGCGTTAGTTCCAGTCCGACATAACCGCCAAAAAACCAGTTATCCCCACCGCGCCGCCGCGAGAATGGGCTGATGTCGGGGCGTCGGCGATTGTCGGAAATATCGGTATAGTTGCCGCGTAGCCAGATAGCCGTGGGCAGCGGCGCATCAAAAATGCCATCCAGTCCACCACTAAGCGTCTTTTCATTGCGCAGATTTTCGTCGAGGATAGAGGCACCGAAAAAGGGTTCGATGAAATTGCCATTGTCGAACCGCAAGCGTCGCTGCGAACTCGCAACGCTCAAGGGGTCTAGCGCCACCCCTTGCAGGAAGCTCGACAACGCTTCAAAGCTTTCACCCTCGCCACTATTTTCCGCCTGCTGGGCGTTATAGCTGCCATCGGCATTGCGGATCAGGAAAGGGCCCGGCGTCTGGTTGATCGCCTGATCGAAATAGCTTGATGGTGTGAAGCTGTCGAATACCCGGTCGGCATAATAGCGACCCCATCCCTCCAGATCGAGAAAGCGAAAGGCCTGCGAAACGAGGCTCCCGGTTTCACGATTTTCTGACAGATTGACATATTCCCCGCCGCGCGCGCGATATCGGGTCAGGGCTTCTCTGGCATTCCGGATCGCATCATCGGCCGCGAATTCTTGCAAGGCGACGCCGGTACGGGCCAAAGGAATAGCCGGATTAAACGGATCCAACCGGTCGGCAGCATCAAATTGCTGCTCGGCCAGGTCTGTATCGCCCATTTCATAATGCACCTGTGCGAGGCCCAGAAAACCCTTGCCATAGTCCGGATTATGCGCGGAGGCGGCCAGCGATGCCGACAAGGCCTGATCCAGTCGATCCTTGCGCCGCCAATATTGCGCCAGCGCGTTGCCCGCCAGCGCATTGCCCTGATCCATTTCCAGAGCCTTGTCGATCTCTGTCTTTGCGGCAGACAATTTGTTCTGCTCCAGCAATATCTCCGCCCGCATGCTCACCAATTCCGCATCATAAGGTCGGGCCGCCAACGCCTCTTCGACAAGCTCACTGGCCTCCTTCATCGCGCCAATGGCCATCCAGTTTTTCGCCTGTGATTTCTGGGCCATGATATTTTCCGGTTCAGTATCAAGGATCGGCTGAAGAATGTCCCTCGCCGCCTTCGGGCTGCCCCGATAATCGCGCATCAGATCGGCTTCACTGATCGTGAGCGCCACGTCGTCCGGATAGGCGGCACGGGCCGCTGCGATGGTCGCGATGGCGGCGTCAGCATCACCGAGCATGGCTTCCACATCTGCCTTTGCCTTGAACAGCAACACATTGTCCGGAAACGCCTCCAGGCCTTGTTCCGCGATTTTCTGCGAAGCGCGCAAGTCGCCGTCATAGGCCGCAATCAAGCTCAGCGTTAGATAGCTCTCGGCCGTATTCTCCAATAGCGGCGGTGGTGGCTCTTCACCGAGCTGCACTGCCGCAACATAGCCGCCATAGATTCCTGCGGCTTGATCCGAACGATCATCCGACCGGACGAGCGCGTCAAACAGGCGAGAAGCCGTTTCCCAATCCCCATCATCCACTGCCCGGCGCGCTGCGACAAATGTCTCGCTGCTATTGCCAAGCATATCTAGCCCATCAGCCAGATTGACGAAATAGAGCATTTGCTCGCGCCCGGTCGGATTGGCCAATACCGTTCGCGTTGGCGCCTGACCAAGCCGGACGCTTGCCGCCTGCCCCGCCTCAACGGTTAGCGATCCTGCCTCGTTCGACAGTTCGACTATACCTGAAAACACCTGCAGCTGGCTGGAATCCGCATCTGCGCTAATCGCCCATTCCGTGCCCCTGATCGCCGCCGTTGCAGACGGGGTTTCAATCGAAAGATTGGACCGCTTGCGCGGGCTTCGCCCCCAGGCCCGCCCGCGCTGAAGCGACAGCGTGGATGGCCCGTTCTTGTTCACCCGCCGCACGACCATGACCGAGTTTCTGCCCAGGCGCACCTGTGTGCCGTCGGCAAAAACGATAGCCAGTGTTCCGGCCGCTTTGGTGCGCAGGACATCTCCTGCCTTCAGATCTTGACGAACCACTGCCCGCTGCCAGTTATCGCGCGGACGCAAGGTTGCTTGCTCGCCGCCCTTGGTTGCCGTTATCTGTCCGGAAAGCGGAGCCGTGCGCTTCAATTTCTGTGCAATGGCGCCATCCGGAAAGATTATCGGTGACAGCAATGCGATCGGAGAAAACAAAAATATGGTCTTGAGATTCACGGTCTTTTGTTACCCCCAGATCCGGTGAACGCCGTCAGTGATTGGCGTCATTACAGGCAATTTGCAATATTTGATGTGCGCCTCAGCACAGCAGTGTCCCTTTAGAACAATATTATGTTGAAAAACCGTATCTTTTTCTTGGCAAACTTTTGGACCTGACGCTTGAAGACCCTGGCTCGGGTGACATCAAAGACCAGTTGATATCCGCGTGTGACTGCCGGAACGATTGGCTCACCTGCTTTACACCGGGTCGATACTGTGCAAGCTTCGCCACAAATAAGGAGCATGTAATGGAAATGAAGCAGAAAATTCTGGTTGCCTTCGGTTTGACAGTTTCGGGACTGACCCTCTTTTCATCTCCTTCAAGCGCGACATTCACTGAACCACGATCATCAGATCAGGACATTGTCGTTACCGGAAAAATAACAACCAAAGATGCCATTGCAGATTTTGTCCGAACGACGATTGCAACGCCAAAGGGCGGTCGACATGACGGCCAATATGCGCGTTTCTCCAACCCGATCTGCCCAAAGGTCGTTGGCTTATCGGACGCCAACAAGAAACAGGTCGAAAAACGCATGCGTGGTGTAGCATTGGCGGCTGACATGAAGGTTGCCGGAGAGGGTTGCACCCCGAATATATTCGTGATGGTCGTGGCCGATGGTGATGAAGCCATAAAGATGCTGCGCAAGAAAAAATCCCGGCTATTTGGCGGCATGTCGCCTCATGAGCGAGACCGGATCGCCAGAAACGGTGGCCCTGCCTATGCATGGAAACGGATACAGACAGGCTCTGCCGAATCCGGGTCTCTGCAAAATTCGGATGAAACGGATATTCTGCCGGTGGACGAATTCTGGAAGACCGAAGTCGCCTCAATGATATCAAACGTCAAATCAAAGATAAAACGAACAACCCAACAGGCAATGACGCATTCATTCCTGTTGCTCGAAAAGGACGCGCTGGTCGACCTGACCACTGTCCAGATCGCGGATTATGCCGCAATGCGATCCTATATCGACACCAGAAACAGTCAAACCCAACAGGCCCCGCAATATTCCATCCTGTCCTTGTTTGATTCCCCCGGACCAGATGGAACCATGCCCGTTTCGGCTAGCGAAATGGATCTGGTATTGCTGAGTTCGCTTTATAATTCTCCTGCGGACGTCTCTGCATCAATGCAAAGCGCCGCCATGTTGCATCGCATTGAGAAAGAGCTGACCGCCGGCACGGACGATTGATCCTGCTGACCGGCTGGCAGAATAGGCACGCGACCATTTTCAGGCGGTTGGAAACGATGCCGCAAAACTGGCCTTAACGATGCACCAAGCCAGATAAGCGCTAATTTCCTGAGGTTTATCTGGTAGCGGAGGAGGGACTCGAACCCCCGACACATGGATTATGATTCCACTGCTCTAACCACCTGAGCTACTCCGCCAACAGGATTTGATCGCGACCGGGAGTCGCTCCAAAAATCCTTGGACCGCGGCGCTATAGTCACCGCATCCTTATCGGTCAACAAGTTGCCGATCATTTTCTTGTGCTTGCAAGGACGCGGCCATCCGCGCTAACAGTGGTCCCCTTGCCGCTGGGCGGCGCAAAGGGGCCGGAAATGAACAAATCCTACGACATCTTGATCGTTGGCGCGGGCCATGCCGGTGCGCAGGCCGCCATAGCGTTGCGCCAGCAGAAGTTTGAAGGCTCTATCGGACTGATGGGCAATGAGAAATATCCACCCTATGAGCGCCCACCACTGTCCAAGGAATATCTGGCAGGCGATAAGGCGTTTGAACGAATCATGCTGCGCCCCGAGAGCTTCTGGGGCGAGCGTAACATCGATCTGCTTACCGGGTGCCGGGTTTCGAAAGTGGACCCGATGGACAAGACCGTCACGCTGAGCACCGATGATGAAATTGGCTATCACAAGCTGATCTGGGCTACGGGCGGAACCCCGCGAATGCTGGATTGTCCAGGAAGCCAGGCGCGTAATATTCATGGCGTGCGCTCGCGCGCGGATGTCGACAAGATCATGGCCGCCTTGCCCACGACCGAAACGGTCGTCGTTGTCGGAGGCGGTTATATCGGCCTGGAGGCAGCAGCGGTCCTCAACAAGCTTGGCAAGAAAGTCACGGTGCTGGAATCGCTCGATCGGGTGTTGTCGCGGGTTGCCGGAGAAACATTGTCGCGCTTCTATGAAGCAGAGCATCGCGCGCACGGCGTAACTGTCGAACTGGGCGCGACGGTCGAAGGGTTCGAAACCAATGACGAAGGCATGGCAACTGGCGTAAAGCTGTCCGACGGGCGCGTGCTGTCAACCGATATGGTCATCGTCGGTATCGGCATCATCCCGGAAACCGGCCCTCTGGTCGCCGCTGGCGCAGCCGCTGGCAATGGTGTCGACGTTGATCAGCATTGCCGTACCAGCCTGAATGGAGTCTATGCCATTGGCGATTGCGCGGCGCATGCTAACCGTTTTGCCGCCGGCGCGCATATCCGCCTTGAATCCGTGCAAAATGCCAATGATCAGGCCAAGGTCGCTGCGCTCGATATTATTGGCGAGGATTGCGAATATGATTCCGTGCCGTGGTTCTGGTCCAATCAATATGATCTTAAGCTGCAAACCGTCGGACTATCGACCGGTCATGACGAATATATCGTGCGCGGAGATCCTACGAACCGGTCTTTTTCGGTCATCTATCTGAAGGATGGGAAGGTCATCGCGCTGGATTGTGTCAACGCCACCAAAGATTATGTCCAGGGCCGCAAGGTTGTTGAAAGCGGCCTCAGTCTGGACCCTACGCAACTGGCAGACACCGATATACCGATCAAGGAAGTCGAGCAGATCTAGCCGCGAAACGGCCAGGCACCGATATCCTGCCAAGGCCCGTCCATATAATGATGCAGCGCCAGTCCCTTGATCTCAAATGGTCGGGGTTCGAAATCCAGCGTCAGGACCGTCTGCAACGCTTTTGCTTCCTTCGCTGACACTTTGTTCTGAACAGTGATGTGCAGCCGCGGCACCTGTTGATCCTGCGCTACCAAAAGACCATGGAACCGGTCGGCCAATTCCATACGCATCGCAAGCAAGTCCGGGGAATGGAGCTGATATGCGACTCCGCTGCCGAGATGGATTAACCGTTGCAGGGAGGTAATCGGCGGAGGATTATGTTGCGTCATGTCTTTGACAGCCCGCTTGATCTCACTCAGCGCTTGCGGCGGCAGATGATGAAACAGGGTAATATGCGCGGGAAGGACATTGCGCTCGGACGGATAATGTTTCCGGCGTAAGGCATCCGCCCAGGCAAGATCCTGTTTGCCCATCATGGCAGTCATGATGATCGGTTTGTTAGGCTCGGTCATGCGACCAGCCTATCGCCAAAACAAAAAGACCGCGAACGAATAATTGCGAGACCAGATCGATGCAGCAGACGACAAAAATTCAGTTACTTTTTCACCGTTTTTGCTATGGTGGTTCCGGCTCTTTGGGAGGAGTGAAGCCTATGATTGAAAATGGAAAAATACCGGCATGGTTCTGGGCCATCGGGATATTCGCACTGCTATGGAATGGACTGGGTGTCGCCGCCTATGCCGCAGAGGTTTTGATGAGCGCTGAGGATTTTGCACAGCTCAGCGAAGCGGAGCAGCAGTTATATGCAAACCGCCCCTATTGGGCCAGTGCCGCTTTCGCGGTCGCGGTCATCGGCGGCTTCATGGGCTCGGTCATGCTGTTGCTACGCAGAGCGATTGCCGTCCGGTTGTTCCTGTTGTCGCTTATCGCTGTGCTGGTCCAGTTTAGCAGCTATTTTATTCTTGATGGCTATCTGGAATATATCAGCAAGGCTGGCTGGTTCATGCCGATATCCATTCCGGTTCTCGCCCTCGGCTTTCTGCTCTTTGCTCGCTGGGCTAAGAAGAAAAGCCTGCTCGATTGACGGACCGGTGATCAGGTCTTGGTGCTGAACGGTGTGAAGTTAGTCGCCTCGTCATAGATGTCGACGCCTTCGCGCCGTTTCAGCCAGCCGACAACGACATAGGTTACCGGTGTCAAAACCGCTTCCCACAGGACTTTCAACAGCCAGTTGGTGACCATCACCGTCAACACGGCCGATGTTTCCCACACACCCCAAAAGGCCAGTGGATAGAAAATCAGGCTATCGACCCCCTGCCCTACTACGGTGGAGCCAATTGTCCGTGACCACAGCATCTTCCCCTGCGTCCAGACTTTCATCCGTGCCATCACATAGCTGTTAACAAATTCCCCGGCCCAAAATGCAATAATCGAGGCCGCAACAATCCGCGGCACCTGACCGAAAACGCTTTCATAGGCCGCCTGCCCTTCCCAGCCATCGGCTGGCGGCAGAGATACGACAACCCAGCTCATAAACGCCATGAACAGCATTGCGGCAAAACCGGCCCAGATCACCCGCCGCGCCCGAGCGTAGCCGTACACCTCGGTGAGGATATCGCCAATTACATAGCCGAGAGGAAAGAATAAAATACCGGCTCCATAAACCCATTGCTCGCCGCTGATGGTGATAAATGTCTGCTTGGCTGCCCCGATGACGTTAGACAGCAGCAGTATGGTGACAAAGGCCGCCATCACGAAGTCAAAATAGCGGAACTTATGCCCCGTCTGACTGGCGGCACTGCTGCGTTTGATGGGATTGCTGCTCATCGCCGGATGATTAGCGGATTGTCATGAAGTTTCAATATTATAACTGTTAGCTGGCGGCGATGGACGCGATAAAGCCGCTGGATCAATCAACCAACTCTCAGTTCACAGCCCGGACAGGCTCTCCTTCGCGTTGCCGCATCTGCCATTTTTCATCGATCCAGCTCGGGGCCGATGATCCGGGCAATAGCGGCTGGCCCAAAATCATATCGGACGCGCGCTCGGCCACCATGATGGTCGGGGCGTTGATATTTCCGTTGGTCACGGTGGGAAAGACAGAGGCGTCAACGACCCGCAATCCATCAAGCCCGATCACCTGGCATTCTGGATCAACCACCGCCATGGCATCGCTTTGCGGTCCCATCTTGCAGGTACCACAAGGATGATAGGCGCTTTCCACATTATCCTTGACCCATTCATCAATCTGCCCGTCCGTCGCGACATCAAGGCCCGGTTGCAGCTCCTCGCCGCGATATGCATCCATCGCCGGCTGCGCGATAATCTCGCGGGTTAACCTGATGCATTGCCGCCATTTCGCAACGTCATCGGGATGCTGCATATAGTTGAATTTTATACGCGGCGCCGCGGCCGGATCGGCAGATTGAATCTGCACGTGCCCCCGACTTTTCGGCTTATTGGGGCCTACATGTACCTGAAAACCATGACCTTTGACGGATGGCGTGCCATCATAGCGCATTGCTGCGGGGAGAAAATGATACTGGATATCGGGCGATTTAACGCCTGCATCTGATCGGATGAATGCGCAGGATTCAAAATGGTTGGTCGCGCCAAGACCGGATTTGAAGAAAAACCAGCGCATGCCGATCAGCAATTTGCTGAACAATCCCAATTTGCTGTTCAAACTGACCGGTTTTTTGCATCGGAACTGAAAGTAAATCTCAAGATGGTCCTGCAAATTCTCCCCGACGCCAGGCAATTCGTGCAAGGTTTCAACACCCGCTTTGGACAGAATTTCTGGAGCTCCGATACCGGATCGCTGCAAAATGGCTGGCGATGCGATCGAGCCTGCCGACAGAATGATTTCCCTTTTCGCCGATATTGTTTTTCTGATGCCGGTATGGGTCAGAACCACGCCAACCGCTTGCTTGCCTTCCAACACTATCCGGTCAACAAGCGCATCTTTCCAGACGGTCAGGTTCGCTCGTGACTTTATCGGATCAAGATAGGCCCGCCCGGTGGATTCCCTGATACCGCCGCGCACGGTCATGTGCATCGGACCAAATCCTTCCTGCCGAAAACCGTTATAGTCGTCGGTCGATGGATATCCTGCCTCCACACCGGCATCGATAAAGGCCTGATACAGCGGATTGCCGGTCATGTTGTTGCCACCTCCGACACCCAGCGGACCGTCTCCGCCACGATAATCGTCCGCGCCAAATTGCCAGCTTTCTGATCGTTTGAAATAGGGCAAGCAATTGGCATAATTCCATCCCTTCGCTCCGGCTGCTTCCCACTCCTCAAAATCACAGCTATGACCGCGCACATAAACCATGCCATTGATCGACGATGTACCGCCCAATGCTTTGCCGCGCGGACAGGTGATCTGGCGACCATCCAGGGCCGGTTCCGCGTCGGATAGATATCCCCAATTATAGGTTTCTGATGCCATCGGATAAGACAAGGCGGTTGGCATCTGGATCAGAATATTCTTGTCGCTGCCGCCCGCCTCAAGAAGCAATACGCGGTTTGATCCGTTTTCCGTCAACCGGTTGGCAAGGACGCAACCGGCAGAGCCAGCTCCGACGATGATATAGTCCCAGTCGGCTTCGGAAACGATCGGCATGGTCTTCAAACCCTCTAAAACTGTGTCGCGGCGAGCTGACGCCGACGCTGAAAAATCAGCGCGTATATACAGGCGTAGAGCAGAATGACCACCATACCGATCCATTCGATTTTCAGTGGTGTGAACTGGTATAGCAGGATCA
This sequence comes from Sphingorhabdus sp. Alg231-15, assembly GCF_900149705.1. Classification (NCBI taxonomy): domain Bacteria; kingdom Pseudomonadati; phylum Pseudomonadota; class Alphaproteobacteria; order Sphingomonadales; family Sphingorhabdaceae; genus Sphingorhabdus; species Sphingorhabdus sp. Alg231-15. The sequence continues at coordinate 3,529,197 of NZ_LT703001.1, read as the reverse complement.
ATCCGAAGAGCAGACCCCAGTGCAACGCGACATAAGTCCAGCGCCCAAGCCGCTCGACCGTCAGATTGAGATTTTCGGAATAAAGGCGGGTCAGAGAGTCCAGCGAATTGATCACAAAGACAATCCCGACCACAACCATTGCGGATCGCAAGAGACCAGACAACAGGATCTGCTCGCTATGGATGTAGAACAGGATTGAGAACCACAGAGCGATCGGAATAGATGGAAGGACGAGCAAAGCCGTTAGCAACTGCCAGGGCCGCAAGCCGCCAACAAATCGTGCAACAAACTGGCCAATCATGATGCTCCACGCAAACCACCAGAAAAGATAGAAGGCATGATAGTCAGTCAACGGACTGACAAATCTATGCAAATGGCGGAAATAGCCGCCAAGATACTGACCGCTTTGTACAAATTCGACAATGCCCATATCGCTATGCAGCAACATCACCGCAATCAGGACGAGGAACAGCATGAATGACCCCAGACTCAGCCAGACAACCCAGCGGATATCGGTGCTGGACAGAACCGCAGCAAGCACGACAACAGCCACCAGAGCATAGCGCGCAACCGATGGGATATCGGGGATATAGTCAGGAAGGTAACTGAAAAACAGAAAGCCGGTAAAGGCGCAGGTCGCGATGATCACCAGATTGTTGATGAACTTGACCCAGCCGATTTCGAACAGTCTTAGCCGGGGCTCCACAACGCAAAAATAGAATGTCGTTAGAAAATAGAACCCCCAGACCAGAAAGCCCCAAAATCCAAACTCAATCGCGAGAGGATTGGTAAATCCGTAAACCGCCTCCGCTTCATAAACCGGAAATTCGGTCAAAGGAAACAGGATCAGGCCCACATCCAGACCCGAGGTGAACAAAATGGCGATAAAAGCCATCAAGCTTGTCGGCTGCTCCCCGGTCAGCACTGTCTTGCGAAACCAGAAGATCAGGACGACCGACGTCAGCAGTGTAAACACTATGGCTGTCGTCAATATTATATGCGCGCTGGGCATGGATGAGCTGTTTTCCAAGGGAAGATGTTGCAATATCTAGACAAAAACCCGATGGATGCGCAATGGAATTTGATTTTAACACCGCTTTGCTGATCCATGTCGGAGCCCTGTTCTACATTGTCGCTTTTCTTATTCGCGATGAATTGAAGCTGCGGCTATTGGTGCTCGCGGGCTCGGCTTTCTATCTGCTATATTATTACGTATTTCCGGAATCGCCGCTCTGGGACGCAATTCTGACCACCATCGTCCTGGCTCTAGCCAATCTCACTATCCTGTTTCGCATTGTCATGGAACGCTCAATGCTGGCTTTGAGTGATGAAGAAAAACAGCTATTTGCAGCCTTTGAAGGCTTCACGCCCGGACAATTTCGTCAGCTGCTCAAGATCGCGCGATGGCGCACCGCAGAATCCGCGACTGAATTGACAACAGAAAATCAGCCTCTGTCCAATCTATATTACATCTTTGACGGCCCGGTTCATGCAAAAAAGGGAAACCACGCGTTCACATTGAGCGCTGGCAATTTTATCGGAGAGATTGCCTTTGTTCTAACCGGACCGCCAACCGCCGACGTCACCGCACCGCCAGAAACCCGATATGTCGAATGGGATAGCGCAGCCATACGGCAGCTGATGGCGAAATCACCCACGTTTCAAAATGCGATGATGGCGCTGCTCAGTCGTGATCTTGCCGACAAGCTCGCGACTAGCGTTCAACCCGATTCTGTCATTGCCTAAAATCTGGGAAAAATTTCCAATCAATCATCTCAATTCACTGGCATCTGGATAGTATCGATATACCTGTCGTGGTCATTTGCGGTATAGAACAGCTCGCCATTCGGAGAATTAAAAAAGGCTATAGCACCAACAAAACCATCTACACGTAATTGTATACGGCCTTTAGATAGTATATCCATCATTTCTCGGGCCTGTTACTTTTGGAAAAAATAATAATTTTGGTATCAAAAAATGGATGAGGTCAGCGCTGAAATTGCAGCGGTCAAGTCGGCATTAGAACAGGCCACTGAAAAACTGACTGTCTTGCAAGACGGCCTGTTTGCGATAGCAAACGATACCCAAAGCTCTGAAACACCATCAAATTTCATTGGACTTACCAATGCCGAACTGATCCAGCGCGCAGAAGAGCTGTTGCGATGGAGTCGCTTCAAAGCCAATACGCTCGGGCTCAATTCCGGCCTGTTTGCTGATTCATGCTGGAATATGTGCCTCGACGTTTATATTTGCGACCTTAAAGAAGAAAAAATCACCGTCTCATCGATTGCCCATAGTTCGGGTATCCCGATGACTACGGCGATGCGCTATATTAACGTGATGGCCGAAGATGGGCTGTTGGAGAAGTCCCCCAACCCGATGGACAATCGTATGGTCTTCATCGCGACCACCGCCTCGGGCAAAGACAAGATCTCAGCGATATTGAGTGAACTGGGCTAACAAGGCCTGCTTTCCCAAGCAAAATCCTTCTTTTTGAAAATCGTTTGAATCCAAGCAGATGGTGTTAACCTGACTTTAACCATCTTTGTTCATTTCTGTTTTTACCAGGTGACGGTTGGGAGATTGCGGGATCTTCCAACCATCCATCTCCGGCGGTGTCGGAGAGTTGAGGTTTGTTATCTGGGTAGTTTAATGATTGACGCAAATTTAGACACGCTTCTTGCATCGAAGCTGATCGGCAACAGTCCAAAAATGCAGCAGTTGCGTATGCTGGTGAAATTCGCCGGACGCTGCAACAGCTCGATCATGATCACTGGTCCTTCCGGTAGCGGTAAGGAAGTTGTCGCGGACGCCATCCACCATATTTCAGAACGTGCCGCAGCCCCTAATATTACCGTAAATTGCGGCGCCCTGCCTGAACAACTGATCGAGTCCGAGCTTTTCGGGCACGAAAAAGGCAGCTTTACCGGAGCTGTGAACAAGCATGTCGGTTTGTTCGAGCAGTCCAATGGCGGCACCATTTTCCTCGACGAGATTGGTGACATGCCGCTCAACATGCAGGTCAAGTTGCTGCGTGTCCTGGAATCTCGCATTGTTAATCGCGTTGGTGGCAATCAGAATATCCCGATTGATGTCCGCGTGATCGCGGCGACCCACAAGAATCTCGGAACAGGTATCCGCGGCGGCTCTTTCCGCGAAGATCTGTTCTACCGGCTATGTGTGGTACCGATTGAAGTCCCTGCTCTTAACGAGCGCAGCGAAGATATACCGGCGCTGGTTGAGCATTTCCTGAACAATCTGCCTGCCACAGATGCCCGCCCGATTTTCACGGCAGAGGCTTATGCCGCGCTGCAAAACTATAACTGGCCAGGCAATGTGCGCGAACTGCGCAATGTCGTGGAGCGTGCAACGGTATTCTTTGCCGGTGCGCCTGTTCATGCGCAGGATGTGGCAACTCTGGTTCAATCCGATCTGGTTCCTGCCACTCCCGTGGATGACATTGCGCAACCACCGGCCTTCCAGGTACCCCCATTGGAGCAGCAACGTCATTTCTCGTCAGATGTTGCCCCTACCAGCGGCCCTTCCTCTTTTGCCGCAGCGCTCGAGACGGCAACACGGGAGCAGCAGCCTGGAGGCATTAACGACCTGAACGCCCATCTTCAAAACGAAGAACGGCGGATCATTGCACAGGCGCTTGAAGCTTCTCACGGCGTGGTGTCAAAGGCAGCTCGCTCGATCAACATCAAGCGAACGACCTTTATCGACAAGATGCGCAAATATAATATCGATAAATCGACCAACGATAATGCCATGCTGACGCCCGCTTTTGGGCTCGCCTGATCGCCAGTTTCGCTTCGCTGGCTGGGTTCAGAATGACTGTTGACCCGGCGCGATCGCCATCCATGCTTTCTCAATCTCGTGCAGCATTTCGCGGGCTGACTCGGCGCGCTCGATGAAAGAGCTGTCGATTTCGGCCTGAATGCGGCGTCCGGCTTCCGCATAGATAGTATGCAATGTCAGTGCGAGATCGCCCGCTGTATCGAAATCCAAGGACTCATCCAGTCCGTTGAGTATACCGAGCGCTTTTGCGCGATACTCAAACATCTTGCCATGTTCGTTACGGCGTGCGCTTTCGATCATCAGATCAAGATTGTCTCGCAACTCGGCAAACAGCACAGCAACCAGATCATAGGGGTTCGCAGATAAAACCCGACTGTTCTTATCAATCGATTTATAACTTGATGTCCGCCGACTATGGACCGGACGACCCAAAGGTGGACCGGATTGCGAAGGGGCAAGATGCGATTGGCCGATATTGGATTGATATGTCATTCTTTATTGCTTTCTAAAGTCAGTTGTCATCAAAGGAGGCGAATTGTTGTTCCACGTAGGATTGGGTGGCGCGCAGAACCGAGAGCTGCCGTTCGAGGCCGGCAAATGTGCCCTCAAGCTGTTCGCGCAGGCGATCACCCTCGTCATTAATCTTCTCGCGCCGCTCCTCGATCGACTCTCTAATCGTATCGAGCCGCTCTTGTGCCTGCGCCAAAGCGCCATTTTCATCCTGCAGAGTGGCTGAAATCTTGTCGAGCGCGCCAGCAAGGCCGATATTGGTGTCGGTCAGGATGGCCGGCTCCAGCATCAGTTTAATCGCACCGGTATCAAGCTCCAGCGCGGCATCCAGACGGACATCATCAACCGTCAGCGTGCCATCGCTTTCGGTTCGCACGCCAATATCAGCGAGCGTCCTGAAATCACCGCTATCGACCAATGGCGTCGCGGTCAGCTGGCTGAGCTGACGGATGACTTCACGGGCGCCGCGGTCCCCGGCAAGCGGTCCTCCACTGCCACCGGCAAGACCCGGTGCCGTCGCCGCATTGAGCGACTGACGCAATTCATTATAGGCCGTGACAAATTCCGTCACCAGACTGCGTACATCCAGTGGCTCGGAATCTCCGCTAATGGTTAGGCTGCTGCCTGGCTCTGCGGCAAGTAAGGACAGTTGCACGCCAGGAATGGCGCCGGTTACCGTGTTGCTGCTGTTGGTCAGCTCAATACCATCCACGCGGATAACGCTGTCGGCTGCGACGGCGATATTGGAAAGGTTCATCGCTGGCGACGCACCGCTTTGTGCGATCGTAAAGGCGTTTTCGACACCTTCTTGTGCTTCGAAGACCAGCCGCGAACCGGCATTGTCGGTCAATATTGATGCGGTCACGCCGCTGTTGCTGGCATTGATCGCATCCTTCATGCCGGTCAGGCTATTATTGGTATCATCAATGACAATATCAAAACTGCCATCGCCATTGGTGATCGTCAGCGTTCTTTCCCCAATCGGATCGGAGGCACTGGCGAATACATCCGTCATCTCCCGCTGAGCGACAGCAATTTGTACAATCTCAACGGACGCCGGCAAACCTTCCGGGCGCGCCTCTTCCAATACGGTGGCATTTGCCAGATCGGTGCGGGTCGATACCAGTTCACCGACAAACCCCTGACCATTCAAGGTTTCCTTGACGGCGTCGGAAAAGGTACTGAGCGCCGATGCGGTCGCTGCCATGGCCGAAATTCGCGAGCTGTTAAGTTGCGCGCGTTCGTTTAGCTGACCCAGCTTGGCTCCGGTCGAGGCCGCAACGAGGTCAGCGACCAGTTGAGCGGAATTCAGGCCGGAACCGGCACCGATGCTGTTTATGACGTTACTGAACATTCTTTTCTCACCTTTCGGGTGATTTACGGCATGAACGGGGTTGAATTAAGCGACAGGATTCCTTTGCAGGTCATGCGAGCCGGCTGCCATCTGCGCCATATTGCATGTCTTCCGGCACACTGATTTTGGGTTGATGAAGCGGACTGACCAGTTTTTCATCCAACTGAATGAGGAAACTGAGTATGGCAGCGACCACCGCATAGAGACGATCATCGATGGTCTCGCCAACATCGGAAGTATAGTAGATCGAGCGGGTTAGATCAGGATATTCCATCACCGGCGTTCCGACTTCGGCAGCCATTTCGCGCATCGCCAGAGCAATCGCATCGCAACCCTTGCCAAGCAGCACCGGCGCATAATCCTGTTCACGGTCGTAGCGCAGCGCTACCGCAAAGTGGGTTGGATTGACCAGAATAACAGTCGCATCGGCAACCGCCTTGCGTGTTGAATCCGTCAGCATCTCGCTGCGCCGCTGACGCTGGATGGCGCGTGTATCGGGTGACCCTTCTGTCTGTTTATATTCGTCTTTTACCTCTTGCTTGGTCATCTTGAGCCGCTTGCCACGCTGGAATATCTGGATCGGGACATCGATCATGGCGATCAGCATCAGGCTGACCGTTATCCCGACCAGCAATTGCAGAAACAGAGATGTGTAGCTGGTAACCGCCATGTTAAGATCCTGTGCGCCGGTTTGCGCAAGATTATCGAGATGGAGGAACAGGATCGTCCCACCGACCACTCCGATCAGCAGAACTTTCATAATCGACTTGCCGAGCTCCATCAGTCCATTGGTGCCGAATATCTTGCCCAGGCCCTTGATCGGATCCAGTTTTGATGGTTTCGGTTTCATCGCTGACCAGCGAAAACCGAATGAACCAAGCAATGCGGGTGTTGCAATAGCGGCCACCAAAAGCACAGCAAACAAGCTCATAAATTCGGGTATCAATCCGCCGACAAGCACAAAGCTGCGTTCTTCGATATCGAATATTTCGACATCTCGATGATTGAAAACCAACGCACTGGCAAGCATGTCGGCCAGTGCCTGGTATAGCGCACCACCAAAAGTTACCATCGCGACAGTGCCGACAAATATAACCAGTGCCCCGCCGAGATCGCGAGACTGCAGCACGTCACCCTTTTTCGCGCTGTCCTTCAGTTTCTTTGGGGTTGGTGCTTCGGTCTTTTCGCCGCCTCCTGGTGATTCCTGCGCCACTAATTACCCCCTGCGATGATTGCAGCCTGTCCCAGACCCATGCCCAGCGACCGAACAATCGTGTCCGCCATGACTGGCGCCGTGATTGCGAGTGCAACCAGGCCGGCGGTGATCGTCACCGGGATACCCACGGCAAACAGGTTCAGTGCGGGGGCGGTACGGGCAAGAAAGCCCATGACAAGCTGGATAAGGATAAGTGCGCCACCCACTGGCAAAGCGATAAGCAAGCCCATGGAGAAAAGTGTGCCACCAAACTGGACAAGCCCCATTAACAGCTCGGGGCCCAGAAATGCATAGCCCGGCGGCAAAGCCGTATAGCTGTGGACAATAGTTGCCAGCAGCATCAAATGCCCGTCAATTGCGAGCAGGAGCAAGGTCGCTACAATAGTCAGAAACTGGCCAATCACGGGAGTGGATTGACCGGTTTGCGGATCAGCCATGCTGGCGAAACCCAGACCCATCGCATTACTAATTGCCTCACCCGCGATCAGGGCGCTGGCAAAGCCAATCTGCAAGGCAAAACCAATGGCAAGACCGACCAACACTTCTCCCATCACAAACATGGTATTGGCCAGACTGATCGCGCTGTCAGCAGGCAGGTCGAAGGATGCACTGTTGGTGGCAACCAGCCCGATCATGAAGGCGAGAATGATCCGGACCTGAATGGGCACATTAGCCGCGCCAAAAACCGGCGTAACGACCATTGCGGCACCAGGGCGGATCATCGCCATTATCCAGAGCCATATCTGGCTTTCGACATCGGCAAAGCCCGGCGCAATCATAGCAGGAGATCCGGAATACGGGCAAAAATCTCTCTGGTGAAATCAACGATCAGCACGAGGATTGATCCGCCGAACAAAGCCGCAACCACCGCTACGATGACGAGCTTGGGAACAAAGGTCAGTGTCTGCTCATTGACCGACGTCGCCGCCTGCACCATGCCGAGCAAGAGCCCGACCAACAGCGCGGGGATAAGCAACGGCGCTGCCGCGAGGGCGGTAACCCACAAGGCTTGCTGCGCAATCCCGACAAAGAAATCTGCATTATCCGTCATTATCTAACTCGCAAAAGATGCTGCAAGGGAGCCCATGGTGAGCGCCCAGCCATCGACCAGGACGAAGAGCAGGAGTTTGAAGGGCATCGAGATAATCACTGGTGACAGCATCATCATACCCAGCGCCATCAACACGGCTGCAACCACGAGATCGATTATCAGGAAAGGCAGAAATATCATGAAGCCAATCTGAAAAGCCGTCTTGAGTTCGCTGGTGACAAAGGCAGGCAGCATGATCGAAAACGGAACTTCTTCCATCGTTTCAAATCCGTCTTCATTGGCGAGATCCATGAACAGCCGGAGATCGGACTGGCGTGTCTGTTTGGCCATGAAGCCATGCATGACCGTACCCGACCGTTCAATTGCTTCCGTCAGCGTAATCTCGTCCGCAGAATAGGGTGTGATGGCCTGCTCGTTGATCTTCTCGATACTCGGCGCCATGACAAACAGGGACAGGAACAAGGACAGGCCGATCAAAACCTGATTGGGTGGAGTTTGTTGTAGACCCAGTGCGTGGCGCAATATCGATAGAACAATGATGATCCGGGTGAAGCTGGTCATCATCAGGACAATTGACGGCAATATCGTCAGCAGCCCCATCACGATGAGGATTTGCAGCGTCGTGCTCAGCGGCTGTCCGTCTCCCGAGACGTCGTCCAGCGCGCGTTCCAACGCCTCGGACGCGCCCGGTGCTTCCGCCTGTGCGAAGGCCGGGTCGGCAACAAAGGCCGAGACCAGAAAGGCCAGGACGGGCCAGAAATATTTTAGACTATTCCGCATTTTTCACATCAACTTTTGCGACACCGCTGCGCGTGACCGAGAGCAGAATCTTGCGCCCTTCAAAGTCGACAACGGCAAGTTTGTTATTCATGCCCACTGGCAGGACTTCCACGATATTGAGGCTATTCGTATTCTGCCGCATCATCGTCTGCGGTTGATATTTGCGGTACAGCCAGAGCGAGCCGTAGATCATCAGGCCGATCAGCGGCAGCATGATCAGAAGTTTGAGAATATAGTAAGTCATCAGTTGCGCCTTTCGACCCGCGCCCGCGCCATGCCGTTCGACACGATCTCCGCGATCCGCACGCCGAATTTGTTTTGGACTGGAACAACCTCGCCGCGGGCAACAAGAGTGCCATTGACATTTATGTCGATGAGTTGATCAACCTGGCGGTCCAGCTCGACCACCGAGCCTTCCTGCAAATCCATTATATCGGAAACGGTCATCGACACGCTGCCCACCTCAACGGACAGGCGTACCTTGATATCCGCGAGAAAAGCGTAATGGTCCTGGGGCTGGCTGACATTTACAGCGGCCGGTTCTGCGGCTTCGAGAGCTTCGCTATCATGGGTCATATCATTCATGTTCTGGTCCTATAGAAACTGTTTGATTTGGAAGGCGACACCGCCATTTTGTTCGCCGATGCTGCCATGAGCAAAGACGCGATCACCAACGATCAGCGGGACATTGTCGGTTGGGGAAACGGGTAGAATATCGCCGACCGACAACCGCGACAATTGTGACAAATCCATTGTCGGACGAGCCAGTACCGATCGGACCGGCATATAGACCTGATCAAAAGACTCTTTCATCGACCGTTGCCAAACCGGATCGACCGCATTGGTTTCGCGGGCAACGGGCCGATGCAATTGTGGTTCAATCGCGGCCAGACCATCAATGGACTGGACGAAATCGATCGCCTCGACAGCATGTCCGCACAATGCAATACGCGCCACGCTGACAAGACTGTTAGGATCGTCAAGTTCGATCTCTAGATCAACCTTGTCGTGGATAAAACCGCCGTATCGTACCGTTGTTTCGTAAACGGCAGACCAAGCTTCGCTCAGGCTTTCACCGACGGCACCAGCAAGACGTTCGATCATCCCGACTTCGGAACGCGTCAGTTTGCCTGTAGCGCATGTTTCTCCATCAAATTGGCCGCCAAAAAAACAGTCGACACAACCGGTCAAAAACAGGCGAGAAATGCGCACCCATATTGCTGGACCGGTCACGCCGGAGTGAAATTGGAGATAGATGGAATCGGTTTCCTGACCGGCAAGCCAATCGGCAAATGGAGCGGTTTCGCCAGCGGCCAGTTCAACCGACAATTCGCTGGCGACAATGGTCGTCAGATGACGTTTCAATTGGCTTGCAAGTTTCCGTTCTACCTTTCGGTAAACGGTCAGAAGCATGTCGTCGGGGCCACCTTTTTTCAGCGGACTATGCTCGACCGGAGCGCCGCTGTTGGAAGTTGATTCTGAGGAAGGATTAGACATGAGCTTGATGCTTTCCCTGATCTTTACTGGACAACGATGCTGGTGAAATAGACGTCTTCAATGCCGCCAAATCCCGACTTTTCTTTCAGGGTTACATTGATGACATCGCGCAATTTTTTCTTGAGCTTCAATTTTCCTGCGGACGTATCCAGCTCGAACGGATCCTGTTGTCCTAACTCCATCAATACGGCCGAGCGGATCGCAATCTCATGCTCGGTAACATTCTCGAAAACGCGCTCATCATAATAGGTCGAGATCGCCAGCGACAATTGGGCAAAACTCTCTGAATTGGACAGGTTCGATGTGAATGGTTGCTCAATCTGGTGATAGGAAATCTTGAATTTGCTGTCCGTCTCTTCGGGAACAGCTGTCTTCGCTTCGGTTTCGCTAACCGCCGTACCGTCTTTCAGAATGATCTTGGGCTTGTTCGGGTCTTCTGGTTCCTGGCCTTCGCCGCCCATCGTGCCAGCGACATAAAAGCCTCCAGCAGCGCCGCCACCACCGACAACGGCAATCGCAACAATACCGACGATGAGTCCTTTCATCTTACCCTTTTTCTTCTTGGGTTTTTCTTCTTCTTCTGGATTGCTGTCTGACATTTTTACCTCTGAAGTCTCTTATGGTTCTGGATGGTTGCGCTACGCTCAGGCGTAGCGGCTGTTATCGTTTGGTTCTTGCGGATCCGATGGCCTGTCGGAGGTCATCATCTGCCCGCGATCTGGGGACGGGTTCGAGCGCTCCTGATGCCCGCTCTCATTCTCTTGCTGTGCAAAATCCATCATGTCTGATTGCGATGAACCAAGCATATTTTCCTTGATATCAACCCGCAGGCTCAGGTCGGGCCGTCCTTGCGCTTTCAACATGTCCTGAATGGCTTGGCTGTGCTGGACAATCATCTCGCGTGCGGCATCATTTTCGGTTTCGATCCGGATGATCTCCTGCGTGCCTCTCGCCACAAAGGAAATCTCCAGGCGCCCCATATTCCGGGGATTGATTTCAAATCGCTTCAGATCGCCGCTGACCTTCATGTCGCTCAATTCAGACGCAAAGCGCTCAGCAAATTGCGGGGCGTTCCAGTCAAAATTGACGGTTTTTCCGGCCAGGGTTTGCGCGGCGCTGACGGGCGTTGCTGTAACCGGCGCCGGTATTTCTGAATGTCTTTCCAGCGAGACCGAGGCGGGTGCATTATCTATGTCTGCGAACGGCGTTTTGGTTTCGATGCTAACGGGCTTTTCCATATTGCTCGTTACTTCGCGTGCCGTAAATTCCGTGGGCTGGGCTGTTATCTTGCTGTCTACATTGCGCGTGCTAGCCACCCGAAGGTCAAGCGGAGCGACAATCTTGCGTTCACTGGTTTCGGCTTGCGGAATTGCAGCCGTCAGTCCGTTTTTAGCGGTACTCTCATCAACTTTCGCCGGAGCGTTACGATTTGCATCAGAATAGGGTTTGGCCATCAGCGGCGGAATAATTGTTGCTGCCTTCTGACTGTTTTCAGCGGGAGAAATGTCGGTCGCCGTTGAATTCCCAGCCAGTGGCTTCGATAAATCCAAGGCAATTGCTGGCTTCACCTCTGCGCGATTAGTAGCGGATGAGATTTCTGGTTTGATGTTGTCTTGAGCCACAGGTTCAGCGCTAATTACTGGTTCACGTTGCAGGCTCGGTTTGATGCCAGCGGCCTTCTTGTCCGACAGCTGCATACGCGGCATATCGATCGCTATTTGAGCTTTTGGCTCGTTACCGACAGTCCTGATTTTCTCGCCTGAAGTGGTCGGCTGGTCGACCAGAATGATTGGCATGGTCGCAATCTTGCCGACATCGCTCAGTGGATGATTGGCTTTGACGGTCTCATTGCCTGAAACAGGCGTATCCGCTGACAACGGATCGCGGCCACGCGGTGCAGGACTATCTTTCAGATCGGATTGATCCATGCTGATACCAGGCTGGTTTAGCCTGTCGGACATCATTGCGGAATCGATTGAATCACCGGCGTCGTCCCCGGTTTCAGAAGAGCCTGCGAGCACAGCTTTCTCTGTCAGGTCCGACACCTGTGGTTGAGTCGCGATGAAGCGCCCTATCTGTGAAGCGGGAGCTGGCGACGGAGTTGTTTCGAGAGACAAGTCAGACTTGTCTGCCTCGGCATCCTGTACAATCTGGGTTGAAACAGTCCCGGTAATATCGCGCGCATTCGATCGTGAACGCGGTTGATCATCAAAGCCGAGCAACTGACTTACAAATTGTTCAATTCCGGTTTCCTCTACCACTTCAGTGCCGTCATTTTGCAACGTCGGACGCGGCCGGTCTTCACCGGGCATCAGAAGGGCGCTAAACGCATCAGAGGCTGTTGTTGTTTCCATGTCCGAAGGCTTTGCAGAAAGCATGCCAATTATTGAATGAGAGGCCTCTGCCATAATTTTGCCAATCATTGTCCTGACCCCTTTTTTCTATTATTAGCTATATTATACAATATGTTATGACGAACATCGCTTTTGAAGACCTCTGCTTTTCGGGCCTTTTTCATGTTGGATTGGAGCAGTTTCTCTGTGCTCTCATAAGTGGATCGGGCGGCAAAATTTTGCCGCTCCGCATGGGCAAAATCTTGCCTTGCCGTCACCATTGATCTTTCGATTGATCGCTCGGCGTCGAGCAACCGTCCCGACAATTCCATTCTGGCCGCCAACAAATCGGCACTTTCCGCTTTGACATCCGATTGCGTCTCGCTGTGCAGATTTTTGATCCGCTGCGCATTATGCTCCAGCGCGGCACAATGGTTTCCGGCCTTCGCCAGTGCGCTTTCCTTCAGCTTTTTCTGTGTCTCCCGCACCTTCAAGATGCGTTGCAGCCCTTTCACCTTGCGCTTCATGACTGAAACAAACCGGCAAGATCGCTAATGCTCTGTTGAAAATTGACCAATTCGCGCGGCTTCTGTTTGATATACTCAACCATCACCGGCCAATAGGCCAACGCTTCATCAATATTCGGATCACTCCCGGCCTGATAAGCGCCCATAAGCACAAGATCGCGATTTTCCTCGTATATCGACCAGAGCCGCCTGAAATGCGTTTGAACGGCATGGTGATTGTCATCGATAATATCGACCGCAACGCGGCTGATCGATTTACCGACATCAATGGCGGGAAATATGCCTTGCTCGGCAAGCGATCTCGACAGGATGATATGCCCGTCGGCAATGGCTCGCGCGCTATCAACGACAGGATCATCAAGATCATCGCCATCGGCCAGAACAGTATAAATTGCTGTTATCGACCCGCCGGTCTCGCTGTCATTGCCCGCCCGTTCGATCAATCGCGGGATCATCGAGAGTGCGGACGGTGGATAGCCTTTCATGGTTGGCGGTTCACCAGCCGCAAGCCCGATTTCGCGTTGGGCATGAGCCACACGGGTCAGGCTGTCGAGGACAAGCACGACGGATTTGCCTTGCGAACGAAAATGCTCTGCGATGGCAGTTGCACGATGGGCTGCCTTCAGGCGTGATGAAGGAGAATGATCTGCAGGAACAGCAACCGTAATAGTTGGTACGGCGTCTTTTTGCTGATTGCGGCGATTGACAAAGTCATTCACCTCGCGGCCGCGTTCACCAATCAGGCCGACGACCACGACGTCGGCAACAACACCGTCCAATATCTGGTTGATCAGCATCGATTTGCCGACACCGGAACCGGCGATCACGGCGACCCGTTGCCCTCGGCCAAAGGTCAAAAGGCCATTCAGCGCCCGGATCCCCATGTCGATTGGCTTGGTAACGCTGGCCCGGCGCATGACATCGCCTTCCTGCCCCGACAACGGCACGCTTTCTGTCGCCAATATCGGTCCCTTGCCATCAATCGGCTCACCCATTGGACCAATAATTCGGCCAAACAGCGCGTCACCAACGGCTGCTTCATTGGATTTCACATAGGGCAATACGCGGCTTCCGCTGCGCAGGGGTGCGTCCTGTACCATCGGGATCATCAGGGCCCGTGATCCTTTGAAACCAACCACTTCGGCGCAGATTTCCCGGCCATCAGTTGCGATCACCCGGCCGGAATAGCCTAGTGGATAGGCAAAGCCGGTTACTTCCAACATACCGTTATCATGAGCCGAGAGCTTGCCGACGTAACGCGGCGCGTTGCTGATATGGTCGATCCGCGCCAGCAGACCCTGAATGCCTTTCCCACTATTCGGATCACTGACAAATTCGCTCTGCCTATCACTCATGATCGGCATCCCGTTGCGGCCCGTTAAACTCGTCAATCAGGGCCCGCAATTCGTCCAATACGACCGCAGATCCTTTTTCAATCCAGCCGCCGGCGTGGCTAAGTTTCAAATTGCCGCGCAACATCGATGGGTCGGCACGCAATGGCAATTTGCAGGCGTCCTGATCAACCAACGCCATGTCATCGGGATGCAGAACCAGGCTCGCGCCTTTCTGATCCTGGTCAATCTTGTCCGCCAATTGCGTTGCCCATGCTTGCAACAATACCGGATCCGGCACGGCCAGCTCGGAACAGCGGTGAAAAAGCGATTCAATCGCGGTCAGGATCAAAGCAAAGCTGCCGGTCGAATGCAGATCGTTCAAATGACTTATGGCGTCTGCAATAGCGGCAGCGGCTTGATCGTTTATTGCCTGTTCAGCGGAAAGCGCAGCCTGTCCGTCTTCCCATCCCTTGCGATAGGCGGCTTCAAAAATATCCTCTTCTCCGCCGGGAGGCGCTGTGCCCCCTGCCCTGTCCGTTTTTCCAAAATTTTGAAATTGGCTTCCTGCGCCGGCAGCGGCATCAGGAGGCAATTGTCCCGACCAGGCGGAAAACTCTTTTTGTTCGAGCGGCATTCTCCAGAGCGGAGCGACATTATCTTTTTGCATCGCATCATGCAGGTTTTTCTCGGAACGCAGATCAGACATAATCGGCACCGCCGCCGGACATGTTAATCTCTCCATTGTCGAGCATGACCTTGGCTATCGCGATAACGCCTTTCTGTGCATCCCGCACAGCTTCCATTGGCTGCGGCGGTGCTTCATCAATTTCATCCTGGATTGTCTCTGCGGCCCGTTTCGACATTGCAGCGAAGATTTTCGCTTTCAGTTCACTCGATGCGCCACGCAGAGCTGGAACCAATATAGCGGTATCCACTTTGCGTACGACTGTGCCCAGATCCTTGCTCGACAGATTGATCAGATCGGCAAAGATGAACATCTCATCTTCAATCTCTTTGGCAATTTTTCGGTCACGACGGGTCACGCCTTTCAAAACAGCGCGACCAAGTTGCTTCGGGAAATTGTTGACGATCGAAGCGCTGTCCATCACGCCGCCAATTTCCATCGGTGGTGCGATTTCTTCTGCCGATGGTGCATTGCGTTCCAGCAGCCCATGTATCTGCGCCAAGGCGTGGGCGCTGACCGGCCCCATGGTGGCAACCCGATAGACGAGTTCTTCCTGCAAGTCCGACGGCAGAAGCTGTAACATTTCCGCAGCCGCTTCCGGCGCCATGAAAGAGATCAGCACCGCTGAAATCTGAGGCGGCTCATTCGCGACAAGCTCTGCAAGATCCTTGTGGGGAACCCACTTCAAAAGCTCCGCGATGTTGCTGGGCCGTTTCGGCGCAAAGCGGTTCATCATGGTTTCAGCGCGGGAGGTGCCCAGCGCCTGACGGAACACGCGGCCCACTTTTTCGTCGGATTTATAAGCCAGCATCGATTGGTTTCGAGTCAACTGCAAGAAACGATCGAGCGATCCGTCAATCTGCATCGCATCGACATCGGCGACGCTGAACATCGCCTCGCCGAGCAGTTCCACTTCCTGCGGTTCGAGCCGTTCCAATATCCTGGCAGCCTCATCGTCATCAAACAACAACATGAGGATCGCAGCGCTCTGACGGCCGGTAATCAATTCCAGTTGTGCGCCGTCTTCTTCTGACGCTTGGGTGTTCTTGGTTTCTGCCTCAGCCATCGACTTCCTCCGCCTCGCCTGTTTCCTTGAGCAGTTCTTTCACCACCAACGCAGCATGATCGGGATTTTGTTTGACAAAATTCTGCGTCAGAAGAGCACGCTCCTGGTAGCTGGGTGCGGCCTGGATCATATCGATCGTAATCGGCGATCCATCCGGTAGTGCTGCGATCTCTGATCCGCCTTGGGCGTTACTAGCGACTGGCGCAGCGCCTAACAGACCGCCATTTTGAGGTCCGAGATTTGCAGGGATGGTATTTTCAATCGCCGCGGCGTTTTCTTTCAATTTCTTTTCGGAATTCAACCACCGCTTCAATATGGGCCGGCCGATTCCAAAGATGATCAACAGAGCGACAATGAGCGCCGTGACATTGCGGCTGACGACACCGAACCAGGGTGATTCATACCACGCCTCCTCGGCCTCTTTTTCGGTTACAGGACGGAACTGACGCGCGGAAACAGCAACCTGATCACCACGCTCGGCATTAAAACCCATGGCGCCTTTCACCAGCTTTTCAATTTCCTGAATCTCTTTCGGTGACTTGGTGTCTTTGAGCGCCTTGTCATCAATTGCCACGGCAACCGATAACCGCGAAACTTGGCCCGTGGCTTGATTGGTTACCGCAATTTCACGGGCCAGTTCAAAATTGCGTTGATATTCCTCGCTGGTTTTCTGTGGAGCGGTTTGCTGTGCCACCTGCTCTTCTTCGCCATCGGGCTGCTCTTCAAACTCAGCAGGTGCAGGGGGACGGTTGGCCAGAGCGCCAGGTATACCGCCAACTTGCGGGGTGCCGATCGGTTCTTCCGACCGCATGCCCTGTTCCGAACGCAGCACGGAACCGTCTGCCGGATAGATTTCACTGGTCGCCTGTTTCTCATCAAAGTTCACGTCTGCCGTCACTTCGGCAACAAAATTTCCAGGCCCGACTATGGGCGTCAACAGGCTCGCCAGCGATTGGCGATAACGATCTTCTATAGCCGCCTTTATTTTCAATTGTGCATCCGTGCCACGGGGATCTTCATCCTCGCTTCGGGACAGCAGGCGTCCGTTCTGGTCGATAACCGACACGTTTCCAGCCGCCAGACCGGGAACCGAACTGGCCACCAGATTCAGAATGGCCTGCGTTTGCCGCTCATCCAATTTGGTCGCACCGGTCAATTGCAGAATGACCGATGCTGCCGGCTCATTTCTATCTCGCAAAAAGATGCTTGGTTGTTCAACGGCCAAGTGAACCCGGGCAGACAATACGTTGTCGAGAGCCTCAATTGACCGCGCAAGATCCATCTCCCGCGCCGTCCGCAATTTTTCAGACTCTACTGCGCGGCTGGCTCCCATCGGCATGCTCGACATGATGGTATCGCCGCTGGGCGCCGAGCGAGGGAGGCCTTGGCCTGCCAATTCGATTTTTGCGGTATGATAGTCTTCATTGCTAACCGTCAGAGTCCCGGACGTGTCATCAACCTGATAGGCGATGTTCGCACTTTGCAGAGCTTGCATTACTGCGGCTTTGTCATTGTCTGGCAATCCGCGGAAAAGGTCACGCTGCGCCGGCTCACGCACCAGCAGCCAGGCCGAGAATGCAGCGAGAAGGACAGCGGATAATATGATCAGCGGCATTGCCCGCGCAATTGCCGGTTGCCGGGCAAAAGTCTGGATGGAGCCCAGCGCGCCGCCCGGGCCGGAACCGCCAACACCGGTTGGAGCGACCGGTGTCAGGTTCTGATTAAGGGATGTTTCTTCAGCCATCTATCATACCGACATGTTCATGATGTCTTTGTAGGCAGACAGCAGTTTGTTGCGCACTTGCAGCGTGGATTCAAAACCCAGCGACGCTTTGTGCTTGGAGAGCATCACCGCAGCCACATCGTTGGTCTCGCCCATTTGATAGGCGGCCGTGTTGGCTTTCGCGGTTGCTTGCAGATTGTTCACTTCCTGAATGGCATTGGTCAGCTGGTCGGCAAAACCGTTCGGTCCAGATGGTTTCTCGGTTTGCGGTGCCTGACCGGGACCAGCCAGATTGGATGTTTTACTGGCAATGTCCTGCAGCGCATTGTTGCGGTTGAGGATCGCGTTGCGCGCTGCCATCAGGCTGTTCATATTGACGGAAGACATATTCTATCCCCTGTTCAGGCCGCCAACGCGCGCATATCGGCCATCCGATAACGCAGCGTCCGTTCTGAAATACCAAGTTCCTTGGCGGCTTCGCGGCGGTTGCCATTGGTTTGTTCTAGCGTTTTGTTGATCGCGTCATATTCAACGCTCTTGGAAATGGAGTGCAGATCACGGCCGCGAACGAAGCGCGCAGAGCTACCAGGTTGCACCGCATCCTGTTTGGGCTGAGCAGAGAGGCTCTCGCCCGAAAACATCAGGTCGCCTGCTCCAATGCAATCGCCGTCACACATAACCAGGGCCCGTTGCAGGACATTGGCCAGCTCGCGAACGTTACCAG
The DNA here is from genome assembly GCF_900149705.1 of Sphingorhabdus sp. Alg231-15. NCBI lineage: Bacteria > Pseudomonadati > Pseudomonadota > Alphaproteobacteria > Sphingomonadales > Sphingorhabdaceae > Sphingorhabdus > Sphingorhabdus sp. Alg231-15. Next base: position 3,510,596 of record NZ_LT703001.1, on the reverse strand, counting down.
GCCAATGGTGGGCCTTCAGGCGTTCGACACAGTTTTTCGAAAGCGAGACAAATTTTTCATGACCTTTCTGGAAATCCATCATCATGAAAGCGGAGATTGCGGCAATATCGGCAGGACGCGCAGCAAGCGGTTCCAACTCAACCGGCATAACATTCAGACGCCAGTAGAGGTCTTCACGGAATTTTCCGGCTTTGACTTCTTCGGCAAAATTACGGTTCGCGGCACAGATGATACGTACGTCGATCTTTTCGTGACGGGTTGAACCGACCGGCAGGATTTCGCCTTCCTGCAGCACGCGCAGAAGTTTGGACTGGCTCTCCAGCGGCATCTCGGTAATCTCGTCGAGAAAAATTGTTCCGCCGTCGGCTTCTTTGAACAGCCCGACAGCATTGGCATAGGCTCCCGTAAAGGCGCCTTTCTTATGTCCGAACAAAATGGATTCGATCATCGTTTCGGTAATCGCAGCACAGTTGACGGTGACGAGCTGTTTGTCAGCGCGGGTACTGTGCTCGTGAATATAGCGAGCGACGCCTTCTTTGCCGGTACCGGTTTCGCCGGTAATCATGACATTGGCATCGCTGCGCGCTACGCGGGCGGCATATTTATATAAGGCAATAGATTTTGGATCAGCAAAGGCAGGCCCTTTGCCCCCACGCATGGCTTCAATAATGCAAGACAAACCAAATTCCTTGTCTGCTTTACCAAATTCAATGCGGGGGGGCTGGCTGAGGGTAGCCGGAACGAAACGGAATGGGCCATCGCGATAAATTACGACGGGATCTTTTGCACCACCATTCGCACCTGCATGCGCTGCACCATCAATGTGGGGTAGTTGTGCAGCGGCAGATGACAATGTGTGGTCGGAGTGGAAAGATTCAACACTCCCGAGCATATCAACAAGTTCTGGAAACCTAGAGACCAGGCTAGATTTAATGGTGTTGTTGATCATCTCATTCCCTCACGTTTTACTCTGAGCACGGGATCCTTGTTGTGCTCATCCGATACTTCGCAATCCGCGTGCCAGTTTCAGGGAATGGCTGAAAACTGGTGTTTTCTTGATCTAAGCCTGTCGGGTTTCCGACATTTTCGTCGGAAAGCAGACAGTTAAATCCGGCAGGTGTCGGAGAACCGACAAAGAATTTTGATTAATTTATTCCGGGCCCACCGTTAACTCCTCTGAGGCCGCTTCAGGAGACGAGGTGACCCACAGTATCAATCGAGTAAGTAAATTGTGAAAAGGAAGTCACCATGACTGTAATAGGAACCAACGTAACGGCCCTGCGTACCAGCTATGCTTCAAACCAAGCTGAAATGGGTCTCGCTAAATCAATCGAACGCCTGTCAACAGGTCGTCGTATCAACTCTGCATCGGATGACGCAGCCGGTAACGCAATCGCAACCCGGATGACCTCTGAAGTCCGCGGCCTTAACATGGCGATCCGTAACGCCAATGACGGCATTTCGCTGGCTCAGACCGCAGAAGGCGGCATGAACGAAATTACGAGCATGTTGCAACGTATGCGTGAACTGTCTGTCCAATCTGCAAACGGCACGCTTTCTGCTGGCGACCGCACCAACCTTCAGACCGAGGTTACCGCTCTGGTTGCGCAAATCGGTGATGTTTCATCACGGACCACCTTCAACGATGTTGCATTGCTGGACGGCACGAACGCATCCATCAACATTCAGACCGGCAGCGACGCCAGTCAGAACGTTGCCGTAGCACTCACCGATGTATCCGCTGCTACTTTGGGTGTGGACACGCTGGACATCAGCAACGAAGCTGGCGCTGCAGCGGCATTGACCGCTCTCGACACGGCTCTGGATACAATCACAACGGCACAAGCTTCTTTGGGTGCCGACCAGAACCGTCTGCAGACCACCGTTTCCAACCTTTCTGATCGGGTAGCCAACATCACGGAATCACGTTCGCGTATTCAGGATGTCGACTTCTCTGCAGAAACCACAGAGCTGGCCAAGAACCAGATCCTGAGCCAGGCTTCGTCCGCGATGCTTGCACAGGCTAACCAGTCTCAGCAGTCAGTATTGAGCCTGATCCGGTAATTATCCGGTTCAGTGGAACGGAAAAGCCTCTTCCCCAAACGGGAAGGGGCTTTTTCCTTGTCTGAAACAGACGTACAAAAATAGAAAACAGGTCGCGATCTAGTCAGCCGTCATCGCAGCTTGCAGCTTTTCCAAAGCGCGCTTCTTTATCTGGCAGACACGAACAGAGGATACCTCTAGAACGGCTCCAATTTCATCAAGCTGCATTTCCTCGATAAAATAGCAATTGAGAACCATCTGTTCCCGCTCATTCAACTTCTTCAGATTGGCCGATAACAGTTCGACCATCTGGCTTTTCTCCAGCGCTTCATGCTGGTCATCATCATCATCGGTGAACCAGCTACTGGAATCGCTATAAACCTCATCGAGAGAGTCCACATGGATATCCATTGCGCGATCCATATTCTTGCGAAACTCGGCTTGATCCATTCCCATGGCTTCGGCCAGTTCGACCTCATTGGGCTCGCGGCCGTTTTCCTGGGCAAGCTGTGCGCTGATGGCACGCAGTTTCTTGTTCCATTCGACAGAGCTTCGCCGCAGGCTGCATGTTGCACGCAAATAGTCGATCATCGCGCCGCGCACACGCACATAGAGATAGGTGCTGAAATTATGTCCCTGATCAACATATTTGCCCGCAGCCTCCACCATGGCGACAAGGCCAACCTGGATCAGATCCTCCAGTTCGACCTGATCGGGAGAGAATGATTTAATCTGCCAAGCAATTTTGGTCACCAGTCCTTGATGCTCGCTGACGAGCTTGTTCTCGTCAATCTGCATGGCGCCATAAGCTTGAGATGCTTTGATTTTTGTTTGAAACATAAATTCATTCCACTCGATTAAGATATCTGGTTTGCTTCAACCCGAGGAGGTTCGGGACGGGGTTGGGGAACGCCGATTTTGGCAAGCACTTCGATGGACTTGTCCTCGGGCAATTCCTGATAGGAAAGCACGGTCAAGTCAGGGAACCGGTTCTTCAGCAGTCCGCCCAACGGCCGCCGGACGATCGGCGAGGTGATCAGCGCAATATTGCGTGCTTCCATCGGCAAGGTCCGGGCGGTTTCGTCCACCGCCTCGACCAATTGCTGCGCCAGTTGCGGCTCTATCGGATAGCTCGCATCCTCCCCGACCTTGAGCGCCTTGACGAGCAAGCCTTCCAGTTCGGCATCCAATGTCACCACCGGCAAGGGAAGATTAATTGGTACCATCGTCTGAACAATCAGATTGCCAATCCTCTGCCGTATGGCATCGACGATTTCATCAGTTTCGCTATGCTGGCTTGACGCTTCCAGCATCGCCAGACAGATTTTCTGGAAGTCTTTCACTGGCACTTTCTCGGCCAGCAACTCGCGGCAGATGGCAGTGATAGAGAATAGCGAGAGTGGCTGTGGTGTCAGACTATCGACAAGTTGCGGTGATGTTTCTTTCAGCAAGTCGAGCAGTTTCTGCGCTTCATCCATGCTGAACAATTGCGTCGCGTTGCGGCGGACAACATCGTTGAGATGCGTCGCCACTACGGTAGGCGCATCAACAACGGTATAGCCCTCGGCAACCGCGTGCGATTTTTTGTCGCCCCCAATCCAGATAGCGTCCATGCCAAATGTCGGATCTTTGCAGGGGCGCCCGTCAATGACTGTATCGACATGACCGTCATCAAGCGCAAGAAAGTCATTGGGCCAGACCGTGCCTTCACCCAGTACCATCCCGCCCATCATGATACGGTAGCTATTTGGTTCCAGCTCAAGGTCATCCTTGATCCGAACTAGCGGCACCACAAAACCAAGTTCTTTGGATATTTGCCGGCGGATACCGGTGATCCGTTTCATCAACGGCGCACCTTTGCGATCCTCAACCATGGCAACAAGACCATAGCCAATTTCGATGCCCAGTCGGGCTTTTTCCGAGACATCCTCCCAGTCAATCTGTTCGGGCTGCTTTTCCTGAACGGGTTCAGGCGGTGCTTCGACTGGCTTGGGCTTGCGGATGAGATAGAATGCAAAACCCCCAGCCACAGCAGCTGCGGGAAGGATCACCATATGCGGCATACCGGGCAACACACCCAATATCGTCAGGATGATGGCGACCGGCACCCATGCGGCACCGGATCCGAATTGCGAGGTGATTTGATCAGGCAAATTTTTGCTGGACGAAACCCGGGTCACAATGGCAGCTGCAGCAATGGACAGGATCAACGCGGGGACCTGAGCGACTAGCGCGTCACCAATTGCAAGCATTGAATAGGTGCTCGCCGCCTCGGCAAAGGGCAAGTCATGCATCGTGGTGCCCAGAACAATGCCGCCGATAATGTTCACCGCCAGGATCAATATTCCGGCAACGGCATCGCCTTTGACAAATTTCGATGCACCATCCATCGATCCGTAGAAGTCGGCTTCGGTCGCGACTTCGGAACGCCGAGCCTTGGCTTCTTCCGGTGCAATCAGACCGGCATTCAGATCGGCATCAATTGCCATCTGCTTGCCGGGCAATGCGTCCAGGGTAAATCTGGCCGAAACTTCTGACACCCGTCCCGCACCCTTGGTGATAACAATCAGGTTGATGATCATCAGGATCGAGAAAACGAATATACCGACAACATAATTGCCGCCGAGCAAAAGGCTGCCAAAGGCTTCGATAATCTGGCCAGCAGAGTCACCACCTTCGTGACCTTGCACCAACACAACTCTGGTTGATGCCACGTTCAGGCCCAATCGCATCAGCGTCGCAAAAAGCAGAACGGTCGGGAAACTGGAAAAATCGAGCGGTTTGTTCGCATTCAAGGCGACCATCAAAATCGCAAGCGAGATCATGATATTGGTGATGAAGCCGATATCCAGCAGGATCGTCGGCAACGGCAGAACCATGAAAATGACCAGCAGCAACGTGGCAAGTGGTAATAGGCCCGATCTCAAACGATCAGCCATCTGGTCCATAGAAAAAAATTGTCGGTTCATTATGTCTTACATCCCCAGGGTGGCGAGCATCAGATAAGCGGCACGCGCCGGCTCGCTAAATGGCTTCGGTGTGTTCAAATTATTTTGGTCAGCGGCATGCGCTTGAGCGATCCGGAGATAATCCTCCGGCTGCACGGTCCGCGATGCGTCTGTTGATGCCGGCAAACTCTTTCCGCTCGCTGGCAAATCTTTGCCGCTACCGACCAGATCGACGGCATCTGACAGTTTGCGCTCAAAGCGGTCTCGAATGGCTTCAAAGCTCCGCGCATTGCCCGAACGGTCAAAGAATATATTGTGGTTGGCGCGGGCCGCGTGCGGAAAGGCCGACGCAGCCGAACCACTGGGATTGCGATCCATTCTGGTCAGGAATTTTGCGGCACCCGCAGGTCCCAGAAAATGGGCCAAATATAAATCCACAGATTCCGGTTTCCGCCCAATCCGTTGTTCCAGATATGCACTGTTATCGCGAGCGAATTCACCCGCAAGATTGGCCGACAACCCGGGATTGGTTCTAAGCGAAAGTATCCTTGTTTTCTGGGCTTGATCGCCGACAGACAAGTGACCGTTGCTATTTCTCGATATAGCGCTTTGGGCCCAACCAAGGCCATATTGATCGCCCTTCTCCTTTACCAGACCCAGCCAGGTCTGATCGATAAACTGGTAAAGCCCAGTTGCGGAGGAGGTTTGCGCCTTGGCATCTGCACGCATTCCACTTTCAAGCTGAGCCTGAGCGACGAGATACTGGAAATCGACACCAGTCCGCTGCGCGCTTTGCGCAATAACGCCGGTCAGATCATGACGCGCTGCTTGAGGGGTGATCGAAAGATTGGACATGGTTTAATCAAAGTCTCCTGCAAAGGAGAGAAGCAATGATCATGCCAAGAAAGGGATTCTGCGGAAATTTTGCGGCGCTGGCTGGACTATAAAAGCGCGCCTTTTACGGGCGCGCTTTTGCTAGCGCCGAAGCGCCGCGAATTGGTCAAAACTAAAATGGTTTAGGCTGTTTTATGAAGCCTCAATAGCTGCGCGCTGCGCCGGAATAAGTATCCGCTTGATTGCCGCGAAAACCAGCCAAGAGCTGCAAACGGGTCGCACTATGGTCGCGCAAGAACCGAAGCCGGTAAATCGAAGCCTGCATCAGTTGATCAGCTTCGGAAATGAGCGGCCGCAATCCGGGGTCCAGCTCATGGGCATTGATTGCGCCCAGTTGCGCGGCGGCTTGCCCTAGTTGCTCACTGGCCCGAAAAATCGCATCGCTGTCATGCCCTTCCAATGCGGAGTAAAGCATGTCTTGTGAACTGCGAAATGATTCAACTATGTGTTTCATTCCGCCGATCCTACACCAAAGACGCCTGTGTCGAGCATCTTCTGCGCCAGCGCGGCAGTATCCACGCTATATACCCCGGATGCAATTTTTTGCCGTATCTCGGCAATTTTTTGCTCATCGAACGGCGGTTGCTGTGCTGCCAAGATCGAAGCCGTCGTTGTGATCGTCGGCTTGCTTCCCGAACCTCCGGCATCAACACCGCCTTGGAGTTTTCTTGGTTCACCCTCCGCCACTGTTGGACGATCGAGCCGCGTATTTATAGCAGAATAGCTTTCTACGGGTTTCATTTTACTTCATCCTTAATGCATTCAGATCATTGATGATTTTCAATATCTCTGAAACGCTTACGACATCTTTCAAAACAATTTACGGTATGTTGTGAAAAAATTAATATCTTCTTCGAAAAATTTTATTGCACCAGCTCAACTTCGCCAGTCTCTGATACGCGCGCCATTAGCAACTTTGATTTACGGCTGGATCGCACGGGAATGAAATCTCCAACCTTTCCATTTTTTTGCGCAACCACGCCATAGCTAATGCTGAAGCTTGGACGCCGTACGACAAGCGTCAGAGGTTGGTTCCGGAAAACGATATATTCCTGCGAGCTGGCCTTTTGATCGGATATTTGGGCCTGCCCACGCCGTACCGGAACAAAAATACGCCAACCCAGTTCAGGACAACTGACCAGAACCGCATTGTTATTGGTGTCGGAAAATTGCACCGGGCTCGGACAGCGCTTCAATCGCAGTTTTTTATCAATAGGTGCACGCGCTCCACCGGCGTCACCAATCCTTGCATTAAGATGCATGGCAACCTGGCTGTCGAGGCGTACCGTATTCTCAAAAGGAGAAGTGGCACCCATTATCAAGAGAGAGATCAGCGGAAGGGCAGCGCGATAGTGAAGCATGTTCGGTTCCTAAGTGCATTTAGACTACAAGAACCAAAGCAGGTTTCATGCCAATTTTCCGGAGGCGCTATCTTTTATCTACCTGATCTTTTTCTGATGGCAGAAAGGTGAGCGAGATATGCTTCTTCCTGTCTGCCTGGGAGATCAACTTATCCGGCATTTTCAATATGATCATTTCACCATCCTGACCGGCCTTTTCAAAGGCATCCGCAATCGCAGCAGACCGGGCAGCAACTTTTTCCCATTGCCTCAGTCGCAGATCATCGCGGCTCTCGTTCGCTACAGGAACAGATATGGTAAGCAACTGGCTCTCTTGCACTAGCATTATCTCTGCGATTTCCTGCCGTGCAAAGTTCGTCAGCACGGCACTGCTATCGCTGAAAAACGCATTAGTATCATAGTCATAGTTACCCAATATCTCAGGCACATGTAAGGATTTCTCCGCCAGCTTCTGTCTTGTTTCCGGATCGGCAAGGTTGACAAAATGGGCATAAGCAAATGCACTCAAGAGCATCAGCGCCAAGTCGAGAAACGATAAGGTGGTCCGGCTGGCATGCATGATTTAGCCCGCAGCCCGCAGCGGTTTGGCGGGAGAAAAATGCACCGGACCGAGCACCAGCAATTCGCGCTTTGCAATTGCAATCGCATGCTGCACCACCTCTTCACGATAGGCATTCAGTATCGCAGCCCGGGCGTGTAGCCGCGCCGAGATCGGAAAAGCGATGATGTGTGAAACGAAAAGCCCATAGAGACTGGTCAGCAAGGTAAAACTCATGGCAGGGCCCATTTTCAGGGGATCGATGCCGGTCGCAAAAAGCTGGATCAGGCCGATTATGGTGCCGATCAAGCCAATGGCCGGCGCAATCTCTGAAGCAGAAGACCAATAGGTCGCCCTCATATCCTGTTCTTTTCGCGCAACATTTTCGGATAAACGAGCCCATTCCTCAAAGCTTTTCGCATCCTTGGAATTGACCAGTTCGGCCAGCAATTGAGTCACAAATGGGTCCTGACTGCGCACGCGCTCCAGTCCATTAAACCCCTGCTCTCTCATCACAAAATCGATCCGGCGACACGTGAATGTTGCGTTTTCACCGCTCTCGGCAAGCGGATCCCGACTGCAATTGAGTAGCGCTGTAAAAGCCAGTCCAAAAGAGGCCCGGCCATTTTGAACCCAGGCCATCAGCAGCACGCCGCCTAGTACCAGAGCGAATAATAATGGGTCAAAGAACCGGCCCATATTGGAAAGCAAAATGTCCATCAGATCGTACTTTGATCAAAAGCGGCAAAAATTTTCCGGCAACCGGCAAAATCTTGCCGGTCCGGTGTGTCCGTCGAAAATATGGCTGCTGTTAATGACACAAATCCCCCAAAAACCGTAACTTCTTCCTGAGGATGCAAAAACTGGCACGCCCTTTGCGAAGTACTGTTCGAGATTACCAAGCCCGGTATTTCTCATGCCAAAGTTACGGTTATCAAACCGGACAATTAAGACAGGACGTAAATTCGATGCCCAGTTTGGATCAGATATTTGCATTAAACGGTGGAGCGCTACAGTTGCGTTCACAGCGTCTGAATATGCTTGCATCCAATATCGCGAATGCATCCACGCCTGGTTACAAGGCTAAGGATCTCGATTTCGATCGCGCGATGCAGCAAGCGCAAAATGGCAGCTCCATTGACACGGCGATGAACGATCACACGGGTTTTCGTGTGCCTCTGCAACCCTCGCTTGATGGCAACACAGTCGAACTGTCGGTCGAGCAAACGCTGTTTGCCGAAAACGCCATTCAATATCGCACCACCCTGTCCTTTCTGAACGGACAAGTGGCGTCGATGAAACGCGCATTAAAAGGAGAATAGAGATGAGCGGTTCCATGAACGTCTTTGACGTCGCCAGCCGGGCCATGTCCGCACAGATGGTGCGTCTCAATACAACCGCATCCAATCTTGCCAATGCGCGCACAGACTATGCCAGCAAGGACGAAGCTTATCGTGCCATGCGGCCGGTTTTCCGCTCCGTCATGGAAGAAAATATGGCGACCATCGATGTCGAACGCGTGGTTCAAACCGATGCGGAACCACAAAAGCGCTACGACCCGTCCAATCCCATCGCGGACAAGGAAGGCTATGTCTGGGAGGCCGCTGTCGATGAGACGGCGGAGATGATCGACATGCTCGAGACCGCGCGAAACTACAAGAATAACGTACAAGTTTTACAGACCGCAAAATCACTCATTCTAGAAACGGTAAGGAACCAATAATGGAAATTGCACCACAAGTTTTTGAAAATTCAACACCGAACATTGCCGGCCTTGCCGCCGCGCAACCGGCCAATGCAAAGGGTGATGACACTCTGGATCAGGATTCATTCCTGCGATTGATGACGACCCAGTTGAAATTTCAGGATCCGTTTGATCCTCTCGACAATCAGGCAATGGTTGCACAGCTTGCACAGTTTTCGAGTGTGGCCGGTATTTCCGAGATGAACCAGTCCCTTACCGACATTGCCGCGATGCTGGGCGATAATCGTCTATCCGATGCAAAGGAATGGATCGGTCACTCGATTTTGGTTCCTGGCAACTTTGCCGTCGCAAGCAAGGACGGCGAATATACGGGTGAGTTCACACTCAATCAGCCGACCGAGAATCTCTCCATCGACTTGCTCAATGACGCTGGTGAAATTGTGATGTTTGCCGAACTTGGTGCTCAGGAAGCAGGTCCGATACAATTCAACTTCGACAGCAAAAATGCAGCTGGCGAAGCGCAGGACCATGGACGATTGCGGGTTCGCGTGAACGGCGGTTCCGTTTCTGACCTGGCAACCTGGGTTCCCGTGGCTTCAGTCAAGGCGTCCGGCGCCAACAGCTCACCCATACTTGTAACACCTATCGGTAACGTCCTGCCATCAGAAGCGATGCGCATCGGATAGGTGCCCCCTAATTTACAACAGGAGAAGAAGTAATGTCTTTCTTTACATCCCTCAGCGGTTTGAAAGCCGCGCAGACTGACTTGAACGTGATTTCAAACAATGTCGCCAACACCAACTCGACCGGCTTCAAGAAAAGTCGGGCACAGTTTGGCGATCTGTTTGCCGCCGCGCCTACCCAGACCACCAAAACTGTGGCTGGCCAGGGCGTTCGGTTGAGCGGCATCACCCAGCAATTCACCCAAGGCACATTGCAGGCGACCGACAAAACGCTGGATCTGGCAATCGCGGGTGACGGCTTTTTCTCCGTACGCGGCCAGCCCCCGCGACAGGATCTGACATTTACCCGGAACGGATCTTTCTCGGTCAATGTGGATCGTGAAGTCGTCGACACCACTGGCGCGAAAGCACAGCTATTACCAGTTGATGCCAATGGCGTGGCAACCTCGACCAACGTCGCTGATATGTTTGACTTCATATTGCCCGATGTCGATCCCGGCGATCCAGCTGCCTTGCTGACCAACATTGCGATTAATGGCGAAGGCGTGGTCAGCGCGACATTTTCCAACGGCAACCAGATCAATATCGGTGCGATGGCAATGGCCAGTTTCACTGCGATTGAAGGGTTGCGTCCGGTTGGCGATGCCCACTGGCAAGCCACTGGTGATTCCGGTCCCGCGCAAGTTAATCAGGCCGCCAATGGTCCGCTTGGACAGGTTCGCTCTGGTTCTCTCGAGCTAGCCAATGTCGACATTACCGAAGAGCTGGTGTCGCTTATCGCTGCTCAGCGTAACTTCCAGGCCAATGCCCAGGCAATCGAGACCGCCAATACCCTTAGCCAGACCGTGATCAACCTTCAGGTCTAGGATCTGACGGTCATTTCATTCCAGGAATAGTCTATGGATAAGCTTGCATATACCAGCATCAACGCAATGAAATCGTTGATGAACCGACAGACGGCAATCGCCAATAACATGGCGAATTCCAATACTATCGGTTTCAAAGCCGACATGGTTTCAGCCAAGGCTCAATATTTGAACGGTCCCGGTCATGACAGCCGTGCAATGGCGGTTGAACGGGATATGCAGGCCGATATGAACGCCGGATCGGTAACACAAACCGGCCGTTCATTGGACATTGCCCTGGAAGGTGACGCGATGATCGCAGTGCAAGCTGCTGATGGCAAAGAAGCCTATTCCAGGCGCGGCGATTTTCGGATCGCCGCGTCCGGCGCCATGGTCACTGGTGATGGCTTTCCGGTGATGGGTGAAGGCGGTCCGATCACAATGCCGCCAGCGGAGCGCGTAGACATTGGTGCCGATGGCACGGTGTTCTTTGTTCCGCAGGGTGGTGATCCAACTCAGCCGCAGGAGCTCGACCGGATCAAGCTAGTCAGCATGACCGGCAGCGCGATCTCGAAGGGCCCGGACGCACTGTTTCGTGCTGCCAATGACGGCATCTTACCGGTTGATGACAATGCCCGGGTTATTTCTGGTGCGCTTGAGGAATCCAATGTCAACATGACTGCGGCCTTGGTCGATATGATCGAAACCAGCCGCGCCTGGGAAACCCAGGCCAAATTGCTGCGCACCGCCGATGATCTGGATGAAAGCAGCGCCAGCGTCATGAACATGCCGCAAGGATAACCAGTGCAATAGTTGCACAAAGGAGATTTTGAAATGAGCAATGCAGCCCTACAAGTCGCGCGCACCGGTCTGGATGCGCAAAATACCAAGATGCGGGTAATTGCGAACAATCTGGCCAACGTGAACACCACCGGATTTAAGCGCGACCGCGCCGATTTTGAGACGCTTGCTTACCAGAATGTCGTCACACCGGGCGCACCGTCTGACGCCCAGAACCGCTTTGCCAGTGGTCTGCAATTGGGAACCGGCGTCAAGCTCTCCGGTATTGGTAAAATCAGTACCCAGGGCACATTGCAAAATAGCGAAAATGCTCTTGATATGGCGATTGAAGGCTCTGGATTTTTCCAGGTCGAGATGCCTGATGGCACGACCGGTTATACGCGTGCCGGCAACTTCAATCTGACCGCCGAAGGCAATCTGGTCACAAGCGATGGCCTGCCCCTGATACCCGCGATCCAGGTGCCGCAAGGTGCCACCTCCCTGACCATTGGCAATAATGGTACGGTTACCGCAAACCTCGCCGGTCAAGCCGACGTAAGTGAGCTTGGCCAGATCGAATTGGCCAATTTCACCAATCCAGCCGGACTGCTGTCCGCTGGCAACAATATACTCTCCGAGACACCGGCCAGTGGGCCGCCTCAGGTTGGTGAAGCAGGCACAGAAGGGATTGGCAGTATCCGCCAAGGGGCACTGGAACAGTCCAACGTCAATATTGTCGAAGAGCTGGTCAACATGATCGAGACGCAGCGCGCCTATGAGGTCAATTCCAAAATGATCTCGGCAACTGACGAAATGCTGCAATTCGTCAACCAGCAAATCTAATCCACATTAAAGCGAGAGGCACCAGCATCATGCGCATATCCCATTTTTCAAAGACAACTCTTCCAGTCATGGTGGCTCCTTTTTTGCTGATTGGCTGCCTCGGTTCTGGCGGAACCCACGCTCAGCAAGGCTTTGCAGCGACCGTTGCGCAGCCCATAGCAGCCCCTGCCCCCGCTGCTGCCAATGGCGCAATTTTCCAGCAAGCTTCTGGCTATGCCGCTTTGACCAGCGGCATGCGTGCCAGCAGAAAGGGTGATATCATTACGATATTGCTCGTCGAAGATACCAGGGCAACCAAAGCGAACAGTGCATCCAAAGACCGCAATGGTGGGATTTCGCTGACACCGCCAACCACAGGTCTATTTTCGTTATTCTCCCCCAGCGATGTCGCGTCCAGTGGATCACAAAATTTCAACGGCAGCGGCAATGCCGCCCAGTCCAATTCTCTGCAAGGACAGGTAAGCGTGACAGTCGTTGAAAGCTACGCCAACGGAACCATGCTGGTCCGTGGTCAAAAATTGACATCGCTCAATCGCGGCGACGAACATACGCAGTTCAGCGGGCTTGTTCGCGCGATCGATATTTCCTCCGACAATACGATCCCTTCTACCAAGGTTGCCAACGCCCGCATCATCTATGGTGGCACCGGAGAAATTGCATCCGCAAGCAAGCAAGGCTGGCTGCAAAAATTCTTCTCTTTCGTTTCCCCCTTTTAGTCCCCGATCAGGCAAGACAATATGACCCTATCTCCTAAAATAACCCGCTTCATTCATGCGTTTGCCGCAGTGGTGATCACATTGCTGATCGCAATGCAACCAGCGCAGGCCGAGCGGATAAAAGACCTCGGCCACTTTGCTGGCCTGCGGACCAACCAGCTGGTTGGCTATGGGGTGGTCGTTGGACTTGCCGGTACTGGCGATGACAGTCTGGAATATGCCACATTGGGTGTGAAAGGCATGACCAGTCGTTTTGGTCTCGCCCTGCCCCCAGGCGTCAATCCCGCCACCAAAAATGCGGCGGCGGTCATGGTCACTGCCGAGATGCCCGCCTTTGCAAAACCCGGTCAGCGGATGGACGTCACCGTTTCTGCCCTTGGTAAAGCCAAATCGCTGCGCGGCGGTACATTGATCCTGATGCCACTTTATGGTGCCGATCAACAGATCTACGCGATGGCGCAGGGCAATCTGGCCGTCGGCGGCTTGGGTATATCCGCAACCGATGGATCTAGGCTCACCGTCAACATCCCCTCGGTGGGGCGCATCTCGGGCGGCGCAACAATCGAAAGAACCGTCGCAACGGGTTTCGAAAGCGAGCCATTTCTGAGCTTCAACCTGTCAGACGCCGATCTTACGACGTCTCTGCGTGTGGCGGACGCGATTAACGCAGCGATTGGAACAGACAAGGCGATTGCGGCAGACGCGGTCACCGTGCGCATCACTGCCCCTATTGGCGCGCAGGAACGCGTTATGCTGATGGGCAAGATCGAGAATTTGATGGTAAAACCAGCGGAAGCCCGTGCGCGTATCATTGTGAATGCAAGAACCGGGACCGTCGTGATCAACGGAGCGGTCCGCCTTGGTCCAGCAGCCGTTACACACGGAAAACTTACGGTTCGTGTCGAGGAGAATCCGACGGTTGTCCAACCTGCTCCGTTTAGCCGCGGACGGACCACAACTGAGCCAAATAGTGACATCGCTCTTGAAGATGATGGCGCCCCGGCCTTTGAAATTGGTCGCCGTGCTTCCTTATCTGAAATTGTCGAAACTATTAATTCCATCGGCGTTTCACCGTCTGATCTAACAGCGATCCTCGAAGGATTGAAGCAGGCGGGAGCCCTGAAAGCGGAGTTGATCATTATATGAGCACCATTAATCCTACAGGGAATCTTCTGGCCGCCTCAGCTGCAAATGCGCCGAAACCCGTGGCGAATGCGGCGAAAACTGAAGCAGAAGCTATGGCAGCTGACTTCGAAGCCATCTTTGTGCGGCAAATGCTTTCGACCATGCGCACCGCCTCTTTGGGCGACGGTTTGTTTGATGGTCAAGGCACGGAGCAATTCCGCGACATGCAGGATTCCATGCTGGCCAAGAGCATGGCCGACAAAGGCGTTTTCGGCGTTGCCGAGTTGCTAACCCGTCATGTGAACAACAATGAAACGGAGAAGAATAATGTCTGATCTGTTGTCAATTGGCCGTTCCGCCTTGCAGGTAAATTCCCGTGCACTGGAAGTTGTCGGCTCCAACATCGCCAATGCGGAAAACCCGGACTATGTGCGCCGGTCGTTAAATGTCGGTGACACCACCATCTATGGCAGCACCAACCCAATCTATGGAAATTATACCGGTGTCGGCGGCGTCGCCATAAACGGCCTCGTTCGCGCCAGCGATCAATTTATGGAATCCGCTACCCGGCAAACCGGTGCCGACCGGGTCCGGACCGAAATCACGGTGCAATGGCTCGATCAGGGCGAAATTGCGCTCGCCAATAATCAATCGGATATAGGCAGCCAACTCACGCAACTTTTTGGCAGCGCTGAAGAGCTCTCTGCTGTTCCGTTCGAACCCGCCTTGCGCGGTCAGTTTCTCGGTGACATCGAAGATACGGTTGCCCGGTTCAATCAGACTGCATCGAACCTTTCCGCCACCACGACCTTGATGAATGGTGCTGCGTCACAAGAAGTATCTGAACTAAACTCAGCATTGGCCGAACTTGCCGAGGTCAACGAGAAATTGCGCCCCACACAGCCTGGTACGTCCCAGCAAGTCGCCCTTTTGGATCAGCGCGATGCTGCACTGACTGTCATCACCGAAAAACTCGATGTCGAGATCAGTTTCGGTGATAATGGGTTGGTTGACATCACGCGAGGCGCGACAAGCCTGGTCGATTTTGACAATGTCAGTCCGGTTACATTCGTTGAAAATGCGGGCGGCGCATTTGATATTGAAGTTGGCGGCGCAATTCAGCCGCCGCCGACCAACGGAACGCTGGGCGGCCTCCAACGCGCTCAATCCGACATTTCTGCGGTCTCAACCAATCTCGATGGCTTGGCGGTCCAGTTTGCTACCGAACTCAACGGATGGCAGGCCAATGGCAGAACCGATGCCGGAATCCCTGGAGCCGCAGTGGTATCCCATGCTGGAACGGCCGCCAGCCTGTCGACCACGGGGCTCACTACCGATGATCTGGCGCTGGCGTCGCCAGTTGGCGTTGCCAATGGCAATATTCTGGCTTTTGTAGATCTGCGAACACCCGGCGGAACCGAGCAGCAATATGAAGGCCTTGTCCTTGGACAGGCCCAAAACCTTTTGTCTGCGCGCAGCGAAAGCGATGCTGCGGCGGCATTTGACATTGCAACACGGGAAGCGCGGGACCGGGTTTCGGTTGTTGATCTGGATCGGGAAGCCGCTGACCTCATTCGGCTGCAACAATCATATGAAGCATCAGCGCGGATCATCCAGGTCGCGCGCGAAACCATCCAGTCCGTTCTGGCTATCTTCTGATCGGCGCCCCTGAAGGAACATATGATGGAATCAATCAATCGTACCAGGCCTGCAGATGCCATTCAGAGACAAAACCAGCTGTCGGAGCTCATCGCCCGAAAACAGGAGTCCATTGCAACCGGTATCAGCTTCAACCGGCCGTCCGAAGCGCCGTCCAGCTGGTTGGAAATATCAAGCATAAGCCGGCAATCGACAATTGAAGACAGCTGGTCGAACAATATCGGCCGCGCCCGGATTCTGGCGCAACAGGCGGAATCAACGATCGATACCATGTCAAACGGTTCCACCCGCATCAGGGAATTGATGGTGCTCGCCAACAACGAAACACTCGCGCCGCAAGACCGTGAAGTCATTGCTCTGGAATTGGCAAGCTTTCAGGAGCAATTCAACCAGCTGACCCAGGTTAAAGACAATTATGGTGGTCAGCTATTCCATTCTGGCGATCCGATACAGATGCGCATTGATACCAACGTTCTGGTTACACCGACACCTACGGTGCAGGCTGTTGCCCAAGACATCGATATTGGCGGTGGGGCTACTGAGGATCTGGACCAGATACTTACCGATATGATCGCAGCCGTACGCACCGGAACACAAGCCGAACGTGCGGAACAGCTGGATCGAGCGAAGTCGCTGACTGACCATTTTTCTTCACTGCTCGGAGTCCAGGGCGTGCTCGTCAATCGTCTTGATGAGCAGGAGCTGAGACTGCAGGAATCAAAACTCAACACAACGGAGCGCCGTTCAGCCTTGGAAAATACCGATATCGGTGAAGCTATATCCCAGTTTCAGTCGCTGTTGGTCAATTTGGAGGCCGCGCAACGGCTTTACGCGCAGACCGCCAACACTTCACTTATTCAGCTCATCGGCTAGGCGTCCGAAAATCACCTTTATCAGCCCCTTAACCATGATGTTTTTTATCCGTTCATCAATATGAGATTGTTTGCGCGCCCCATCGGCGAATGAACGAAAATTAAACGGACCTGTGGATTGGAACCAAACTTATGTTCGCTGGAATTGGTATTGTTGTATTGCTGATCATGGTGTTCGGCGTCTTCATGATTTCCGGCGGAGATCTTGGCGTTGTAGTCGCTGCGCTGCCGGTTGAAATGGGCATTATCGGAGGAGCTGCGGTTGGATCACTGATCATCGGGAATAACGGTGCTCAGCTTAAAGCGCTGATGGGCGGCGTTGGGAAAGTGTTTAAAGGTCCAAACTACGCCAAACAGGACTTCATGGACTGTATATTACTGGTTTCGAAGTTGACAAAGATCCTCAAAAGCGACGGTCCAGTTGCCCTGGAGCCGCATATTGAAGATCCAAAGGCGTCGCCAATATTCAGCGAATATCCCAAGCTTTTGAAAGATGATACGCTCGTCCATCTCATTGCCGACAGCCTCAGACTTGTCGTTGTTTCTTCCGGAACGCTTGACCCGCATGCGGTTGAAGATGTCATGGACCAATCGATCAAGACACATCATCATGAAGCCGTAGCACCCGCCGATAATCTTCAGGGGCTGGCTGATGCGCTGCCCGCATTGGGCATTGTTGCTGCTGTTCTGGGCATCATCAAAGTGATGGGATCAATCGATCAACCGCCGACAGTATTGGGCGGCATGATTGGCTCGGCGCTTGTTGGAACCTTTCTGGGTGTCTTGCTGGCCTATGGTCTGGTCGGACCAATGGCCGGTCGGGCACGCGCGGTTATCGATAGCGATGCCAGTATTTACCACGTCGCCAAACAGATGATCATCGCCAGCCTCCACGGCCATCCACAGCCGCTCGTCATTGAAGCGGCGCGGACCAGCCTGCAGCATGCAAACCAGCCAAGCTTTGCTGATGTGTTTGATGCTGTAAGGGCGAAATAAGCGATGGCAAAAAAAGCAGCTCCTGAACCAGTTCAGCCGATAATCGTCAAAAAGGTCATTGTTGAAGGCCATGAGGGGCATCATGGCGGCGCGTGGAAAGTTGCTTATGCCGACTTTGTCACAGCGATGATGGCATTTTTCCTGCTCATGTGGCTGCTTGGTGCAACAGACGAGAAAAAGCGCAAAGGTATTGCAGATTATTTTGCGCCTACCCTGACCCAAATGAAGCGCGATAGCGCTGGCGGCAAAGGCATGTTCGGAGGCTCCTCTGTCACCGATCCCGACAAATATCCTCACAAAGCCAAAAATCTCGGCAACACCGCGATGTCGATACCGCGTGAAGCCCCTACCGACCCGTCAGATCAAAAAAAACAGGAACGGAAAAAAAAGACAGTTCCCAAATCCATGACCGCCAAGGAATTTGAAAAGCGGGTCCGTGACCAGCTCAAGAAGAACCCCGAAACAGCGAAATTACTATCTAATGTTCGGTTTACGGATACCGCTGAGGGCCTGAGGATCGACATTGTCGATGAAGCAGATTTCAGCATGTTTGCGCTCGCGACTGATGATTTGAAATCACGTGCCGCGGAATTAATCGGCCAAGTTGCCAAGATAATCGATACCGTGGACAATGAACTTATCATCAGAGGCCATACAGACAGCCTGCCCTATGCTAGCGGGCAAAACATGAACAACTGGCTGCTCTCTTCTGCTCGAGCGGAAGCAACAAGACAAGAACTGGTCAGCAGAGGTGTTTCCATCGATCGCATGGCGCGAATAGAGGGTGTCGCAGATACCGAGCCCTATAATCCGGCTGAACCAATGGATGATAAGAACAGGCGCATATCGATTACGCTGAAAAAGTCCTAGACTGCTCCTTTTCGAAATACTCGCGGCGCTTTAAACCCAATTTGGTAGTAAAACTACGAACTACTATCATATTGGATTGAAAACGCATTGATCTCATCCGCCCTTGTTTGGATAGACAAACTTGAAAGTGTAAAACTTTCTATCAGGATCGTTCTAGCCCCCGCAGGCTTGATCTTGATGAACGTAGCGCACCTGGTCTGCGTTATTACTGATTGGGTAGAGTGACTTGTCACTCTACCCAATTGTAATTGAGGCCGGTTAAATTAGCTGATTTTTGCTGTGAGTTTCCAATTGCTCCGGTGTCATATCGCTCCAAGTATAGTCTAAGAAGTGGTTTTCGCCGCTTTAAACGCGTCACTCGGCTTTTTACCAGATTCTTGCCTATATAAATTCGCGAAATGACTAAAGCCGCACCACGGCAACCAAAGAGCAAGTCTCGCTGGTCGACCGCCAAGTCAATGGTGGGATCGTTGCAGCATTGACGATGCCGGGCATAATGATCGTGCCGGTTAGCATCATGTGCTTATAGTTCAGCCTGTTTACCTATGATGGAGAACGCGGATTCTCGACAGCAATCGTAGGACGGTTGACAACTGAAATCTATTTCTCAGAAGCCATTTCTGGGTCTTCAGTCAAAGACACAATTGGCGGCCGCGTTGGCTTTGCAATCGGGTTTTGACCAGTGATGGATGACCCGATTGGCAATGATATCGAATATGAACTTGATACAAAACCAAGGCATGAACTTTTGGCGAGAACAGATGTGTTGCTGGCAGTTTTGTTCGTGCGCTACTCTGTCCTGTCCGCGATGGTGATCTTTCATGGATCCTATGGCTTGTCGGACCACGGAAGATGATTTTTAACCATCCACACCACATTCCGGGCGCAAGATACTGACGTTTCAATACACCCTGAATAGTTTGGATCAGCGACCCATCATCCTGACGGCATCCACCCGAACAACTACAGGTCGTTCGAATAGGTCAGCACATTGTTACGACCCTGCGATTTCGCTTCATAAAGTGCCAAATCGGCTTTTCGAAGGATGGAGCGTTTATTGTCCGATTTAAGACACTCGGCTACTCCGGCGGAAAAGGAAACCTTACCGATTGCCTGACCCGATTCCAGATCAACAAGTTCGCGACTGGCAAGAGCTTCGCGGCAGTTATCGACTTTCTTCCAGACTTCCTTGATACTGGCTGCCTCAAATATGACTGCGAATTCTTCGCCACCGTAGCGAGACGTATGGCATTTGCTGTTGGCAAGTGACGAAAGCTCATCTGCAACCAGGCGCAAAACGCGGTCGCCGCACTCATGGCCAAATGTGTCATTGATCTTCTTAAAATGATCAATATCGATGAAAGCCAGAACCAATGATTGGCCTTTTGCAAGAAGTTTTTCCAGAACCTCATCAAGCGTTCTTTCAAATTTCCGCCTGTTCGCAAGCTTGGTCAGTTGATCATAATCAGCTTCATTTCTCGCTTGTTCCAGGTCATTCTGCAATCGCGCCAGCTTCTTGTTCGTATCATGAATTTGCTCTCGATTTTCGCGGGTCGATTCAACCATCAACTGCGAAAGATCGAGAAGCTTCTTGATAGCAATATCGATGTCACCAGATCTTGAACGGATATTATCGGCTTGAGCGATCAGATTGGTTTCACATTCTATGGTGTTTTTGTTTCCATCATCGATAAGCTCTGAGGTCTCACGAATATGCGCAATCGCCTCCATGAGGATCTTATCGATCTGAACACCAATATCGGAACGCAAATATTTTTCATGCAATTCAACCGCCGCACCGTTGTCAAGCCGGCCCGCTGAAGACAGCCCAACAATCTCGTTTTTGAGACCGACTTTGCCACCGCAGATATACTCCCATGCCAGTTCCAAATTGGTCGATGACAGGTTTAGATTATGCTGGCGAATAAAGCTTGCAATCGCAAATAGCGGTGACCGCGCTCCATCATCTTCTATGCAAACCGGGCAAGCGTCGTCGCCTTCATTGTCTTTGAAGTAGCTCTCTAATATGTTCTTAATGTCTAGTTTCACTTTACGCTCTCAATCTAGGCCTTGGCATCCGGTTGTACGCATCCAATGCGGCAACCTTGTACGCTTCTGCCAATGTGGGAAAATTAAATACTGTGTCGGATAAATAGTCGATGCCGCCATCGAGATTTAGAACGGCCTGTCCGATATGGATCAGCTCGGTCGCACCTTCGCCGACGATATGTACGCCCAATAATTTTCTATTATTGAGATCAAAAATGCATTTCAGCATGCCCTTGCAACTGCCTAAAATATGGCCGCGTGATGTTTCTTGGAAACGGGCAACGCCAATTTCTACCTGCAGGCCCTTGGCCCGCGCTTCTTCTTCCGTAAGCCCTATGCTGGCAATTTCCGGGATCGAATAGATGCCAAGCGGAAAACTATGCTCTGAACTTTGAATGGGATGATCAAATGCATGGCAGGCAGCCAACCGCCCCTGTTCCATGGAAGTCGAAGCAAGCGCTGGAAAACCAATAATGTCACCTGCAGCATAAATATGCGGCTGTGCTGTTTGCAGCGTCTTTGGATCAACCGTCAAACGTCCCCTATTATCAGGCTCAACACCGATCTTGTCGAGGCCGAGCTTGTCGACAGCGCCGACACGACCAGCCGTAAATAACAGCATTTCGCTTCGCAATTGCCGACCATCGTCCAGTTCGACATGCGGGTTTTCATTTTCATCAAGTGTGATGTTTTTGATCGCTCGGCCAAGGCGCAAACTGATACCGCGCTCGGACAATTGATGCATGAAATTCGAAATAATATCGCGGTCAATAAACTCGAGAATATTTTCGCGCGCTTCAACCACAGTCACTGGTATCTCAAGTGTCGAAAATATCGTCGCATATTCGAGGCCAATCACCCCTCCTCCAACGACAACAATTGATTTTGGCATCGGCATATTCGCAGCAACACAATCGCTGTCGACGACAGTGGTTCCATTAAATGGTATGTGCTTGGGTCGATAGGGCGTCGTACCAACGGCAATCAGGAACTTTTCTGCGGTAACAGTATAGCTGGTTTTTTTGCCCTGAACCGACTGCGAAACAGCCAGCTTATGAGGACCCGCAAACCGAGCCCGGCCTTTCAATGTAGCGATATTGTTACGGCATAGCTGGTTATCAATCACTTCAACCTCGTCGCCCAGAGTTCTGGACAGTCGAGAAGTGATTGATCGTTGAGTTGCATCCGCACCATCGCGCTTGCGCCCTGATTTAAAGTACTGATCACGCCATCCGGTTACGGACAACACAGACTCGCGGATCGTTTTTGAAGGCAAAGTTCCGGTGTGAACCGATACACCCCCAATTTTCTTTTGATCATCGATAATCGCAACTGACTTACCGAGCTTTGATGCTTGAATAGCCGCTCTGCGTCCAGCAGGGCCACCTCCGATTATTACGAAGTCATAGTCAAAATCAGTCATGTTCCTGCCTTTCATCTTTTGGTTAACGGCGAAGGAACAAAACATTAAGTGAGGCAAACCAGTTTCCACAAATTCGGCAGAAAATATGCGCCGCCCGGATCAGGGTTTAATGAATCGATTAAAAAGGCAAATGGATCAAATTGGGACAACGAGTAATAATTTGTCAATTTCTGTCATCGATCAGTAATTTTTGTTGAAAATGCAACTAGTTGGAACTATGCCATGCGACGTTCGAAATCGAGCGAACCAGGTCAGTGGCCCGGATTGCAAAGTAGGAACGATATCAAAACCGATTAAATTTGGTCATGAGAGGGTCTGTCGATAAAAATGAACAACAGTGAAATCGACATGCCTAGTCTTTTGGAAAAGCTCGAGACCATTCTGGACCTGTTGGATAATAGTGGTCATTCGGTAGCTGCGATAAAGGTGGAAGAAGCCATAAATGCTCTCAAACTCACCGAGCAGAACGAGAACAAAGATAACGACCACTCGTAAGTTCTATATCTCCGTAATTGGCCCCTCATATCTGACTAAGGGGTAACAGGACATTGTCCACCGTCAGTGCATTTCCAAAATTATCAGGGTGCAGTGTTCGATCAGTTTCTTTGCTTCAGAATGACACTCATCAACACTAATGTCGGGAAGTTGCTGCTCAGCCTGATTGCGACCCCTTGCACCTTGCGCTGAGCCAATTTCGATCCGATTGTAGATCTTGGCACGTGCATATGCCGTTGCGGAGGGCTTTCCACCGGGATGTTTGCGAGCTTCGGCCTTGGCCGGTGCAAAGCTGATGGCGACTAATATCGCCACAAGCCATGAACCTTGCCTGATTTTGAGAAAGGAAATTTCAGACTGGCATATTGCGATCGTACTGCACCTCTCTGACACCTATGGGTTCAGAGACAGTAACGGCAGCAATAAGGGAATCTTAAGCCGCGGTCCTCAAAATTTCTATTCCGGCTTTCTCGGTAACTCACGCATCGAAAGATTGGATCCCAGCAATCCATACATTGTGGACTATAAATCGGTGACAGCATCCAGATAGGCGATACAGTCAGCACGTGCCTCTTGCGTCATACAAATCCTGTCGTCACCATGTTCCTCACAGCGCGTCACATAACCATGATCGATAAACACGCCTATCCAGCGAGATGCTATTGTAGGTGTAGTCGATATAGCACCAAAAAGATCAGGTTTTGAGATGCAGTCTTGCGTTTCTGTCGCGATGTAAATTTCAAGCAACAGCTCCCAGGCCGGATTTCCAAATATCCCATCATTGGCAAAGAACAGAGTCCGCTTTCGCTGCATCGCCAAGAAGCGCTGCGCTCGCCGCACATGACTATTCAAGTCTTGATCTGTCATAACAGTCTCAATTTTCGAAAACTTGACCAGTTATTACCGGCGATAATGATATGATCATGCAATCTAATTTCCAGTTCACGGCACAGGTTTTTTATGAGCATCGTGAATTTCACGTCTGATTGGCTTGGCTGCATATCACCCCCCGGATGGTTATGGACCAATATGATTGCACTGCTGTTCAGCTCCAGAGCGCGCTTCAGTATACATCGCGGTTGCACAATAATTCTGCGCGGCGATCCATTTCCAAACTCCTGATCGTTCAACAGCCGATTGGCATTATCCAGAAACAATACACGCATCGTCTCGGTAGCCAGCGATCCCATGCTGCCTTGCAAATATCTGATTAGCTTTTCGTCCGTTGCCGATACAAGTTTCTTGGGCAGTTCATTTTGCAATTGCGCCATGAACAATTTTTCCGTTGCTACAAGCAAGTTAATCACCGCTTCTTGCGCGCCTAGAATGCGGCGTAGCGCCTCTTCGGACTCAGACATTATTCGCCCAATCGAACCAAATTCATCCAACAAGGCATTTGCCAATGTGACGGCCTGTCGCGGAGCCACCGACGCGATTAGTTGCGCCAGGACGGATCGGTCCCGTTGACTTTCAACCTCTGCTGATGAAAATAAGTCCCGATCGCTAGGGTTACGAGCAATGGATAGGAAGAAGCGACTTGCATGATCATATAGGCCAGCGGGTGTATCGACACGTCCATCAGCTTCGCCAAATGGCCTACCAACGCTATTGTTTGTAGCGAGACTACGCATAGTGGCCAGAACCTTCTTGCACGCAGGGAAATCGCGAGAAACACCGTCCAAGCGAAGAAGTCGATAATGAAATGACCTGGATCCATTGTTGCATATTCAGCAGGCGTGAACGTGTGCACAAATGGGTCAAGAACAACCATTGCGATGAGTGTTCCGGAAATCCATCTTTCCGGCCCTCCCCCTCGAAGAAGCGCATATATTGCACAGACGCAAAAGAGGGAGAGGTAGATCGCAACTCGCATAGTTGATTGGGAACACGCCGGATCATTTTAGTCAACCATTCGATCACTTATGCGACAATCGACAGTTTGGTATCTTCTTTTCCAGAAGCCTGTGCTGGCGGACATTCATGAAGATCGGGCATTGCATATTCTTTGCCAATCTTCCTCAGCTCACCGTGTACACGCAAAACGTCATTGCTGGCGTCGACAAGAGCCATTTGCGCTTTTGCAAGGCGAAGGATAGCCGCCTGACCGGTTGATGCCGGAACACCTGTGTTCAATCGTGCATTCACCAGCGTCGACATCAAATTGGAAACTGAAACCAGCGCCTGATCAATAGTATACTCGGTATGTGGCATATCTTCACCGATTTGGTCTGTAGCTTTCTTGATTTCGTAAGACATAAAACTCCCTTTCCGCGAAACGCGAATTCTAAAAATTAAATTTTCAGGTAGGCTCGGAGTCTGCTTAAGCAGCCATCAAGCCTGAAAGAGACTGAGAAACGGCAAGGCCGATCAAAACAATTGCCAATATGCCGATTGTCATGCCGACAATAATGGCCAATCTTTGAACGGTACCCAAGTCGCCACTCGGCTCCTTCAGGGTTCTCATCCACTGCGCCGATTCATGGGTGGAATGGAAGTCGTATGGTACGGCTGCTTCTTCCAACATGAACGACTGTGGTTGATCGCCCTGATTCGCTTTTGCCGTCAAATCGGGCTCAGATGGAAGATAGGCTGGATCATATATGATCCGATCATAGTCCCCGGCAGCCCTGGCATAGACGATTGCGGCCTCGTCTCGCGTCGCTACATCGAGCGTCCGGCGGGCACTATCCAGTCTTTGATCAACGGCGGGTTTTGATATGTCCAAAATCCGGGCAATTTCTTTGGATGATTTTCTCAGGACAACGAGATGCAGACACTCCCGCTGTTTGGCAGTCAGTTTTGCAACGCGTGCAGCTTCAATTTCGAACTGGCCCACTGGTATCCCCAAAAATACGTTGTGATCATAGATTCACATAACGTCATAGGCAACTAGCCAAACAACTAAAAATATTTTCGACGAAATACCAATGATCGCCAACGAAAAGTCGTCCACGATATATCGATCAATCGATAATCAATAAGGTTGTTCTATTGCTAACAATACTGTAAGTAAAAGTCATTATTTACATCGATATAACATTAAGAAACATCATTTTACGAATTAATAGTTTCTGACAGTCTAGGTTAATCTCGAGCTCGTTATGCAATAAAATCGCACATAGACTGAATGTATTTATGGCACTTCAAAAATGCTTCCGCAGAATAGTATATTAGGTGTTGCGGAGGAAGTCAGGGGATTGTCTTGAACGATAGTAAATCACAGACGAGCGAGATGATCGCTTTGTTACAGCAGCTATTGGCCGAATTTGATGCCTTGCAACTCGCAATGCCCGCGATCAAGATCGCAGAAGCTATCGACTGTTTAGAGCAGTCCCAAGGATCGACCGACTAACCGGCATTCAGACAAAAAAACGCATTTGCTAACGACAGAAATTAAAATCCGGCACAGGTGTTAATTCGAAACGGTAAGCTCCGTACATCAATTCAGGCACTTTTAGCTGCCTGAGCTTGCGAAGCGCCGCGTTAATCATCCCCACAATGAGCGGTAAGCTTAGCACGAATTGGAAAAGGGGCGATCCTGTCTGCTGGTCCTTACAGGAACGCCCCTTTTTTCACTTCGGTCGAATCCCATGAAAATTGAAGAATGTTGGCAATCAGGCAGGTCGTTGTTTTCAGCGTTCGGTTATGTTTTGATAGCCGCTGCATCAAAAGCGATTGATAACCGCTGGCCCTCGTCAATTGCCCGCGTGCCGTGGTACAGAAAGCTGGGAAACAGAACCAGCTGCCCCCCTTTTGGAGAAAATTGGGCAACAGGCTTCAGATCCAGAGCCAAATCCTGCGGAGCGCGTCCAAGTTCGAGATCACCCTGATGCGGATCCTCAGGATCAGGCTTCGGCGCAGCAATGTGAAAAGCCGAACTTATCAATCCCTCATCGTGCACATGGCTGACGTGACGGCCGGATGACCGGATTAGAACCGACCAACCTGCGGTTAGGCTCAAGGGAGAATATCGGTACCGCAAAATCGGATGCTCCGGATCCAATTCCGACCACTCAGATTGATAGCCTTCAACGGCAGACTTAAAATATTCCGTCAGCTGCCTTATTTCTGCATTGTCGCGCAGGAATAGATTGCCACGGGTTTGGGTTCCATCTCGAACGCTTTGGCCTAGAGGACGCGATTGGTTGCCATGCCAATCATATAATATCTCTCTCAAGCTATCCAGCATGGTCCGATCGAGGTTCAGGTCGATTTGGACCGGTAGCAATGACTTGGGAAGCAACCATGCGTGACGTGGGTCATCGGTCAATCGCCAGCAAATCTCGGTCAATGCCCAAGCAACGATCGCATCTGGTCGTGCGTTACGAATAACAGCCAATTGCATTTCCGCGCGTTCACCGTCGCCCTGGCGCAAGCGATGACGTGCTTCGTCCAGGGCCTTTCCGGTCCAGTCCGCAGGTAGCTGGGAGAATAGGTCCTCAGCCAGATCATGGAGGCCAGCGATTCCAGCATAACGGGCTTCAAGCAAAGTAAAGTCGTTCGCCGGAGCCCCTCGCTTGCGGAGCATATGTGCGGTTTTTGCTGCCTTTTCCGAATATCCACCGTCAGCCAGCAACTGCATATACAAGCGCCATAACGGGCCTTTGTTTGGAAGGACTTTCAACGCTTTTTCAAGTTGCGCGAGATAATCAGGATCACCATTCTCAAATCGATACCGCGCCAGAGCGCGATGTCCATCGATCCAATCCGGTGCTTGGTCTAGGACAGAAACAAGCTGCTCCAACGCCGCTGGATCATTGGCAGATTGTAAGGCTCCTGCCTCGCAAATCAGCAAACCGCCATCAAGGGGCAAGCGTTCTCGTGCCTGCTGCAAACGTTGCAGTGCATCTTCCGCGACCGCCTGATAGGCGGCGATCGCTTCATCTCGCAAAGCTTGATCCGTATCGCTATAGGCCACGGATCACCTTGCCCTAGTCAGCCAAGCCGTCCCAGGCTTCTTTGATTTTCGAGAAAAATCCGCTGCTATTCGGGCTTTCGTCACCGGTCTCGGTCTCTTGGAACTCTCGTAGCAATTCCTTTTGCCGTGCCGACAATTTGGTTGGTGTTTCAACCTCAATCTGAACGACCATATCGCCATGCCCGCGACCACGCAGAACCGGCATTCCGGCACCACGCTGGCGAATCTGCTTGCCTGACTGAATTCCAGGCGGAATCCGAATTTCATGCTTCGCACCGTCGAGACCAGGAATGACAATTTCGCCTCCCAGTGCCGCAACCGAGAAACTGATCGGTGCACGGGTGAACAGGGTTGTGCCCTCACGCTCGAAAATATCATGTCGGGCGAGATGGAGGAAGATATAAAGGTCACCTGGAGGAGCGCCGCGCGCGCCTGCTTCGCCTTTACCGGTCAACCGAATTCGTGTGCCGCTATCAACGCCAGCGGGAATTTCAACTTCCAAGGCCTGTGGCTTGTCGACCCGGCCTTCTCCAAGACAGACGTGGCATGGGCTCTCGATCACTTCGCCGCGACCCTGACAGCTGGCGCAGGTGCGTTCGACAACGAAAAAGCCCTGTTGCGCGCGAACCTTGCCGTGACCATGACAGGTTGGACAGGTTTTTACGCCGGTGCCTGGTTCTGCACCTGAACCGTCACATTCATCACAGCCGACAGAAACATCAATTTCAATTTCAGTCTGCTTGCCATGAAAAGCATCTTCAAGAGAGATTTCCATATCATAGCGCAAATCCGCACCACGGGCTGGGCCGCGCTGTTGCTGCTGACCGCCAAAGCCGCCGCCACCGCCACCGCCGAAAATCGTCTCGAAAATATCGCCAATATCGTTAAACGCCGCGCCGCCGAACCCGCCGCCGCCACCAGCATTATTGCCGCCGCCGTTGGTGAAAGCCGCATGACCATATTGGTCATAAGCCGCACGCTTCTGAGGATCTTTCAGAACATCATAGGCTTCGCTGATCGACTTGAATTTCGCCTCAGCATCAGCATTTCCGGGATTTTTGTCCGGGTGATATTTCATCGCCAGCTTGCGATAAGATGATTTCAGCGTTGCGCCGTCGCAACTGCGATCGACTTCAAGCTGCTGATAATAGTCCATTTCGGTCGCCATTACTTTGCTTCCCCCGAAGCCATACGCATACTTCGCCCAGACCTTGCCAGCCGAAGCTCCCCGCACTCTTCCCGTAACAGTGTCAGGGAGAATGCGAGGAGATAGATTTTACTTACTCAGCAGCTTTTTCTTTTGCGTCAGAATCAGCGTCATCGCTGTCATCTACTTCGGAAAATTCGGCGTCGACCACATCATCGTCCGCCTTTGCCGCTGCGTCTGCAGCTGCCGCATCGGCAGCATCGCCGCCAGCCGCTTGCTCGGCTTCGTAGATTTTCTGACCCATCTGCATGGAAACCTGTGCCAGTGCTTCTGACTTGGTTTTCATCGCTTCCGGATCACCGCCTTCAATTGCTTCCTTGGTTTCCTTGACTGCCTCTTCAATCTGACCTTTCAGATCAGCGTCAATCTTGTCACCATGTTCGGACAATTGCTTCTCGGTCGTGTGGACAAGGCTTTCCGCGTTGTTTTTGGCTTCCGCCTCTTCGCGACGTTTCTTGTCTTCTTCCGCAAATTTTTCAGCATCTTCAACCATCTGATCGATATCATTATCGGTCAGACCGCCAGAAGCCTGGATCTTGATCTGCTGTTCTTTGCCGGTGCCCTTATCCTTGGCCGAAACGTTGACGATACCATTGGCATCAATATCAAACGTCACGTCAATCTGCGGTACACCGCGCGGGGCTGGTGGAATACCGACCAAATCGAAATTGCCGAGCATCTTGTTGTCAGCGGCCATTTCACGTTCGCCCTGGAATACGCGGATGGTCACAGCGCCCTGATTGTCATCAGCGGTTGAGTATACCTGCGATTTCTTTGTCGGGATGGTCGTGTTACGATCAATCATGCGGGTAAAGACACCGCCAAGAGTTTCGATACCCAGCGACAATGGAGTCACGTCGAGCAGAAGTACATCTTTGACGTCGCCCTGCAAAACGCCGGCTTGAATGGCGGCACCCATGGCAACAACTTCATCGGGATTCACGCCGGTATGCGGTTCTTTACCGAAAAATTCCTGCACGGTTTCGCGGACCTTGGGCATACGGGTCATGCCGCCGACCATCACGACATCGTCAATTTCCGATGCGTTAATGCCAGCGTCTTTCAATGCCTTCTTACAAGGATCAAGCGTACGCTTGATCAGGTCACCGACCAGCTTTTCAAGGTCGGAGCGCGTGATCGACTTGACCAGATGCTTGGGACCATTTTGGTCAGCGGTAATGAACGGCAGGTTGACCTCTGTGGTCTGCGCCGAAGACAATTCAATCTTCGCTTTTTCAGCTGCTTCTTTCAAACGTTGCAGAGCCAGTTTGTCCTTGGTTAGGTCAATACTTTCCGCTTTCTTGAAATCTTCAGCCAGATAGGTAACCAGTTTCGCATCAAAATCTTCACCGCCCAGGAACGTATCGCCGTTGGTGGATTTCACTTCGAAGACACCGTCACCAATTTCGAGGATCGAGATATCGAACGTACCACCGCCAAGGTCATAAACCGCGATGGTTTTGCCGTCGTTTTTCTCAAGCCCATATGCCAAAGCCGCAGCGGTTGGCTCGTTGATGATCCGCAATACTTCAAGGCCGGCAATTTTACCGGCATCCTTAGTTGCCTGACGCTGGGCGTCGTTAAAATAGGCAGGAACCGTGATAACGGCCTGCGTTACTGTTTCACCGAGATATCCCTCGGCGGTTTCCTTCATCTTCTGCAACGTGAAAGCTGAAATCTGAGCGGGAGAATAATCTTCTCCGCCGGCTTTCACCCAAGCATCACCGTTGGAACCTTTGACAATCTCATAAGGAACCAATTCCATGTCTTTTTTGGTCATCGGATCGTCGAACCGGCGACCGATCAGGCGCTTTACCGCAAAAATAGTGCTTTCCGGATTGGTGACAGCCTGACGCTTAGCCGGCTGTCCGATCAAACGTTCGCCGTCTTTTGCAAAAGCCACGACAGACGGTGTTGTCCGTGCACCTTCCGCGTTCTCAATAACTTTCGGCTTGCCGCCGTCCATAACGGCAACACAGCTGTTGGTGGTGCCCAAATCAATACCGATAACTTTAGCCATTTTTCCCTCAATTCAATTTCAAATATTTTCTATAATTAGCAAAATAACCGCCCGGCCCTGTTCAGTTGGCACCGCTACGGCTTCGAATTGGGATATAGGAGGCATTTTCTTTGGCACAAGCCTTGGCACGAGGATGCGGAAGCTATACATTAAGAGAAACCACTCACAGGCCCCCAAATTTAGGAGTTTTCAGCCAGTCATGACGAAACAGCTTTCGATTTTTTTTGCAAGCCTCGCTGCAGTTTTTTTAAGCAGCTGCGGTCAAGGCGATGTGCTGCGTGTCGCCGAGGTTGTTGTCAATCTGTCCCCCGTGGATGGCAACCCCGCTTCAGGCTATGCGACAATCTATGGTGGACCAGAGGATGTCACCTTGGTCAGCGTTACGGCTGATGATGTCATGCGAATGGAAATGCATGAAACGTCAGACGAAGGTGGCATGGCAAGCATGCAATCGATTGATTCCGTTCCCATCCCGGCAGGCGAAACGGTGAAATTTGAGCCCGGCGGCAAACATCTCATGATCTGGGGCGTGGGCGGCGGCTCTGTCGCGCAGGGAAGATTGAAGATGCTCTTCATATTCTCCAACGACGATCGGATTGAGGTTCAGGGCATAGTCAAGAAAATCGGAACACCCGACAGTTCTGATGACAATGCAGAAAATACCGACAGCGCAGAATAGGTGCCAGAAAACCGAGAAATCAGCCGCCCGCTCAGCGAAGCGGAAGTTACATTATGCCGTTCGGTATTTGGCAGTGCGATCGATTATCGCCCGATAAAGATCTTCAACCGCAAGTGGTGGCCGTTTCATCCCCGGCGTGTGACGATGGCGCC
This sequence comes from Sphingorhabdus sp. Alg231-15, assembly GCF_900149705.1. Taxonomy (NCBI): domain Bacteria; kingdom Pseudomonadati; phylum Pseudomonadota; class Alphaproteobacteria; order Sphingomonadales; family Sphingorhabdaceae; genus Sphingorhabdus; species Sphingorhabdus sp. Alg231-15. The sequence goes on along the minus strand of NZ_LT703001.1, from coordinate 3,478,775 downwards.
AGACGGCAATATATGGTTCCATCCAGCCGGCGGACTATATTGCGACGACTATTGCGAGAAAGGTCTCAATCTTCAGGGATTGTTGATCCACGAAATGGTTCATGTGTGGCAGCATCAACAGGGTGTTTTCCTGCCCCTCGCCCGCCATCCGTTTTGCCGATATGACTATGAGCTCATTCCCGGAAAGCCTTTTCATGCATACGGTATTGAGCAACAGGCCGAGATCGTGCGCCATGACTTTCTGCTCAAACAGGGCGCTCAGCTCAAAAACGGTTTTCAGCCCAAGCAATTTGCCGGGCTGATACCTTTCACCCCCTAGTTTCAATCTCTAGTCGAACAGATCCTCCAGAAAGGATTTGCGGCGTTTTTTCTTATAATTTCGGTTGTTGTACGTATCGCTGTAGATGGTGCGATCAGGCCGATAGGTTTGTTCGTGTCCCGGTATTGTGTCTGGCCGTGACCTTTCGACAATTTTATCAATTTCACCACGATCAAGCCAAACACCGCGACACTGCGGGCAAAAGTCAATTTCGACGCCCTTGCGTTCACTGATTGTGAGGCTGACATTACAAACCGGACAAGGCATGGATGGCGACGCCTGGTGTCTGGGCGAGTCCTTTGGGGAATCAGAGTTCATGGCATATCCTGATTTAAGGCTGTAAACTGGGGCCCGCCGATCGGGGTCGATAGTGTTGAATATTGGGCGACATATTTTGGTTTCCGGCGGGGACCGGGGAGTGAAACACGTTATATGCCGCCCAACATTATCTGGCCTGTTAGGTCGTAACAGGAACCAGCTCGCGCTTTACAGCGGCGATCTTGTCTTTGATACTGAGGCGAATGCGCTTCAAATGCTGCATTTCCTGTTGCCGACCTGCGGCCTTGCAATTGTCAATCAGTCGATTGAGCCGACGGTGGCGTTTGATGAGTTCGTCTAAATAGCTTTTCATAACGGCCTCCTTTTGACTACGTGAAGGCTGGTGCCTCTACTGCCAAAAGATTTGCCAAAGATTTGCTGATTGATCCAATCGAAACGACTGCGCTTCATTGATAGTTTTTTGCTATTGATGATTTTCGCAGGCGCTTGGTGAAGCGGCACATATCACGAGGGCTAAGGCAGCAACCCGATCCGCTCTCGCATCATCCACCGCGCCAGCATCAACACGGCGACAATGCCCAATCCGCTCGCCAGGCCTGTCCAAACACCAATGCCTTCCCAACCCTGCCAGAAAGCCAGACCGGCGCCGACACCAATGCCGATGAACCAGTAGCCCATCAGCGCAAAGACCATAGGCACAGTGGTATCATGCAGTCCGCGCAGCATTCCAGCCCCAACCACCTGCGCTCCGTCGACTATTTGAAAGATAGCCGCAATTGCCAGAAAGCTGACTGCCAGCGAAGCGACTTTATCGTTGCCGGGGGCGTTGGCATCGATGAAAATCGCGATCAGGAAGTCGGGGGCCAGCACGAAGACCATCGCCATCGCCGCCATGAATGACGTACCGAGAGCGAAACTCACCCATCCCGCCCGCGTAATTCCGGCATGGTCCCGTCGACCATATTGGATACCCACTCGAACGGTAGCCGCCTGCCCCAGTCCCATCGGAACCATGAAAGTCAGTGACGCAAGTTGCAGCGCTATCGCATGCGCCGCGACGGATTCGGCATTGATCAAACCCATCAGCAAAGCGGCAATACCAAAAACCGAACCTTCCAGTCCCATGGTAACAGCGATTGGCAATCCCAGTTTCCATAAAGCGCGATACCGTTGCCAGTCGGCACGCCAGAAGCGTCCGAACAAACAATAGCGCCGGAAACGCTTGTGGAGAATGACCACCAAAGCCATACCACCAAACATCAGCATATTGGTCATCACACTGCCAATACCCGCGCCAATCACGCCAAATGCCGGCACACCGAATTTCCCGAAAATCAGAGCATAGTTGAACAGGGCATTGGCCATTACGGCGATCACACTAATGATCAGCGCCCATACCGGTTGCTCCAGTGCGGAGATAAAATTGCGCAATATGATGAAACATAAAAACGGCAATATCGACCACATATAGGCCGAGATATAGAGTCCTGCATTGCGCGCTAGATCGGGCTGCTGGCCAAAGAAAACCAGAATGCTTTCAGTATTCCACAGCAATAGCCAGAACGGGATTATGACCGTGATAGCCGCCCAGACGGCCTGCCGGAATGTCCGGCGGACATCACGAACACTATGACCCATACGGCCTATTTCGCTGGCCATCATGGGCGCAGATGCAGTCACCAGACCCATGCAGAAAATCGCACAGCTCATTGCCAGATTGAAGCCAAGTGTCGCGGCAGCCAGTTCGCGTGCGCCCAGCCAGCCGATCATCAACACATCGGTCGCACCAATCATCGCCATGGTCAGGTTGGACAGGATAAGTGGCCAGGCGAGTTTCAGCGTCGTGCTCGCTTCATGGCGCCACGGATTCGGTGCTAGAAAAGATTGCGCTGCACTAACCATAAAAGCCCGTTAGCCGAGGCCGGCGAATGGTGCTAGCGAAACTCGCACGAAAACTGACCGGAAAATTACCCAGGCGGCTGTGCGGCCAATTGCGCAGAAAGGTGGGTGACTGCCAACATGCTTGCGACCCTCTTCCTTTCCGTTTAGCCTTTTCGATGAAGGGGTTCGTAATATGCAGCATATCAAAATCTTAATCACCGCCATGGCAGCGGTATTTATCTTGATAAACGCTCCTGCGGTTCATGCACAAAAACAAGTCATCATCCCGGAATCCTTGAAGGAAAGTTATGAGAATTTTCGCTTTGCGCCAGCCGTGCGTGCGGGCGACATGGTCTATCTGTCCGGCGTTGTTGCACGCCTGAAGGATGACGAAACCGATGCAGATATCAGACCGGCCGTCATCCGCGCTTTTGAAGAAATCGAAATGATCCTGAAAGCATCGGGCGGGGATTGGAGCGATGTGGTTGACGTGACCTCCTATCTTACAGATCTCGACAAATATGTCGGGCCGATGTGGGCGGTAAAAGAGGAGCGGGTACCAGCTCCTTATCCTGCCTGGACCGCCATTGGTGTGAGCCAGCTGTTCGGCGGTGAAAAGGCGATTATCGAGATAAAGGTCACCGCGTATCTGCCGACTGCTGACAGCGAAGATTGATACTAACCGCGCCGCTGCAGCACGATATTCTCTACGCCGATGCGGTGCCGCAACAAGATCGCGTTCAATAGTGAAAATAGCAAAGCCACCCATGGCAAACCCATCAACAAAGGCACAATTGCGATTTCCAGCACAACCACCAGATAATTGGGGTGACTGACAAACTTATAAGGGCCCCGCTTCACCCGATCAAAATGAGGTGCCGAGATGATCCTTGTGGTCCACCAACGGCCGATCGAAGCCAATGTCCAGACCCGCAAGACCTGTGTTCCAACGAACAGCGCCAACAATATAGGATTCAGCTCTCGCAGCGGATCGACTAGCAAAAAGATGATGGCCAACCATGCGCTGTGAAGGAAGATGAACCAGTGATAATGGTCCGCCCCGAATTCCTCGCCGCCCTCTGATAGCAAACGCTTGGTATTTCGGTTCGCGTAAACCAGTTCACCAAGCCGCTGTGCGACAATATAAATTAACACCCACGTGACGAGGGTCGGGGGTGTCGAAAAAATCGCGCCCAGATTATCCATTAATCTGCTCCTGCAGGATCGAGTATTCCGAGCACGGATGTAAAGCCCGGGCCGAGCGCTGTCATCAGGACAGGTTTCTCAGGTTTATCTCTCAGTAAATTTTCCAGAACAAACAGCACCGTTGGTGATGACATATTCCCATGATGGCGCAATATTTCGCGAGTGGCAGGAATGCCGGACAGCTCTGGCGCAAAATAGTCTTCTAGCGCTTCCACCACGCGGCCTCCGCCAGGATGACAGGCCGGTTCGCTCATTTGCGATTTTTCTAGCCCCTGTTCGTTCAGGAAACCGTCGCAAAAGGGGGCAAAGTCCTTCGCCACAAAGGTTGGGATGTCCCGCGCAAGCACAAGGTCAAAACCGGTGTCACCGATGTCCCAGCCCATCATGTCGCGGGTATCCGGCCAGGTTTTCTGATCGAACGCCCGAAAATGGGGACCTTCACCCTGCCCGGTCCTGCCGGTCAACACTCCCGCCGCACAGCCATCAGCAAACAGGGCTGTGGCGATCATGTTCTTTTTATCGAACTGGCTGTAGTCGTAGGAAAGACTACACAACTCCAATGCAATGAGCAGGACATTCTGCCCGCCATTGGCATCCGCCAGATCATTGGCCAGCCTTATACCCAATATCCCACCGGCGCAGCCATAGCCAAAAACCGGCACGGTTTGCACCGACTGGCGAAAGCCCATCGTCTCTATCAGTCGGCTGGGGATTGAGGGCGTCATCGTGCCGGTGGTAGAAATCATGACTATGGAATCAATGTCCACCGGTTTCAGGGTTGCTTTTTCCAATGCCGCCGATGCTGATCGCTCGGCCAGTGTCCGACCCACTTCATCATAAATTTGCGCGCGCTCGGGCCAGCTGCGCTGTTCCAGATAATAATCCGGATCCCGTGCGATATAACGATGATCAATCCCGCTATTGCCCAGTATCTGCTTCAATCGCGCCGGCAAGGCTGACCCGCGCGCCTTTGCCAGCACGGCTAGAACATCCTCTTGGCTGATCTTGTGGTCAGGAAGAGCGGTCGCGATGGATTTCAGTTTAGACATGGGACATATTCGCGCTGCATGGCTAAGCTGTTACACATAGCCGTTTCAGAAACCAAAGAATAATCTGCACAGTGCCCGAACGGACGTATTAGCGAAATTCCCGTTGCGAACAGAAGAAGATGAGCTAGCATAGCACATAACAGGGAAGGTTATAGCAATCGCCGGATTAGACTTGGCATTTGTAGATATGATATTACGGCTGCTGACCATTGGTGGGCAGATCATGATCATTGCCGTCTTGATTGGCGGCAGGATACGCACAAGACTCAAAATCGTCGCCATTGGCCTGCTCGTCAGCTCGATGGCTTATATATTGAACTCATCTGGCTTTTTCCCCGATGAGGGCATGTTGGAAACTCTAATCGATTTCCTGTCCGTATCTACGACCATTTGGGCCTGGGTGTTCGCTCACGAATTGTTTGAACGGCCTATCAACAAGAAAATTCTGATCGGCGCTTCGCTGATCCTGTTCCTTCTATGGGGATCCACAAACTTGGCCATGGATGGTCGATGGCTGACATTTGATGCGATCCGCATTACCTCGCTCGCCTTGATCGTTCATCTGATGGTGATTGCAATGGGTGGAAGAGCTGATGATCTGGTTGAAAAGCGCAGACTGATAAGCACCTATTTGCCACTGTTGATCGGCTTGCAGGTAGGCGGGGTGTTGTTGTTCGAATTGCTCTATGGCGGGCAAACCAACCTGCCGGTTGCATCCGTTGTAAATGCTTCTTTCATCTTTCTATTGGTTTTATGCGCTGGCTCTGCGCTGCTCATTGCAGAACCAGAAGTTCTCGTCGAACGGAACTATTCGCGGACAAAAAAATACACCGCTGCAAATCTATCGCCAAGCGAAACCGTTTTGCATGAAAAGCTCTTGGCTGCGATGAATGATGGCCAATATCGCGCACCGTCGCTCACTATTGCAACACTGGCTTCTCAATTGGATACGCAGGAACATCGGTTGCGCGCGTTAATCAACAAACAGCTTGGTCATCGCAATTTTTCGTCCTTTCTCAATGGTTATCGAATCACCGAAGCCAAGGAAAAATTGGCGGACCGCAACATGGTAGACTTACCGATTCTGACAATTGCGATGGATTTAGGCTACGGATCACTCGCCCCGTTCAATCGCGCCTTTCGCTCTGAAACCGGCCAAACACCTAGTGATTTCCGCAAAGCAGCGATTGATCAAAACTGAAATAGTCTGATCATTTTCAAAATCGCACAGCATTTTTCAGCATTGCAGAGAGGTGGGCGAGGCTTTCTGTCACTTTGCCTTCATCAAACCAACACTGCCTTTGATGGAGAATGTTATGCCTGAACTTTTTGATGCCATAGTGGACCATATGATTGGTGCCTTCACCTTTGATCTGGGGCGTTATCTGATTGCGGCGGGCACATTGTCTCTGATCCTCTGGGCCTTTGGCAAATGGAGCGCAGTCCGGCGTATCCAATCCCGCAAAGCAGGTTTCGCCGACTATAAACGCGAATTTCTATCATCCATGCGAACGGTAGTCGTATTTGGATTGACCACAATCAGCACGGTCTTGCTGGAAGCATCTGGCTGGATCACAGTGATGACCGGCGAAATCATCTGGCCTCTATTCATTTTGCAGCTGGTGGCGATGATTGTTGCCCATGATGCCTATTTCTACTGGATGCATCGCTGGCTGCACACGAAGACCATGTTCCGCTTTTCACACCTGCATCATCACAAGTCGCGCACGCCGACACCGTGGGCTGCTTATAGCTTCTCTTCCTTCGAGGCGATGGCAGAAGCTGCGTTTGTGCCGATCTATCTTTTCATCATCTCGGTTCTGTTCAGCGGCATGTATCCTTTCGCGATCTTCTTGTTCCTCGCCCATATGATTATCCGCAATGTCATGGGCCATGCTGGTGTAGAACTGTTCCCTGCCGGCTGGACACGCAACAAATTTGTCGGCTGGATCACGACCACCACCCATCACGACCTCCACCATAGTCAGGGTAACAGCAATTTCGGTCTCTACTTCACCTGGTGGGACCGGATGATGGGAACCGAGCATCCTGACTATGAAGCCCGCTTTGATGCAGTCGCGAAACCGATCCACCTCTCCGTCGGAGCTACCGCCAACATCTGTATCGCTGCCTTCTCGCTGCTTGCAGTGGCAACCACAGTCAATCTGATTTGATGTTGCAGGACAGCAAAGCCTATAATTTCCATGCAAATTAACAGGCTTTGCTGATAACCTGGCGTTGGAATAACTTATTATGCAATTGATATTATTATGTTTTTATCGATTTCTTACATTTTTTGTGCAGTGCAACATTTTTCCTTGACTTCAGCGTAAACCTTCCCTATTTGTGCACTGCAACAAACAAATGGAAGCAAAGATGGCTGATACGAAAACGACTGATACCAAGGCTGTTCCGGCTGCTAATAAGCCCGCCAGCCTCTCTGCTGAAGCGGCCTATGCGGCCGCTGCCTCAGCGGAACCTGTAACCGCTGAAATAGCACCTGCTCCAAAGGCGGCTGCCAAACCAGCACCAAAGACTGCAACAACAACCGCTCCGGCTCCTGCCGCGAAGAAGCCGGTTGCTGCTGCAACAAAGACAACGGCTTCAAAACCCGCTGCAAAGAAGCCTGCAGCAACCAAAGCGGCTCCAAAAAAGACCGTTACGAAGCGCAAAGCCGCTCCGAAACGCGCCGCTGTAACCGCGAAAAAGACTGTTAGTAAAGGAACGACTAAGATGACAACCGCAAAGAAAACCACCGCAAAGAAAACACCTGCGAAGAAAACCGTGAAAAAAGCTGCTCCAAAAGCTGCTGCAACCAACAAAAAAGCTCTTCAGGACATGGCTGCTAAAATGCAGGCTCAGCTGGAAAAGCTGACCGCAACCGCTCAGGAACGCGCCAAAGAAGTTGCTGACCGCGCTGTTGAAGTTTCTAAAGACGCTGTTGAATTCAACCGTCTGAACGTTGAAACCCTCGTCGAAAGCGGCAAAATCACCGCTAAAGGCGCTCAGGAAATTGGCAAAACCAACGTCAAATATACTCGTGAAAACTTCGTAGAAGCCAGCAACGTTTTGAAAAGCTCTTTGAACGTTGCGACGCCAAAGGATTTCGTTGAAATCCAGGCTGACTTCATGCGCAGCAGCCTGGACCGCGTTATGGACCAGACTTCAAACAACATGGATGCTGTCACCACATTGGCTGGCAAAGCCTATCAGCCAATCGCTGATCGCGTTAGCACCATCCGTAAAGAGATCAAAAAAGCCGCTTAAGCCGCTTTTAATCGTCACGCAAAAGGCCGTTCCTTTGGGAGCGGCCTTTTTCATATGTGTGATATCAGGACGTTTTATCGCAAAATCATTCCCGATTGATCAATCCGCCACTTGCCCTCGAGGGCTAAAATACCATATCCTAGCCAACATGAGTAAAGTAGAGATTCTCTTCCCGGCATTGCCCGACGTCGACCCGCTTTTTTTGCAGGCTGGCCACGCTATTCAAATGCCCGCACATATGGCTGGTGATGACGACGACAACGGTGCAGATGATAGCGGCACCGGCGACAGCGATGACACTGATCTTGGCATTGCGACGAAAACCCGGACGAAGACCAAGAAGCCCAATCCCTACAAGGTACTGTTACTCAACGACGACTATACACCAATGGAGTTTGTCGTGCTGGTACTCAAACGGTTTTTCCAGATGGATATTGATGAAGCGACCCGGGTAATGCTGCATGTTCACCAGAAAGGCGTCGGGATTTGCGGCACCTTCAGCTACGAAGTTGCTGAAACAAAAGTCACCCAGGTGATGGACTTCGCGCGCAAGAACCAGCATCCCTTGCAGTGCACTTTAGAAAAAGCCTGACCAGACACCCAATAAAAGGAAATAAGCTATGTCAGAGACCCCGGTGATTACCGTAGATATTGTCTCTGACGTCGTCTGTCCCTGGTGCATAATCGGTTATAAAAAACTCGAACAGGCCATGCGACGCTTTGAAGGCAAGGCGGAATTCGCTCTTGCCTGGCATGCTTTCGAGTTGAACCCAAACATGCCGCCAGAAGGTCAGGATATTAATGAGCATATGGCGCAGAAATATGGAGCCACGCCCGAACAGAGCAAAGCCAATCGCGAACGGCTGCGCAATGCTGGCAGCGATCTAGATTTCGAGTTTAGCTATCATGAAAATATGCGGATGGTGAACACGTTTGACGCCCACCGCCTACTTCATTGGGCTGGCGAAACCGGTAAGCAGACCGCGCTTAAATTGGCGTTGTTCAAGGCCCATTTCACCGATGGAAAAAATGTCAGCGATCATGAAATATTGACCGCAGTGGCTGTCTCCGTTGGTCTTGATGAAAAACGTGTTCGCGATCTGTTGGGCAGCGATATGTTTGCTGCCGATGTGCGCGCCGTCGAAGCGGAATGGCAGGATCGCTTCATCTCGGGTGTTCCGGCGTTCATCTTCAACAAGAAATTCATGGTCCCAGGCGCACAGGACAGCGATGTCTTTGCCCAGATTATCGAAAATAAAGTGCTGGCGGCTGCGGCCTGAACATCTGACGGTCCGCGCTACTTGTCCTGACCACCATCCACAGGGATAATCGCGCCCGTAATAAAACTGGCACGTGGACTAAGCACATAAGCTGCTGCTGATCCGATTTCTTCAGGCTTCCCGAAACGCCGGAGAGGCACTTCACGATTGATCCATCGCATCACGGAAGCGCCCTTTTCACCATTGACCCGTTTCTCCCAATCTCCGTCAGGAAAAATGATATTGCCTGGTGCGATTACATTGACTCGAACTCCTGACGGGCCTGCAATCACCGCTAGCTCTTTGGCAAGATGGTTCATGCCTGCCTTGGCCGTGCCATATGTCAGAGGTGTTCCCAGTCCCGAAAGACCGGCGATAGAACTGATCAACAGAACCGATCCCTCGTTCCTCGGCTGCATGAACCGCAAAGCCGATCGAGACAAAATGAAGGCCGAGTCAAGATTTTGACTCATCCCACTGCGCCAAGTGTCATCATCCACTTCGAAGCCCGGAGGGCAAGGATGCAAACCAACATTGGCTACAACGCCCCAAAGCGGCCCAAAACTCTTTTCGATGTCGGCGGTCATGGCATCAACTGTTGCGCTGTCCCGCAAATCGCCTGCTTGCGACCAAAGGCGGTCGGCTCCGTAAATATCCGCCAATCGCGATTTTTCTGTCTCCAATGCAACCTCACCGCGAGCCGCCATTGCTACTTTTGCACCTTCAGCCAGACAGGCTTCGACAATTCCCAGACCAATACCCCGGCTTGCACCAGCCACAAAAATGACTTTATCCTGTAGCCCTAAATCCATCTATATTTCCTTTTTTTGAAGGCGCGCGAATTGCCAACCGAATCCGTATTTATCTCTTTGGCGGCATCGGGAAAAAACCGGACGTCCGCTCGATATAGTCCACATAATCTGGCCGGTTCTTCCGTAGCGCATATTCCAGCATCGGCGCACCACTCCATTTGGTCAGTGTGAAGCTGAGGAATAGCGGCCCGACAATCGCCACCCAAACGGGCCAGCCGACTTGTGCGGCGACCAACCAGATGCCCCACCACGCACAAAAGTCACCGAAATAATTGGGGTGGCGCGTATAGCGCCAAAGTCCAGTATCAAGCACCTTGCCTTTATTGGTTGGATCCGCTTTGAAAGCCTTTAGCTGGGCATCTCCGATTGTTTCGAAAGCGATGCCGATAACGGCAAGCAATAACCCGATAATCGCAATCGGTCCAAGGCCCTGATCACCGGCCAGTAATATCCCAATTTGTGCGGGCAAGCAGACCATGAACAGCAGCGGGATTTGCAGTATCCACGCCTTGATCAATGCAGTTTTGGCAAAACTCCAGCCCTTTTTCTCCATCGCCGTACCGATGATTTTCGTATAGCGCGGGTCTTCACCTTCCTTGCTCCACCGCAAATAGAGATGCGTGCCCAGCCGCACACCCCAAGTGACGGTCAAACCGAAGATCGTCCAACCGAGCCAGCCGGCATCGCCCACTTGCCAAATCGACGCCCCGGCCATGATCGCCATGCCATAAGCCCAGAATGCATCGATAAAGGACACATCGCGGATCTTCACGGAGACCAGCCAGAGAATGACCATGACCACGACCAGAAGGATAAAATTTTGACCCAATGCTGCCAGTAGAGTCATCTTGGTTCTCCCGACTGCCCTCCGCCCGGAGTCGAATCGGGATTGGTGTGAACAATATCGTCCATGGCCTTTTCCGGGAATTTCGGGGTGACCCTGTGATAATAGCTACTGACCTTTTCCATATCGGCCTCATAGTCGCCGGTTACTTCGATCTCGGGGCCCAGCCCGCCGGTTTTCTTAGCATAGTCCATCATCCCGATGATCAACGGTACCTTGGCCTTCAGTGCGATATAATAGAAACCGGTCCGCCATTGCCGCACATTGCCTCGCGTCCCTTCTGGCGGAATCGTTAGAATGAAATCGTCGCGCTTTTCAAATTCCGCAACCATCGCATCGACCATATTTTGAGATTTCGACCGGTCCACCGGGATACCGCCCATCCGCCGCATCATGTCACCAAAGGGCCATTTGAATAGCGTATCCTTGCCTATCCAGTAGGATTTGATTTTCAAGCTGTTGGTCAGACCGAAAAAATAGATGAAATCCCAGTTGCTGGTGTGCGGTGCCGCGATAATCACACATTTGCGCGGCGCAGGGTTTTCCTGAATGGCCTTCCAGCCTGTGATCGTATAAACAAATACCGAAAAGCGCCGGACAATTTCCGACAGCCAATTAGGTTTGATATTATTGTGCACGCTTCCCCCGTTTGCGATCCTGCTCGCATATGTGAAACGACAATAGGTTCATTTCACTCAAGCGCAACGCCAGATATGCTCGACAGATTAGTTCCGGTTCAGCTTTTGGCAATCCGAAAAATCTAGATTTAGTGCAAGTCTTGAAAACGGGAACAAAGATCATGAAAACATTACCGCTGGTGACATTGGCCACCATCCTTTCAACCCTCTCCTTGCAACCCGCTATAGCACAGAATCAGCCTTCTTCAGAAACAACCGTAAACCCGCAGGTGGACTATACCGGTTTTCTTCAACTGACTGAGCAGCTCGCGGATTATCGACAGGAGCGGCTCGTCGATTTGAAGCGATTCAAGAGAATCGCAAAGCAGGCAGACGCCATAATATTGGACAGCCGATCTGCGGCCGCGTTTGCACAGGGCCATATTGAAGGTGCCATCAACATACCTTTTTCAGATTTTACCGAAGAGAAACTGACCAAAATTTTGGGCGACAAATCACGACCCATCCTGATCTATTGCAATAATAATTTTCGAGACGATGTACCGCCAATTGTATTGAAACGGGCTCCGCTCGCTCTGAACATCCCGACATTCATTAATCTATACGGCTATGGATATGAAAACATCTACGAACTGAATGATGTCACGCATATGGCTGATCCGCTTGCCCAATGGAAAGGAACACCGAGAAGTTTAACCGTGAACCCATTTCAGGTTTCACAAAAACCTATCGAGGATGCGAAGCGCGCCAATTAGAAGGCTTTTCAAACGCTCCCTGCCAGATGCCGCGCTTCGCCTTTTCTGCGCTTGCCTCTTCCCGGCCGTAAATCACTTGGTCAAAATTTTCGGAAGACATCGCGTGGCCTTGCTCAACCATAGAGGCACCGAGATCCCTGTCAGCGTTTGTACAGGTGACAATCATGCGACCATATCGGTCGCGGGCACGAACATCACAGCTATGCTCGCCTTCACCTAACGCCGTTTCCAGGGCAGTGCGCGATGACTTCCCGCATGGCCAATCGCGATTTTCTGAATCTTTACATATCTGTCGATATTCTGGAGCATCGATACCATAGATACGATATTCGTCGTCTGCATCCTTGAAGCTATCGCCATCAATAACAGTAACTTTTCTGCCATTAATGATGATAGTCTCTTCACCGCCGACCCATTGTGTCAACGCCCATGAACCGCCGACGACCAAAATGACCATCAACAACAGTTTGATTTTCCTGAGAAACCCTCTCGTCATAGCGCGGCCAGCCTAGCCGATAATCGCCATCATACAATGGTAGTTCTAAGCTACGCCTCTACGACTTTTAGGGTCGGATATCGTGATACGATATGATCAAACACAGCCGGATGCAGGGGTTGAACAAATTCACAACCGAAAAAATCATCCTTAATCCAGCAAATCTTGCTTTCAATGGCTGCGAATGATGGCAGGGTCATGAAGATATTTTTTTCCCCTGTCAGCCTCGTCATGCAGCGCATACGAAAGCCAGAGAGTGAAAGATCGATAACCATGGCTTCAATACGGCCGAGCCCTGGCTCCCGAACCTCTGCCGCTATCTCGACACCGGCGCGGGTCGAGATCCGATGATCGCCGCGCTTAAACTTTTTGTCTATCACGCGCTGGTTGGACTTGCCGCTCATTGCCAGTTAATTCCCGATTTGCGCCAAGGAGAATCTCATCCATGGCAGTTTCTTCGGCCATTGAGACCATTTGTCAGCTTGCGGCTTTTTATAGCATTTGATGTTTATCCAAAAGTTAACGTCGTGGCCGATTTATTTGGTTAATATGACAAGCATGTCATCATCATTAGCCCAGGTTTTTCAGGCCCTCCAACGTTAAGTTTGGTCAATATGGTCTCTCGGGCCAGAAGAAGTTTTGAGCTAAGTAGACAGCCTAGGAACCGCAGTCCGTCTGGCAAAATCCAGCCTCTTCATCTTCTAGCTCAATCTGGATCGTCATGTGGTGGATCGCAAATCGGTCTTTCATCGATTTTTGTACATTGGCGAGAAAGTCTTTGCCCGGATGTCCGCTGGGAATGACCAGATGTGCCGTCATCGCCGTTTCACTTGTGCTCATCGGCCAGATATGAAGATCGTGAACTGTTTCCACCCCCGGGAATTCCGAGAGCGCTTCCAACACCTCCTCCACATCAATATCTCTGGGTACACCGGCAAGTGACATCCGCACCGCCTCAGACAACAGACCCCAGGTGCTCCAAAAGATAAGCGCCACAATGAACAGACTAATGAGTGGATCGATCCAGTTTTTACCAGTGAAGAAAATAACAATGCCGCCAATGACAACACCCGCCGAAACCGCAGCGTCGGCCATCATGTGCAGAAATGCGCCGCGGATATTTATATCTTCCTTCTGCCCACGCATGAACAACATGGCAGTGCCGAAGTTAATCGCGATACCAATGGATGCCACAATAATGACCGTCTGCGAGGCTACTTCACTGGGAGCGCTAAACCGTTCTATGGCTTCCCAAGCAATGGCCCCACACGCAAGCAGCAAGAACAGGCCGTTTAGCAGCGCCGCCAGTATCGAGGACCCACCGAGACCGTAGGTAAACTGCTTGCTTGGCGGCTTCTTGGAGAGCTCTGCACCTGCCCATGCAACGGCCAACCCCAGGACATCGGAGAGATTATGCCCAGCATCGGCGAGTAACGCCATGGAGCCTGACAGCAATCCGAAAACCACTTCGACAATGATATAGATGACGTTAAGTGTAATGCCCAATGCGAAAGCACGGCTGAAATTGGTTGGCATGTGGCCGTGAGGGCCATGGCGATCGTGATGGCTGTGGTGGATATGTCCGTGATGATGGTGATGGCCGGACATCTGCGCTCCGATAAATTACTCAATGACTTTAAGTCACTAAATACACGGATTTATCAGAGCGGTCTATGATTATTCTTTAATGTTTTCTGTATGTTATATCATTCATACAAGAGGTTATCTGTAATCAGTCGACGATCAGACCAATGGCCAGATAAATGATGATCGCAGAACCGAAGCCGAAAATTGTTGCGAGCACAAAGATTATACGCAGAATATTGGCATCCATACCGCTCCAATTTGCAAGGCCGGAGCAAACACCCATCAACTTGCCATTGGTTTTATCGAGTTTGAGTTTGTTTTTCACTGGACTATTCTTCCGTTTGTTTGATGAAATGGGTTCAGGCCAACTGGTTGGCGTGGAACTGGTGGGCTTGTTTCTATCGGCCATCAGATCACCATTGAAGCTGCGTTATTCATCGCTGGAGCGATGCTGGCGCTTACGAAAACAACTGCGGAGAAGAGAGCTGCAAAAGAAGCAAGAACTTTGTTTTTAAGATCGTAGGTCATGTTATTTCCTTTCGGGGGGATGGGAGAAAAATTAGATTACCAGAGAGCCGGCGTTGTTGATTGCGGGTCCTACGCTTGCACTGATCAAAACAGAGGCAGAAACGATAGCGGCAAAAGCAGCGGCGATATTATTTGATACATTCGAGAACATTTTTGATTTCCTTCTAATTTAAAAAACTGGGCTTCGCGGTTGTGTTAGCGAAGATGTCTCATACATTGCACATGCCGTGCCAGTTTTTGATATTTCTTATATTACAATAACTTAGTGATTTTCTGACTTGAGTGTCAAATTCTGTAAAACCACTTATTGGTGTTTTTCACCATTTTTTAGTATTAGATGAACAGTATGTGAATGATCTCCTCATAGATCGCGATTTTCCTTCTCATCATATGCCAGCAGGGCTAGAGATGGCGGCCTGTCATGACGATCTCCCGGCTCACTCTTCAAAACTTCAGAAACTATCCTCAACTGCGATTGGATGTCGCGCCCGGCTTTATTGTGTTGAGTGGAGAAAACGGGGCCGGCAAGACCAATATATTGGAAGCCGTTTCGCTTTTGTCTCCTGGACGAGGACTACGGCGGGCCGCCATGAGAGATATGGCCTTTGAAGGCGGCGCTGGCGATTTTGCAGTGGCGGCACAGCTGGATGATGTTCAGCTAGGTACGGGTACGAGTGCGGAACATCCCGAACGCCGGAAAACCCGCATCAATGGCGCAGCGGTTCCCACCAATGATCTCGCGCAATGGCTGTCGATATTATGGCTGACGCCAGCAATGGATCGCCTTTTTATGGAGGGTGCATCGGGACGGCGGAATTTTCTGGATCGCCTGGTTACCGCGCTTGAGCCCGACCATGCCCGCAATTGCGCTCGCTATGATGCGGCACGTCGCGAGCGCAATCGGCTGTTGGCTGATGAATATATGCCGGATAGTGAATGGCTCGATGCTCTGGATGGACAGCTTGCGCGATTTGGAAGCGCCGTTGCAGAGGCTCGCTTTCGGATATCAGAAGCGCTCAACAATACGCTGGCAACGACCGATGATGGCTTATTTGCCTCGGCCAAGCTCAATCTGAACGATGACGCGCTCCGTAGTGAGGAGATGCTGCAAGATGCTTTGAGGGCCAGCCGTCAGGCCGATCGCGCCGCAGGACGGACATTGAAGGGGCCTCATCGTGCAGACTTGACCGTCTTTCACGGAACCAAGGATCAGGCGGCGGAAAAATGCTCGACCGGGGAGCAGAAAGCACTGCTCTTTTCGATCATTCTTGCCCATGCCGACCTTATTGCCGAGCAACGGGGCAATCGCCCGATCCTGTTGCTCGACGAGGTGGCCGCCCATTTGGACCCCAGGCGCCGCGCCGCATTATTTGGAAAGCTTTCTGAAAAGGGTGGCCAAGTCTGGCTCACTGGCACCGAACCGGGTCTTTTCGAGGACGTTCCCAAAGATGCGCTGCATCTCAGGGTTGTCGAGGCCAGCGTTACGAAGCGTTAACCAAGTATTTTAGCGGTCAATTTGTGCCTGTTGGCTAAGCGGGTGTCATGCACATAGCCGCGCAAAATGAACCGATGAAACTAATGAGGAAACTGGGTAGCTCCATCATTCCCATTCTTCTGGTCCTGCAGGCGATATTCTTCCCGACCATGGCACGCGCGGAGGACGGTTCGTCCTCCCAATATCTGCAATGCGTTCCCTATGCCCGCCAACTCAGTGGCGTCCAGATCTATGGTGATGCACACACATGGTGGCGGCAGGCTCGATTTGCTTATGAGCGCGGAAATGTTCCACAATTGGGTGCAGTCCTATCGCTCAAGAGCCACGGCAAGATGAAACTCGGCCATGTTGCTGTTGTCAGTCGGATATTGGATGATCGCCACATATTGTTGAGTCATGCCAACTGGTCACCAATTAACGGGCGTCGCGGACAGATTGAGAGCAATGTCGCAGCGATGGATGTATCGGACAATGGTGACTGGAGCCGGGTTAAAATCTGGTATGCTCCGATTGCTGCCCTTGGCAAGACGGCCTATCCGGTCAATGGATTTATCTATCCGAATGAGAAGCCAAGCGACTTCAGGAACAATGCGGGCAAGCACTGGACCGCCGCCAAGGCTGTTCAACGGGCAAGAACCCCCAATCGTAATCTCTTCGCCCGGCAGATGAAGTCCGAATTGGACAAGGCCGCACGGCGGGAACAGCTGGCCGGCGTCGGACATTCTAATGCTCAACCAACAGATTTAATTGGTGAACTGCTGGACAGAGTGGGCAGCTAAAGTCACAACAGCGCAAGGCACCAATTGCGCTGGAGCGACAAGCGATGAACGACAACCCTCCAACCTGCCTGATCATTTTGGCTGGCGGTCAGTCGCGCCGAATGGGACAGGAAAAGGCCACTATCAGGCTCGATGGAGAGCGCCTGGTCGACAGGGCGGTGGCACGATATCGACCCTCGGTTGATCGCATATGGCTCTCGGCACCAAGCGATTTTGAAACCGGCCTCGATATCATCAGTGATAATCCTGATGCGCCGGGAGGTCCTGTTGGCGCCATTTTCACTATAGCCGCAAATTTGCCGATACTCTGTCCCGAAGCGATAGGATTTCTCACCATCCCCGTTGATGCGCCTTTTGCGCCAGATGACTTGGTTTCGAGACTGAGCGCGGTTCCTGGTTGTTCGGTGGCACAAGGCCCCAAACGATTACACCCGGTTTTTGGTTATTGGCGCTGTGATATCGTCAATAGTGTCCGCGGGACACATGAGATTGGTGATCAATCCCCATCCCTGCATTGGTTAGTGCGGCAATGCGATGCCCAACTGATAACCTGGCACGATGAACAAGCCTTTATGAATATCAACACGCCGGACGATCTCGTCGCTGCTGAAGCCCATATATAAAAGCCGGCGCATGAGGGGGTGCGCCGGCTTTCAAAGTCGCCGTTGGTGCAAGGAGCAAACCGCTTTTCAGCGACCCATTACTTCAGACGACGAAGTTCTTTTTTCGTCAGCGTTGTAATCAACTTGCCATCTGTCTTGGACAGCGTTTCCGCTTGAACACGGCGCACTTTGCCCTTGTAGATGACCAATACGTCGCCATCGTCAGCCACACGGTTGACCTTGGCAACGCTCGAGCCGGTTGCGTCATAGAGACGGTCGTTGCGTTTTGCGTCAGCAGCAAAAGCCGCAGGTGCTGTCAGCGAAAGAGCCGCAGCAGTCAGGACGATAGAAGCAAATTTATTCATGGTAGATCTCCAATAATCTCCAGGGAGGAAGAACGACCACTATGCTGACATAAAAGTAAGTTGCAATGTGAAATGTTGCACCTGCGAGTTGCATTTTTGCAATTGACTTACGCCCGCTGTGAAAAATGACTATCGTAATAATGTTGCGCGCAGAGCAATGATGATGCAATCACCCGGCTAACAATCTTGACCACAGGAAATCCTATGAAACGTTTCGGTATCTTTCTCGCGCTTGCCGCCCTGCCCTCCATAGCTCAGGCGGAAGAGCCGCAGGAGGCGGAAATACTGGCCGCAATTGATGCGCGTTATGACGAAACCGCCAGCGTCGCCCGGCAGATCTGGGAATGGGCAGAGGTCGGCTATCAGGAAGAAAAAGCCAGCGGCCTGCTGCAGCAAAGTCTGCGCGCCCAAGGCTTCACAATTGAGGCAGGCGTTGCAGAAATACCGACTGCCTTCGTCGCAGAATATGGCAAAGACGGACCTGTGATCGCGATTCTGGCCGAATTTGATGCCCTACCCGGCATCAATCAGGACGCCGTTGCGACCCGTTCGCCCATTGCCGGCAAAACAGCCGCCCATGCCTGCGGCCATAATTTGTTCGGCGCCGGCTCCCTCGAGGCAGCAATTGCCGTCAAGAAATGGCTCGATCAATCCGGGACACCCGGCCGGGTCCGGCTCTATGGTACGCCAGCCGAAGAAGGCGGTAGCGGCAAAGTCTATATGGTCCGCGCGGGATTGTTTGATGATGTCGATTTCGCTCTGCATTGGCATGCCGGTGATGAGAACTCAGCCGCAGCCCGTACAACATTGGCCAATCGTTCGGCGAAATTCCGGTTTCGCGGGGTCTCCGCCCATGCCGCAGGTGCTCCGGAAAAAGCGCGCTCCGCACTGGACGGTGTAGAGGCCTTCAACCTCATGATAAATATGATGCGCGAACATGTGCCGCAGGATTCACGCATCCATTATGTCATCACCGAAGGCGGCACAGCGCCCAATGTCGTGCCCGATTTTGCCGAAGTGTTTTACTATGTCCGTCATCCTGACCCCGACGGCGTTGAAGCCATCTGGAAGCGACTGGAAGATGCCGCCCGCGGTGCCGCCCTTGGCACTGGTACCAAAGTCGAATGGGAAGTTATTCACGGAAATAATCCCTTGCTGGTCAACGAACCGCTGGCGAAAATGATGGACTCCAAACTCCGTCAGGTAGGCGGCATTACATATACCGCCAAAGAGCAGGAATTTGCCGAGCAGATCTATGCCAGCTTTGATAGCCCCAAGCACGAACTTGGCAGCGAGTCAGAGATACAGCCCTATGACGTAACGCTTGGCTATGGCTCGACCGATGTCGGAGATGTCTCCTACGCCACACCAACGGTCGGACTGAGCACCGCCGCATGGGTACCGGGTACGTCGGCCCACAGCTGGCAATCCTCAGCCGCCAGCGGCATGTCGATCGGATTCAAGGGCACCCAAGTCGCCGCCAAAGCACTGACGCTCGCAGCTATTGAGCTTTACACCAATCCCGAATTGCGCCGTGAAGCCAAAACCGAATTTGATACGGCACGCGGTCCGGATTATGTCTATAAATCCCTGCTCGGCGACCGCGATCCACCATTAGATTATCGGAAGTGAGCGCGGTCGTTTGTTCTGAGCACTTAAAAGGGCAGATTCTGGCAGTTGCCAGGCAGTTTCTCTTCCGAAAATACCGCCCGTACGAATGGTAATGTATCTCCGGTTGAACCCGGCACAACGCCGCGATGATCAAGGTCTCGATACAGCACGGACTGGATGGTGGAGCCAGCCTCACAGGCTCTTTTAACGAAGGCCGCTTGCATGCGGACAGGCGTGTCTTTGTCCTTGCCACCAGTACCAACGAAAGTTGGTATCGGAAGTTTCAGAGTCGGATAACCCATTCTGGCAAAGGCCGTAGCCAGAAGATCAGACGGCGATTTTTTGAAAGTGCGATTGTGGGTCAGTGCCTGGGCACCGACTTTTGCCCTGACATCTTTGTGACAAGTATTTTCTACTGACTTCGCGATCGGAAGGGCCTCTTCCGAAACATAATCGGACAGCGCGAAACTAGAATCGGTGCGCTGTACCAGCGACAGAGCCAGCATATTATAGGCAAGCATGGGGTCAACGCGATCAGGCGGTCTCGATTCCTGCAGCGCAATCAATGCTTTGGGAGAGAAAAACGGGACGCCGGTGGCAACCGCCCCGATGACATTTACATCCGGTGCATATTCTGCTGCGAAAGCAGCCGTCGCTATCGCCGCGCCAGCGCCTTGAGACTGCCCGAACAAAACCACTTTGTCTGAAACCGGAAAATCGGAAGCCTGCACCGCACGTATGATATCAAGATTGCTATAGGCTTCTGGACGTGTAGCCAGATAGGGATGCGTGCCACGAGTACCCAATCCCTGATAATCGGATGCAACCACGGCAAATCCATTTTTCAACCAGAATTCAAGATGATCCCTGTCTTGTTGTTGCCGCCCATTCCAGGAAGGCGCACAAATATCGGCAATACCTACCGTTCCATGCGTCCACGCCATAAGCGGCCAACCACCGGCTGGCGCGGTGCCTTCGGGCAAAAATAATGCGCCCGAAACATACAGCAGATCTTCGCCATCCAGACCGTCGGTTGAAGAATAGAGCAGGCGGAAATTTTGTCCTGCCCCTGGATTGGATTGCGTGACACCAAGCGGTTCCTTTTTCAGAAGCAAGCCGGGTGCTTTTAGCTGACCTTCATACTGATAGAATTCAGAGAGAAAGCTATCACCCAATGTCATATGCGATGATTCCGGCTTGGCCGAAATTTCAGGCGCATCAGAAAGAGGCGCACAAGCGTTGATCAATAGAGAACTGGCTATGAGATAGATTTTTGATTGACTGCTCAATTGAGCCCCCCGCTCCAAAAAAACGACGCTAATCCCTTTCTCCGACGTGAGCAAGCCTACCGTTCTCAGCCAGTTACCGACCACCCCCTCTTCGTCGCAACATTATCATGCGGGCGACCATCGCGCTGTAAGTAGAAGCCGGACCAGCATAGAGATAGCTGTCGGGTAGGGCCTATTGTCTACGGATCGCGAGTGTCACCATGACAACAACAAGGACGATCAATGCGCCGAAATTGTCAATCTTGCACTATTTCCGCTTTTGGGTGCAAAGGCCGACATATCCCATTATTCTGGTGTGTCGAAATTTGGTGTGGCGAAGTCTGCTGGGAAGTTGATCGACCACCCAAATGCTTCTTCGGCTGCAATGCGGAGTTCATAGCCTAACTCACGGCCCGCCTCGCCGTTGGTCAAAACGACAAATCCGTTGCCCTGTACCGGATGCCCTTCGATCCATGATTTGTAATTGTCATTTGCTCCGCCATGATGAAATGCCAGCTTCTCGCCAACCCCATTGAGCCGTGGCCCAAGGCCATGCCAGCTGCGCGGCGTACGTGACAGCATTTCGTTGCGCAGCTCGGGTGACAAGAATGTCTCGTCAGTCAAAATGGCCTGCACAAATAATGCCATGTCAGCAGCACTGGTCCAAAGACCGGATGCTGCCATTTCTGGCATGGACTCATATCCTCTTGGTAACGCCCGTGCCTTACCTTTTTTGTTGTGCGATTTAGCAATATTGCCATGTGCTTCGGGAAGCGGATTGACAAAGGTACTTCTTGTCATGCCCAGCGGTTCGAACAGATATTCCTTGGCAACCTCAGGATAAGGCTGCCCCATGACATCTTCGACAACCAGTTGTGAAACCGTTATCCCGCCACCTGAATAATCCATCTGTTGCCCAGGTTCGAACATCAACTTCACAGCGCGATGTTTTGCCGGACCGGTCCCGTTAAGGGTTTGAATGGTAGTCGGCAATTTCTCTCCGGGCTTGAAATCAGGAAAGCCGTGCTGACTGAAACCGGAAGTATGCGAGAGTAAGAGGCGCAAGGTCACTTTTTGAGATTTGGTATATTCCCCTTCCGGAACTTTCCATGATTTCAAATAGCTATTAACATCCTGATCCAGATTCAGAATCCCATCCTGTACCAAGCGCAAAATCAACGCAGCGTTCACAACCTTGCTTACTGAACCGGCCGAAAAAACGGTCTGGCCATCAACAGATGCCGAGGCGTTTTGGGATTGCAGACCATAGCCTTTGGTATGAACGATTTTTCCATTCTGGATGATAGCAACGCTGGCCCCTGGCACATTATAGGCTTTCATCCGGTCTTCAATCGACCATTTCTGAGCGTCGGGATTCTTGCGATCCTTCAAAGACCGAACCGATTGCTCAAACTTCGCTATCCGGACATCCAGGCCTGCAGACGGGGTCAAGCTATCGGCTTGCAGCGGCGCACTGAAAGACAGAGCTGCTAGTGCACAGAATAAGGGCCTTAAGATATCGCCATTCTTCTTCACAGACTATCCTCCAACAATATTGACTACAAACCTGCCGTCATCGCAGTCAACTGCTTAACTTTGCTACTTTAAATGCAGTGAATAGCAAAGCGCTACCCGCAACTCTGTTGAGGAACTTGATCACGCCGCTGTTTAGTCTGCTCTTTGCGAGACCATTTCCCAACCAGGCATAGCCAGAATATATGATGATATCGAGAAATGCTGTGGCCAGCCCCATGATCAGGATTTGCGGAAGTACTGGGCTCGATAGATCAAGAAATTGCGGCAGGATCGCAGCAAAGTATAAAAGCGCTTTTGGATTGGCAAACTCGACCAGAAACCCCCTGGCGAACATCGCCTTGAAGCTTTGCCGCCGCCCCTCGACAATGTTCAAGCCGCCGGATTTGCTCATGATCGCAGAAACCCCAAGATATATAAGATAGGCGACGCCCGCCCATTTGATAACAGCGAACAGCAGGCTAGAGGCAATGATGATGGATGCGATGCCAAGTGCTGAAAGCGCAAAATAAACAGCATTTGCGAATGCAATGCCCAGTATCCCCGACTGAGCGCGCAAAACACCGTTTCCGGACCCCTGTGACGTAACCGCTATCGCAGCCGGCCCAGGCGATGCCACTACAACAAACGTCGTTCCAGCAAAAAGAAGGAAGGTATTGAAGTCCATAGATGCCTCCATTAGCTTTTGAAATGGATGCATAAATTATGAAATCTACAGACTGGATGCTACCAGCATTATGCCGGAAAGACCGGAAATTATCCGGTCATTTTGACCCAGCGAGGGAGAGAGATTAGATGAGCAAGCGCGGTTTGGATGCCAAAGACATACAGCTTCTTGGAGCGTTAAAGGCCAATGCCAGGGCAAGCCTTGTCTCACTGGCGCGGGACATTGATCTGTCGCGAAGCTCAACCCATGACCGAATAGCTCGGCTCGAAGAACTGGGGGTCATCAAGGGCTATACCATCAATATCGACCGCACGCAGCTTCCGATGACACAAGCGTTCCTGACCATTCGTTTTTCGGCTGGATCCTCTCAAACCGAACTCGCTCAGATCATTCATCAGATGTCCGGCGTTGAAGCGGCCTATTGCCTTTCTGGAGATCTCGACATGCTCGTCTATTGTGAATGCGAGAGCTTGGAGGAACTCTCGCATTTGCGGGAACGGTTGGCACAGCGAGAAGGCGTTCTCGAGATAACAACACGTCAGATATTAGCATCTTCTGTCTCATAGATGCCGTAATGAAGATGTTAGCGCTTGGGATAACTAGCCAAATTGATGCAGCCGCTACCGCGCACAAAACCAAACATAGTTATCTTGACTGATTGCCACCAATACCGTTTACCTTATTGCGCATGAAGTTCCTGATCCCCGTAATTTTGGTCATCACGGCCTGGTCCCCAAATGCCGGTGCGCAATCACAAGAAATCCGTGACCAAAATACCGAAGAACAAGCTGTTTCTTATAACGATCTATTGCTCTTTGACGCAGAATCATATTCTTTCCCGGATGAAAAGCGTGATGATCTCTCGCAATGCGAAGGCCAAGACCTGGCAGGGATGCTGCGCGCGGTGCAAACGTGCTGGCCGGTTTTTCAAAACTATCGCGATACCAAAGCTTACCGTCACGCCAGAGCCAAGGCGGTTGCGCTTGTCAATGATCCGGATGCTGATCTTGAGGAACTTGATAAAGCGCAGGCCGATCTCTTGACCGAAGCGCTTTTGGTGCCGCAAGTCATTACCGAGCCGCGCTATCCTGCACAATTTGAGCTCGCCATCATTGCCCATGTCATTCGTTTCAAAGAATTTTCCCGGACTCGGCAATATCAGTTGGCCCGGGAGGATGCCAATCGGATGATTGGTTTCTTTCACGGCGGAAAGGCCTTTCGCGAAACCGGTCTGCACAATGGCATATTGCATTTAAACCGTGTGGATATGAACTTGGCCATCGATCGACCGGCATCGGTCGATGTGATTGAACGCCCCGAAAATATAAGGCCCATCGGGTTTGCAGATATTCGTTCGATTTTCGAAGGGGCGTTCTACGATACCAGCCAGAAGCCCAATGCCATTGTGTCGCTTGGCGTAGATCCTGAACGGGTGCTAAAACCCAATGATTGCTCGGGCCGTAACTATGCCGGTTTGTTGCGTGCCATTCGGTTTTGTGAACCAATATTGAGACTTTACGAAGACATGCGTGCCACTGATTTGAGAAGTCTTCCCCTTCAACTCAATAAAACAGATCAGATCATCGGGAATAGGATCGTTCGCCGCGCAGAAGTTTCAGAATTTCCGGCGGCAGATTTCTTCGCATTGTTTGCTCTTCTTTCTCAAAGCGGTGCAGCATATGTATCTGGAGACAATGAGGAGGCCGAGCGGTTGCGTGTCGCGGCCCAAGATCTTTTGAAGCAATCAAAGCTCGATTGGAATGAAGACATGTCCGATACACTCGATCGCCTGCCAACACTGGTTGAAGAAGCCAAGGCACGTCAGGCAGCAATAGACGAAGCTTCATCAGAAAACTGACATGCGGGCCTCCACTTGCGACGCTTTTCAGAAATAAAAAGGCCCCGCTTTTCAGCGGGGCCTAAATTCATACCAAAGCAGCGGCAATTATTTCGGCATCAATACGCCGTCGATAATATGGACTGTACCATTGCTTGATTCGACATCGGCTTCGATCACGTTGACCTTATTGCCGGCACCGTCCTCAAGCACGACTTTCTCGCCTTCCAGCGTCGCCTTTATAGCTCCGCCTTCCAAAGTGGTGAGACTAGCCGTGCCATCGCCATCGGCAATCGCTTTTGCAATATCGGCGGCCTTCATATCGCCTTCGACCAGACCAAATCTTGCGATGCTGGCCAATTCGGTCTTGTCTTCATTCGACATGAGACCGGAGAGTCGCTCCTGATCCATTTTGTTGAAAGCATCGTTTGTCGCAACGAATACTGTGAATGGACCTTCATCTTTAAGCTCCGCGCCAATGCCGGATATGCCAACCATGGTGCTGGCTGTGGATAGATCTGGATTAGCCTGTACAACGGCGGTCAGATTTGTTGGTTTTTTCGCTTCTTCTGCAAGGCGCGCGTCATAAATGGCTTGTTCTTCTTCGCTCATTTCAGAAGAGCAGGCAGTGACTGTCACCAATGCGGCGGAAGCAATAAGTAGTTTAATGGGGGTGTTCATGGGTTACCTTTCGTTTGAATTCTCTCCTTATATCACCAACCGAGGGATGACAGCAAAAAATTCGAATATTTTGAGTTGTTATAGCTTTCTTTTCTGCCGGGGTTCTCGCTGATCCGTTGGCAGATTCGAGCTCGTGTTAACGGTCGAAAAACAAATTTTCGATTATCCCTTTTGTTAAGTACTGGCGCAAACGTCTCTGCTCATTCCCACCAATAAACCGACCGATTTCTTGCACCTGTGACAAGCTCATTCATCGTCACTGGATCATATAGTCGGCCATTGACCATCACCCGGTGTACCCTGTCGCTGTTGCGGATGTCAGCAAGAGGATCGGCATCAAGCACAACCAGATCAGCGAGCTTGCCCGCCTCCAGCGATCCAATCTCATCCGCCATTCCAAGCGATTTCGCGGAATCGATGGTACCGGTCCTCAGTGCTTGCAAGGGCGACATGCCACCGCGAACGAAAGACCAAAGCTCCCAATGAGTTGCAATTCCGGGCTGCTGGCCATGAGCACCAATCGATACCAAGACGCCCTTCTCCATCAGCTTCTTGGCCTCGCGCGCATTGTTGTCATCCACAAAATCCTCTTCCGGAGCCTTGGTTCTGCGTACATTCGCAGCGGCCAGTTGCTTGGGCGGAGTATGAATCAGTAGTGGATGCTTGAACACATCCGTCGCCTGCCGCCAATAGGGATCACCCGCCAAACCGCCATAGCTCACGACCAGAGTTGGTGTATAATTGGTCTGCGACTGTGAGAACATCTGCACGACATCATCATAGAATATATCAAGCGGGATATTATGCTCCAGCGTGCTGTTGCCATCAGCAACCAGCGCCATGTCCATGCCGAAGAGCGACCCCCCTTCAGCAACGACCAGCATATTCTCCAGACGTGCCGCTTCGACAACTTGCTGCCGCTGTTCTCGGCGCGGTTGATTATAGTTTTTGACGCTGCTGCCACCCTGCGCCTTCAACCGTCGGACATGATCAAGCGCGTCATCAAGACTATTGATCTCCGCGTAAACGCGTGGAGATTTGGCACCATAGACAATCTCTCCAGTAGAGAAGATGCGCGGTCCGACCAGCATTCCGGCGCGCTGCATTTCTGCTGCAACAAATATCTCGCTCGCCCGGCTGGACGGATCGTGGATGGTCGTCGTGCCAAGCGCTAGATTCTGGATCAGGGACCAATTCTGTTGCGGCACAAGTTCATCTGTACCCTGTGCACCGTGAGCATGGGCATCGATATAACCGGGAACGATGGTTTTACCGGTTACATCAACCACTGCCGCGCCTGCGGGAATTGAGATATTCCCGCGCTGGCCGATGGAAATGATCTTGTTGTCCCTGACGACAATCGTGCCATCATCAATAATTCCGCCATCTTCGCTCGCCATTGTGACCAACCGCGCACCAACAAGGGCCACTGAACCATTGGGCTTGGCTGCGGAAATCGTGCGTTCCAACGAAACCCCGCGGGTTGGAGGAGCGAATTTCGGTGCATCCTTTTTAGCTGGAGCAACGGGAAACAACGCGCTGGTCTGTGCGGTGTAGACTGTCGGGCCAAGGCTCCAGTGAAGCTGCTGACCATCTTGCGACCAGTGAATATAGTCGGCTCCGCCCTTGCTGACCCGTGTAACGGGCAGCGATTTGCTGTTCGGTGCCACCGCCACAGCCTGAATTCCGGGCATCAACGGCATAACAAATGCTTCGTAATTCTGACGAAAAGCAACATAGTGCCCATCCGGTGAGACGATGTAGTTATTCGCCAGTTCACCCGTTGCATGGGTCCGTTTGGCCTCGCCATTGAGGTCGCTACTCATCAGAACCCGTTTATCGTCTTTCTGCGCCATCATGAACAGACGATCGCTGCTTGCTCCAAATTGCGGACCAGCGGCGCCTTTGGCTACGCGCTCCGGCGTGCCGCCCGTAGCGGCAACACGATAAACTCCGTCTTCCACCGAGTAGTCCGGCGAGGTCAGATAACCACCGCCCTGCATTTCGAAAACTATGGTCCGACCGTCAGGCGAATAGTGCGGCCGGGCATAATGGCCGGGCCGGTTGGTTACAACGCGCGGCGATCCGCCCGAGGCATTGACGGTCTTTACGCGGCCCAGACCTTCGTCGGTCCAACCGACAAACACGATAGACCGGCCATCACGCGACCATGAGGGAAACAGCTCGCGCTCGTTGCGGCTGTTCGTCAGCCGTTTCGGGGAACCGCCGTTCATCGATTTCACATATAGCTGCCCCAGGCTTTCGAAGACGACCTGACGGCCATTGGGCGAAACCTCTGCGAAGCGTGACATTTTGGTGGTAAAGCTATCGGGTGCCACCGCAATTTTGGGATGCGGAGCGTCGACGATGCCGCGGGTGTCATTGATCGCAAAGGGAATAACTGCAGCACCCGAACCATCAGCCGAAACCTTGCGGATCTTACCTCCGGCCCAGAAAATTATGCTTTTGCTGTCGGGCGTCCAGTCCATATTAGGATAAACGCCTGTAACAGCCCAGGTTTCCTGAACATCCTGATCGAGATCGTCATAGATCTTGCGCTCTATTCCGGTGGCCAAATCTTTGACATAAAGCTTTGACTTGGAGCGTTCACGGCGGACAAAGGCCATGCTCTTACCATCTGGTGAGGGGGTTGGCCGCACCGATCCGCCAAGACCGGAAACAGCAGTCGTTACCTCACCAGTCTCAAGATCATATTCCTCGATATTGAACAGATCTTTATTGGAATCCTGCGCATAGATAAACGTACTGCCGGGCGTGATGTTGCGCGTATAATAGAGCGATTTGCCATCGGGTGCGTAGATTGGTTCACCTAGCTCTTTTTGATGTTTTTCATTGGGTTTCTTGACCAGCACGACTCCTGCTCCGCCAGAGACATGATAGACCCACACTTCTCCCGTGCCGAGTGAACGACCAGTGGTAAAATGCTTCTTTGCGATGATATAGCGGCCATCCGGGCTCCAGCTAGGCTGGTTAAGCAGGCGGAATTTTTCCTTGGTGACTTGCCGCTTGTCGCTGCCATTACGGTTCATGATCCAGATATTGTCGCCGCCTCCCCGATCAGAGGTAAAGGCAATGCGCTTTCCATCAGGGGAGAAACGCGGCTGTACTTCCCACGCCAGCCCTTCGGCTATGCGGGTTGGCGCGCCGCCCGCCATTGGCATTGTGTAAATGTCTCCAAGCAGTGCAAATGTAATGCTCTGACCATCGGGGCTGACATCAACGTCAATCCAGCTGCCTTCATCCGTGTTGATCGGGACCTGCTTTATGGTCGCGCCTTTGGGCGCATTCACGTCCCATTTTTCCTCTTTCGCTTTTTCATCCGCAGATTGAGCAAAAGCCTGCCCAGCAAAGGAAATGGCCGCAAGTGCGGTGATCAGGCGATATTTCATGAGGACTCCCAATGACTTTATTTTATTTCAAACTTAAACAACAAAAGAAGTCCGATGAACAGAAAATATTGAGCGGTCCTGAAAAATGCGATATTTTTTCGATGATGGACCTGCGGTCTTTATTGGATTACAATGCTTTACATCGGGATATTAAGGTGGGGAATATGAAGGGGGTCAGCCGAAACTGTCGAAATATTGCCCTTTTTGCGGCAGCAACGCTGCTGCTCACATCCGGTTGTACGACACGAGATCAAATGGCCGTCGCATCAGAAGAACCGGCATATGACATCCCACCACCGATGGCCGAGGCTGCTGCGGTTTCATCGCCGCCGCCTCCACCTGCCCCCAAATCAAAAGCGACCGGCATCACCAAAAATCTAAACGTAGCTCGCAAATCATCTAGCGGTGCACGGGTCGGGGCCGTCCGCGGTAGCTCCAAGTCAAACGCCAATTTGGGAGCGGTCAGCAACAGATTTAAGGCAGCTATCGGAAAAACTCGCGGCTTGGCAATTGTTGGCAATCCCGGGATCCCATCCTATCCGGTCTGGCCACCAGAGGCACCTTCATCGCGCGTCAGTCTTGATCGGTTTATCAAAGCACGATCAGATCTTTCGCTTTATGATGCCGGGCAAAAGCTGAAACGGTCGTTTGAGGATGCGGGCTATCTTGAATATAGCTATTATGCCGCACCCGGCGGCTTTGTGCTGGTCACGCGCATCGAGAAAATCAACGCAAAGGGCGACCCTCTGCCCGGCACAGAGCGCTATAAGTTACCCAATCAGCGCAGCTCTGGATCACTGACCAGTTTTGTGCGCGGTCTTTTCCTCGATGCCCCGCCAGGATTCTATCGCTACATTGCCGTGGTGGTCAGTGATAAACCTTATCGAACAAGTCGCAGAAAGCTCTCCAGCACTGAGGCCGGAAGGCGGCTGACAAGAGGCAGTAACAATCTTTCTGCCGCCTATAAGAAGGTGGCGTTCACGCGCGATCACAATGTCGAGGCACTCATCTACGAGTTCACCAAGAACACCCGCACCGGCAAAGTCCGGATGATTGCGCCCGGCCGCCTGACCCCGAAAATTCATTTGGCCAAGACAAAGCTCAACAAGACCATCCCTTCCAATTTCAGGCGCTGAGCAACCATGCGGATATTCCTAAGTTACCGGCGCAGCGATAGTCAGGATGCAACAGCGCGGCTGGCTGACCGACTGGCTGACCTGCCCCGGATCAGATCTGTTTTCCTCGACGTCGAATCTATTGCCGCAGGCGAAGCCTTTCCAGAACGTTTGCGGAGTGCGATGGCGGAAGCGGATATCTGCCTCGTGTTGATCGGTAGCGGATGGATTGGCCAATCCAAAGCCGGTGAAACTTCACGCATAAAGGCCGAAGACGATTTCGTGCGCATGGAAGTCGCCGAAGCACTCCGCCTGGGCAAGCGGGTGATACCGGTTCTGTTAAATGAAGCGCCGATGCCTGCCCGGGATCAACTTCCCGAGGATCTCCATCCACTGCTTGAGCGCAATGCACTCTTCCTTCGGCACATGTCCTTCAACCAGGATGTCGAGATATTAAGCGACGCAATATTGCATAGCGAAGCAGGTGGACGGCTTGGCAAGCGACGGAGGATGACGCCAACAGGCATTGCTGCGCGCTTACTGGGCGGATTGATTCTGGCAATTTTGATGCTGCTTGTCATTGGTCTGATCAGTTTCTGGAGTAGCGGTGGTCAGTCTCTGGAAACACTACTCGGCGGACGAGCCGGACTTGGACTGTTGGTGCTTGCGGTCCTTGGTCTTAGCCAGGCGCTGACATTCGGAATGATCCGTCTTCCATTTAACCGGTCGTAGGATATGCCAGTAAGCCTCTCATCAAAAGCGGTTATTTTCCTCGGCCATCACTAGCATTGATACCGCATGACGCCGGGCTACAACCATATGGTCCTGTCCATAGCCACCGCCCAAGGCACTGGCGACTGGAATATCTCGGCTACGCGCTTGGCGGATGACATAGCGGTCACGTTCGGCGAGCCCCTCGTCCGTCACCGCCAACCGCCCCAGACGATCATCAATATGCGGATCAACGCCTGCTTGATAATATAGCAAGTCGGGTTCAAACGCATCCAGCATGGCAGGCAAATGATCGGACAGGATTTTCAGATATTCGACATCATCGGTTCCGTCTTTCAGACCGATATCGATTGTTGATCGCGCCTTACGCACCGGAAAATTCTTCTCGGCATGAATGGAGGCGGTCATGATATCGCTTCGTCCGGCAAGCAATGACGCGGTGCCGTCTCCCTGGTGGACATCCAGGTCTAAGATCAGAATACGCCGCACATCTCCCTCTGCAATGAGACGGTTGGCGCTCACTGCCAGATCGTTGAAAACACAATAGCCAGCGCCGGTATCAGCCAAGGCATGATGACTGCCCCCTGCACTATTGGCGGCATAGCCATGTTTGAGAGCAAGTTTCGCCGCGAGCCATGTCCCACCGGAAGTAAACTGCACACGCCGTGCAATTTCAGTGGAGACGGGAAAGCCTATGCGCCGTTCCTTTTCGTGAGGCACGCTGGAAGATAATACCTGATCGACATAGTCAGGATCATGAACCGCTTCGAGCCAATGACGTTCCATTGCATGCGGGGCATATGCGGTATGCTGGTCCGACAGCTCCTTCACGGCCTCGATAACCAGTTTGTATTTGTCAAAGGCAAAGCTTCCCCGCGTCGGAGGCGGGGCGACATAGTCGTTATGATGGACGATATGCAACATGCGATGATGGTAGAACAGGCGAAGGAAAAATGACACTGTCCCAAACGCCATATGGGGGCTATGGGCCATGCAGCGTACATCAGGACGCAACAGCGGACAAAGAGATACCATCATCGCAAAACGAGAAAAACCAGGCAACAAAGGCCTTGCTGTTCCTAGCGGGCGACTGGCCCGCTTTGCCCGTTTTGGAACGATGGCAACGGCAATTGGCGGCGGCATGCTGCTGGAAGGCGCAAAGCGTCTGGCCGATGGCGAGCGCCCCAAAATGAGCGACATACTGCTGACCCCGAACAACGCAATAAAGCTGACCAATCAATTGGCAAATCTGCGCGGTGCAGCAATGAAACTAGGACAGATGCTGTCGATGGACGCGAGCGACTTTCTTCCTCAGGAATTGTCTGAAATTCTCGCACGGTTACGCGCAGATGCTCAATATATGCCTCAAAAACAATTGCTTAAGGTCATGTCCTCACAATATGGACCAGATTGGCAAGAGCGTTTTGCGGCTTTCGAGTTAAAGCCCATTGCTGCGGCGTCCATCGGTCAGGTCCATCGTGCCACGACGCACGAAGGTCACGTCCTGGCCATCAAGGTGCAATATCCCGGCGTAAGGGAGAGCATTGATAGTGATGTCGACAATGTCGCATCGCTGATCAATCTATCAGGTCTGATACCGAAATCTCTGGATATCGCCCCGATGCTGGCAGAAGCAAAATTGCAGCTGCATCAGGAAGCAGATTACGAGCAAGAGGCTGCCTATCTCAAGCGCTTCGGAAAATTGCTGAAAGGCGCGCCGGATTATCAAGTGCCTAGCTTGCACAAGGATCTGACCACTGGTCACGTTCTTGCCATGGATTTTATCGACAGCGTACCAATTGAATCCTTAGAGACCGCGTCCCAGAGAGACCGCAATCGGATCATCAAGCTGCTATTTGGTTTGCTGTTACGCGAACTGTTTGAATTCCGATTGATGCAAACCGACCCCAATTTCGCCAACTATCGATATAATGTCGAAACCAGACAGCTGGTGTTGCTCGATTTTGGTGCGACCAGGGCCATTCCGAAACGTGTTGCCAATCAATATCGCAAACTGGCGGCAGCGGGAATGGCAGGTGACCGCAAGGCAGCCCAGAAAGCAGCCATAAAAATCGGATTATTTGACGATGATGCGGCAGACCATCATCAGGAAGCCATCATGGACATGTTCGAAATGTCGATGGCGCCTTTGCGCAAAAAGGGTCCGATCGATTTCGCCGACAACGCGATTGCTCAGGAATTGCGCGACGAAGGCATGCGCTTCGCCGCCGCGCGAGATTTCTGGCATGTCCCGCCAGTGGATACCGTATTCATTCATCGCAAATTTGGTGGCGTTTATATGCTGGCGAACAGATTGAAAGCCAAGGTCGATATTCGGACGATGCTGGAAGCCTATCTCTAGATAACGGTCGCTAAACCGCCATCAGACGATAGATCGGATATGTCCCGTAGCCTTTGGCAAATTCTACATTACCGACATAGCGGCATTTGAACCGATCAGATGCCTCGAGCACAAGGATTGCAGCAAAAGGCTCTGTAACAAAGACCGCTCCCGGCGGAGTAACCGGCTCAATCCGCGCGGCGCGAGATACTTCGGTTCCATAAAAGGTGGTATTGCCGGTGATCAGATCCTTGGTTTGATAGGCGGGGCCATAGTGCACACCGATCCGCATTCCGCTGCTCTCTGACAGACCAAGCAGACTATAATCAAAATCCTGCAGCGTTTCTTGCAGTGCCAGGGCAATTTCAGCAGCGACTGGGGCATCCAGACTGATCGCCAACACCGCATCGCCCCAGCTATTTTTTGCCAGCACTTTGTCAGGATAGCTGTCCAGCACGGCCGCCATCCGCCCCATCACCCCTTGCCAAAAAGCCGGGAGCGCGGCTTCAGCCAATTTCGAAAAACCGGGAAAATCAGTGAATAGGAAGGCTGCCAACCCGCGGGTCAGTTCATCGGTTGCTGGTTGTGCTGACCAGCTCAGACTGCGATCAACATCATCCGGAGCGATGATTGTGGTCTCGCCCCCATAGCCTTTCCAAGCCTGCACATCTGCGCCGGTGCCTGCGGGACCGGTGGCCGCAATCCCATCCCATATTGCCAGCTGCTGGGGAGAGCTCCGGAGATATTGTGCACGTAAAGTAGCCATGCCCATCGCCACCTTGCTAGCATAACCAAATTGCGCTTGATCTCCGACATAATTCATCTCAGTCGCAAAATGTACGCTCGTGGCCGCGTTCAGGCATTGCTCAAACCTATTGAGCCATCCTTCCCCGGCGGGCATTACCGACTGTGCGATAAAATCGTCTTTCACAAAGGGAAGAGTGACATGCAGCTCCCCTCCCCGCGCAATTATTGCTTCCGCTACCAATATATCCGCACCTGCGGCCAACGAACCATAGACGAAATCGACATTCTGATTGTCCAGAAAATCATCGATCCGTTGCCGCAAAGATGCCTCAACCGTCGCGTCTTCAAGAAACATGTGACCGCAATAATGAATCACCGTGGGCGGTGATATTGGGACTAGCAATGCATTTTGCTTGTCGGCATCCAGATCCAATGTCCTGGCAAGCAGCAACAATTGCCGGCTGGTGCTGGACTTGGCGCCGCTATTCGCATCAGGCAACTGACTTGCCATGTAAAGCGCCGCTGCGGCTTCATCCGCTCGCCCATTGATCAACAGGGCTTCAGCCAGTGTTGCGGCATCATAATAGTCTTTGGGGTTTGAAATCGGGTTGAGAGCAATGATCGAAGACGCCAGCTCCTCGGCCTTTTTCTTGTCCCCGCTTAACAGTGCCAGGCTGGCCGCATTTATGCCGGGATAAGCGTCGCCGCTATCTTCATAAATATCTGCATAAGCCCGGTAAGCAGCGGCTAGCGCCTCGTCACGTTCTTCTCCGTCAGGCAGCGCCAGTGCGGCATCCTTTAGAATACGCGCAGCCAACGAGCGATGATGGGCATTGGCGGAGCTGTGCAATCCATAAAGCTCATAAAGCTCCATCGCCTGCTGGCCGTCGCCCATTCGTGCTAGAGTTAAAACCAGCAGATGGCGTAACTCCGCAGACTCATCACCGGCCTCGATCGCAACACGCGCAAGATCATAAGCCAATAGCAAATTGCCCTGATCAATCGCATTTTTCGTCTGATCTACGCTAAGCCCCATCCCACTTCCCTAGATAAGTTTTACATTTGCCGCAAATTATGGATTTAGTCACTAACTTGGCTATAGTGGGTAAGTTGTGACTGAGATCGCATCACAGGGAAACGGGGCAAGATATGGGGCAAGAACCAGCGACACAGCTGTTTATCAGCCATCATTCCAGCAAATTGCCGGTTGCGCTGGAACTCGAAAAATCGCTCGCCAAATATGGCGTTACCTGCTGGCTGGCACCGCGTGATGTCGAGCCCAGCGAGGCCTTTGACATGGCGATCAAGCGCGCGATTGACGAAAGCTGCGCGACATTGCTACTATTTTGCAGCAAGTCCGACAAAAGCCCTCATGTAAAGCGCGAATTGATCCTCGCGGATTCGTCCCGAAAAGCGATTATTCCTGTCCGTTTGGAGGAACTCGCCCCTGATGAACTCGCCTATCATCTTGCCAGCTTCCAATGGATTGACTGGCTGGAACAACGCGAAAGCACTATCGAACGGGTCGCCGCCAAAGCGCATCAGTTGGCTGGCACCGTCCAGAAAACCATGACGGTCGAGGACCTGATTGAACATAGTGGCAAAGACAACGCGGATGAGACTGACGCAGGGACCATATCCGATCAACCTGAGGAACCCGAGCCTGCGGAAGCGGTTGCCGATCCGGAGCCAGAACCAATCCATGAAGAATACGAAGACGAATGGGAGCCGGAAAAACCAAAAACCAATTGGGCGCTGATCGCAGCGCTTGCAGCCCTGACGGTCGCAACAATCGCTGTTTTTCTGATCTGGAACGCATCGGGAAGCGAGAATCCATTGCCGCCAACGGAACCCGCTGAACTTCCCGTAGAGCCAGTCGATGACGCTGACGATGAAGTAGTTGAACCAGAACCGGAAGTGGAAGCCAAACCGGTCGTGCCCAAACCCCTTCCGCCCGACGGACCCAGTTTTGATTGTACCAAGGCGTCGCAGCGGGTTGAGTTTTTGATCTGTAACACTCCGCAATTAGCCAAGCTCGACCGGACTTTGTCGTCTGTCTACAAAGATGCAATGTCTGCAGCCGGTCCCAATGCGCCTAGGCTTCAACGCCAACAACGCGCATGGCGCACGGAAACGCGGGACCGCTGTCCCGACACCGCCTGTGTTGCCACCGCAGTCAGAGAACGGCTTGCAATTCTGCGGGCCATTGCAGCTGGTAATCTGGATGTACCGCGCGACCCGCCCAGACCGGCATTCAGAAGCGAGTTTAGCGATGCTTTTGACAATGAAAATGAGCGCGCTTTCGAGGATAATGGGACAGTGCCTCCCGAACAAAGCCCTAATTAAACAAAGGGTGTCTCCCAGTGCCTTTGCATGTCAAACAGATGCGCAATGGCAGGACTTGAAACCACCGCAGGAACCAGCACGGCAATGTCTAGTCGCTATCCCAACTATGTGCTGGGCGTATTGTTCATCGTCACGATGCTCAACTTTCTTGATCGCCAGATTATTTCGATATTAGCGGAACCGGTAAAGCGCGATCTGGGACTGAGCGACACGCAAATCGGGCTAATGACAGGGCTCTCCTTTGCGATTTTCTATACTACTCTGGCCATTCCGGTGGCTGCTCTGGCCGACAAGTGGAACCGCAGCCGGATCATAGCCATAGCCATTGCTATCTGGTCCGCCATGACTGTGGCCTGCGGTCTCTCGACCAATTTCATCCAACTTTTCCTGGCTCGTGTCGGGGTCGGCATCGGTGAAGCAGGCTCTGCGCCAGCGTCCCATTCGCTGATTGCCGACTTATTCCCGCCCGAACGGCGCGCGGGCGCTTTGGGAATATTGGGCATGTCGGTGCCAATTGGCGCGTTTATCGCATATGCTGGTGGCGGCTGGATCGCCGAAAATTTCAGCTGGCGGGTAGCGTTTTTAATGGCCGGATTACCGGGAGTCATCATTGCGGTGGTGATCTGGTTCACTGTTCCCGATCCGCGCGGCAACGTGTCTTTGGCCGCGGCTTTCAAGCCTGACCCAAGCAAAACCAGCTTGAAAGAAGCCTTGGTCGAACTGTCTTCCAAACCCGCTTACTGGCATCTCGTCGCAGCCGGTGTGTTGGTGCAGTTTGTGTCTTATGGCTTGGCAAGTTTCTATGGCGGCCTGTTCGTTCGAGTGCATGAAATTGGTTATGGAGAATTGGGTTGGAAACTCGGCGTCATGGTCGGTCTATCGGGCGGGTTCGGCGCATGGCTGGGCGGCCGGGCTGGCGACTATTTCGGCAAGCTGCGCCCGACACTACCGCTGCTTGTTGCGGCCCTGGTCATGGTGCTTGCTGCTCCGGGTATGATCTGGGCAATATATGGACCAAGCGCCAATATCGCAGTAATATTACTGGCCATCCCCACCTTTGCAGCAACCTTTTACTATGGGCCCAATTTCGCGGCGTTACAGAAACTCGCCAGCGACGAAACCCGCGCCATGGCAGTGGCCATCTATCTGCTCGTCGCTGGCATTATCGGCCTGGGTGTTGGCCCGGTATTCGTCGGCATATTGTCAGACATGTTCGCCAGTGACCTCGGCGAGGCTTCGGCTTTGCAGCGTGCCCTCGCCATATTGGCGCTTTTCAACATCTGGGCTGGCTTCCATTTCTGGCGAGCCACGCGTTCAATGCCTGACTGATCTTCGCAGCGACTACATCCGCGCAAACAAAATCGGTCTATTCCACTTTAACGGTTTCGCTTCGTCAATCCGCTGGGTAGGACAGCCGGATGATTGAGAATCTGCTTCCACTCCTGAAATCGACCTTTGGATTTACCGCGTTTCGCGGCGTGCAGGATCAGGTTCTTGCGCGGGTGATGGAGCGTCAGAACACGCTCGCAGTCATGCCGACCGGTGCAGGCAAGTCGCTATGCTATCAACTGCCGGCCATTGCTAATGAGGGCACGGTCGTCGTCATCTCACCGCTCATCGCCTTGATGCATGATCAATTGCGCAGCGCCGAAGCGGTGGGCATCCGCGCCGCGACACTTACCTCTGCAGACGACAATCGCGCAGAAACGATTGCGCGGTTGAAGGCCGGCGAACTGGACCTGCTCTATGCCGCGCCGGAACGGGCGTCGGGCGAGCATTTCCGAAATCTGCTTGAACAGACCAAAATCTCTCTCTTCGCTATTGATGAAGCGCATTGCGTGTCGGAATGGGGACATGATTTCCGGCCCGATTACCGGTTGCTACGGCCGCTGCTCGATCATTTCGCCGATGTCCCGCGCCTCGCGCTGACCGCCACTGCTGACAAGCATACCCGCGATGACATATTGGTGCAGCTGGGGATTGAGCAGGATGGCCTGATCATCGCTGGCTTTGACCGGCCCAACATCCGCTACAGCATTTCACCGCGCAAAGGTCTGACCGGGCAGGTTGCTGATCTGGTTGAACGGATACCCGGCCCCGGGATCATCTATGCGCAGACCCGCAATGCTACCGAGAAAATGGCCGATCAGATCGCAAGAACCGGCCGCAGCGCCCGTGCTTATCACGCTGGACTGCCGCCGGAAGTACGTCAGCGCAATCAGGCCGATTTCGTTGCTTCTGAAGATATGGTGATGGTTGCAACCATTGCGTTCGGAATGGGTATCGACAAGCCTGATGTCCGGTTCGTCGCCCATGCGGGACTGCCCAAATCGATCGAAGCCTATTATCAGGAAACCGGCCGCGCGGGACGCGACGGTGATCCGGCCGAAGCACACATGTTCTGGGGTGCCGAAGATTTCGCGCGTGCGCGCCAAAGATTGTCAGAGGTTGACGAGACCCGACTGAACAGCGAACGCACTCGGCTAGCGGCGCTCGGTGGATTGGTTGAAGCAGCGGGATGTCGCCGCGCCATATTGCTCAAACATTTTGGTGAAGAACCGCCGCAAAGCTGCGGCAATTGCGACAATTGCCTGAACGCTCCGATCACTCGCAACGTCACCGAACTGGCACGGAAATTTCTCTCCGCCGTCTATCGCACCGGTCAGAGCTTTGGTGTCGGTCATCTGGAAGCTGTGCTGACCGGTAAGCAGGAAGATAAAGTCCTGTCACGAGGCCATGATCAACTCTCGGTTTTTGACATTGTCGATACAGAGGAAGCGCCGCTCATCAAACCGGTTTCACGGTCCCTGTTGCTGCGCGATGCATTGCGCAACACCGAGCATGGCGGCCTGATGTTCGGACCAGAAGCCCGCGCAATATTGAAAGGCGAAACCGAGGTCGCCATTGTCGAGCCACCCAAGCGTGAACGCAAGAAACGGCGCGGTGGATCCTCTCCCAACCCGGTGGGCGATCCGTTGTTCGATGCCCTCAGGTCCAAACGGATGGAATTGGCCAAGGACCAGGGCGTCCCACCCTATGTGATTTTTCATGATAGCGTGCTGCGCGATATGACTGGCTTCAAACCACGCAGCTTGTCTGCGCTGGGCGAACTGCCCGGGATCGGCGCAGCAAAGCTCGAAAAATATGGGGAAGACTTTCTGAATGTGATAAGAGAAGTATCCGAAGCACAGGAGGAAAGTGTATGAAAATGATCGTCGCATCATTGGCAAGCTGCGGCCTGCTAATCGGCGGCGCTCTGATGGCCTATTCGACGAGCTCCGCCGAAGAAAAATCCTCCGTTCCTGTAGAAAAGGTTGAAAGCATGTTCCGGAAAATAAACGATAAAGTCAGTGTCTCGCCGCAAATCAGCCTGGATGATATTGCTGCAGCCAAGGCCGAAGGCGTGCGCTTGATCGTCAACAACCGCCCTGACGGCGAAGAGCCCACCGCACCTCAGAGCGCAGATATTGAAGCCGCGGCAAAGGCCGCTGGAATCGCCTACATCGCAATCCCGATCACCCATAGCGGTTTTTCCGCACCGCAAGTCGATGCAATGATTGCGGCTCTTGATGGTGCCGAAGGGAAGACGCTCGCCTATTGCCGGTCCGGTACACGCTCGACTTTGTTGTGGTCACTGGCCCAAGCAAAACAGGGCGTCTCACCGGACGAGATTGCACGGCTGGCCGGAAATGCTGGCTATGACATAACCCCGGTCCGTGCGATGGTTGATGCTTTGGCGGGCGGGACGGACTAATCCCGCTGGACAGTTGCTGACAGCACTGTAAATAGGAAGCCATGGAAAGTCTTCCCGATCCAACCCTTTATGCGATTCCGTTTTTTGTCGTCACGGTAGCGATCGAATTTTTCATGAGCCGCTATCGCGATGATATCAAATATGATGTCAAAGACATGGCGACGTCACTGACATTGGGCACTGGCAGCGTGGTCGCTGGCATATTGACCGGCGGGCTAGCCGTGGCGGCAATCTATTGGGTCTATCAGTTTCGGATACTCGACGTCCCGTTCACCTGGTGGGCCTGGATACTCGCCATATTTGTTGATGATTTTTTCTACTATGTCTTCCACCGCGGCGCGCATCGCATCCGCTGGGTCTGGGCTGCGCATGTCAATCATCACAGCAGCGAGCATTATAATCTCTCGACCGCCTTGCGTCAGCCGTGGACCAGCACCTTCGCGCTGACTTGGATATTCTCGCTACCGATGTTCCTGATCGGCTTTCATCCCGCGATGATCGCCTTTGTTGGCGGCGTTAATCTGCTCTATCAATATTGGATCCATACCGAAGCCATTGACCGGATGCCGCGCTGGTTTGAGGCGGTAATGAACACCCCGTCCCATCACCGGGTCCATCATGCGACCAACCCACGCTATCTCGACAAAAATTATGCCGGGATTTTCATCATTTGGGACAAGATGTTCGGTACGTTTGAGGAAGAGCGCAATGATGAGAAAATCCAATATGGCATCATCAAAAACCTCAAAAGCTATAACATCCTTTGGGCCGTATTTCACGAATGGATCGGCATGGCTAAGGATCTGTGGTCAGCGCCGTGGCGCTACAAGCTCTTCTATTTGATCAAGCCGCCTGGTTGGAGCCATGATGGCACCCGCGACAGCAGCGAAACGATCAGAGCGCGATGGCTTGCCGCGCAAAACGAACAAAGAATAAGTCACCCTGCAACAGAACAGGGAAATGCTGAAAAAAGTTCAGTGTGATAGTTAAACTGGAGAGAATAACATGGCAGAATATGACATTATCGTCATTGGCGGGGGATCAGCGGGCAGCGCAGCTGCAGGACGGCTGAGCGAAGATGGTAAGCGGTCGGTCTGCCTGATCGAAGCCGGTGGCAATAACAATAATTTCCTCGTCAAGACGCCGGGGATGATGCCCTTCCTGCTCAAGAACGCGAACTGGCAATTTGATACGGTACCGCAAAAAGGGCTCAATGGTCGCATCGGCTATCAGCCACGCGGACGCGGGCTCGGCGGTTCCAGTGCGATAAACGCGATGGTCTATATTCGCGGCAATAAATGGGATTATGACAATTGGGCCGCGCTCGGATGTGATGGCTGGAGCTACGATGATGTCCTACCTTACTTCAAGAGGTCCGAGAGCAATGAGCGCGGCGGCGATGACTATCATGGCGGCGATGGACCACTCTCTGTGTCTGACCAGAAATGGCTGAACCCTGGCAGCGTCGCCTTTGTCGAAGCCGCGCGCAATTTACAGATTCCGGTACTGGACGATTTTAACGGAGCCGAGCAGGAAGGCATGGGCATCTATCAGGTGACCCAGAAAGGCGGCGAGCGCTGGACTGCCGCGCGCGCCTATGTCGAGCCCATGCGCCAGCAACCGAATCTCGATATTAAGACCAAATCGCTGGTCGAGAAACTGATCGTCGAGAATGGCCGCGTAACCGGCGTGCAGATCAAACGGGGCCGCAACCAGGAGGTCCTGACGGCCAAAGGAGCCGTAGTGCTGTCCGCAGGCGCATTCGGATCGCCACATATCTTGCAGCTGTCCGGCATCGGTCCTGCCGCCCATCTCAAAGAAAAAGGCATAGAGGTCACCGCCGACAAGGCGCACGTCGGCGCCAACCTGAAAGATCATATCGATTTTGTCTCCGGCTATAAAACCGAGTCCAAGGAATTGATCGGTGACTCGCTGCAGGGAACGGTGCGCATGGGCAAAGCGATCATCGAGCACAGGATGAAACGGACTGGCATAATGACTACGCCTTATGCTGAAGCGGGCGGTTTTTGGCGCTCCAGCCCTGACCTTCCGGCTCCCGATATTCAGTATCATTTCGTGCCCGCCATGCTCGAGGATCATGGCCGTGAGAAAGTCAAAGGCCATGGCTTTA
The DNA here is from genome assembly GCF_900149705.1 of Sphingorhabdus sp. Alg231-15. Taxonomy (NCBI): domain Bacteria; kingdom Pseudomonadati; phylum Pseudomonadota; class Alphaproteobacteria; order Sphingomonadales; family Sphingorhabdaceae; genus Sphingorhabdus; species Sphingorhabdus sp. Alg231-15. The sequence continues at coordinate 3,436,441 of NZ_LT703001.1, read as the reverse complement.
GTTGCCACGCCTGCGTCCTGCGTCCGCACAGTAAGGGTACAGTGCGTCTCAACAATTCCGATCCAGCCGCGCCGCCGGCCATCGATCCCAATTTCCTTGATGACGATCGCGATATTGCGACCTTGCGGACCGGAGTCAGGCATATGCAGCGGATCATGGAAGCGCCGCCCCTGACTGACTTCAAACCAACCAATCGCCACCCCATCGACATGAGCAATGATGACGCATTGGACGGGTTGATCCGGGAGCGGGCGGATACCGTTTATCATCCGGTTGGCACGTGCCGCATGGGTAATGATGATGATGCAGTGGTCGACAGCCGTTTGAAGTTCAAAGGTTTGGACGGGCTTTACATTGCTGACGCATCCATCATGCCGGAGATCATAAGCGGCAATACCAATGCGCCCAGTATCATGATTGGCGAACGTGCAGCAGATTTCATCAAAGCCGATCTGGCCTGACGATTAGCGGGCGAACAGAGATTTTCTAGGCGAGGATCGTATAGCCTTCTTCGCCCTGCCCACGGCACATTTGCTTCGAAACGCGGGTTTCCTGACCGTCGATAATCGCGACGTCGGTGATGCTGAGGCATTTACGGCCATTGGGCTGCGTGTTCAGCGCTGTCACCGTTGACGAACCCGAAACACCGGCCCGTGTGGGGCTCTTCCAGGTGGCGGTAGCGCCCACTTCTTCCTCTTTGGTCACCGCGACTGTCGCTTCGGCGGCTTCTTTCTGTTCGTCTTCGGTCAACTGACAGGCAATTTCACCGACCAGAACAGCGCCAACGCCGCTGGAGATAAGCGTGCCGACTTTACCCAGACCAGCCGCATTTCCGGCAACACCGCCGAGGATGCCACCCAGCAGGCCGCCACGCTTTCGCGACTTCTTGCATTTTTGAGCGCCTTTGGATTTTTTGGCGGTTTTAACCTTGCCGCCTTTTTCGGATTTTTCTTCGACAACAGCATATTCCGGTACCGGATAACCACCACAACCGGTGTTGAAGCAGAAACGGTCCTGCAAATAGGCACGGTCTTCCTGATAGCGTGCTTCCAAGGTGCGATAGGTTTCCAAATGCGCACCATCGGGATCGGATGAGCCGTGCTCTGCCATCATGGCCGCATAAAAGTCGTCGCGACTCTTTGCCGAATAATCCATTTTCCCGGCAACTCTAGACGTATAAATTGCTGAAATCTCATTTTGATGGTCGATCATCCGCTGACGAAATGGGGTCAGCACTTCGGCATAATATTGATCGAGCAAGACGGTGCAACGATTGGTATCTTCCGCCTTGTCAAAGGGAGCCGCAATTTTCTGAAAGTCCTCTCGACAGTCGGGATAGCCATCCTGACTGAGGACTGGTGTTGCCGGTAGGGTGGGCAGATCGGGTTCCGTCATCGCCGGCGCGACATAGGCGCGATCCGCTTCTGCCACCTCTTGATCCTGCGAATGAGCCGGGGAGCCAGTACCAGCTAACAAGGATAGCGCGACTAGCACATGAACCATGCTGTATACGTGTTTTGTCATCTGATTGCCTCCCGTTTAAATGGCTAGCTTCAATCCGCGTATATCGCAAGCTGCACTTGGCAGCTCACGGACATCCGGTGTCACTTAAGATGCTATTTACGCTGCCTTTTTTCCACTGTCTGTGAATTATCGCACTTCTTGTGACAAATATGATCTTCGACTATGCTATGTTGCTGTCGGGGCAGGAAAAATAATCATGAAGAGATATGTTAAATTAGCAGTGGGATTGACGGCGATGTTGGCCGTTCATGGAAATTCACCTGCCGCTAAACCTGCGATGGATCCGGAAAACCCCACTTGCCCGGCTGAACCAAACTGGACCAGTAACAAAAAGATGATTCTAAAGCCGGTGGATAAGAACGGCACCAAGGTTTTGCTCGCCGAGGGTGTTGTGGACCTGGAATTGCCAGAGCGCTTAAAGAAGGCGCTGTCCGACAATCCGGACATCACCGAAATCTGGCTGCGGTCTCCAGGCGGCCATGCCCGTGCGGGCAATGAGGCGGGCCGGATCATCCGCGAAGTCGGTGGCGCAATGATCACACGCATCCCCGCTGGCTGGACCTGTTTCAGCGCCTGCAATTTTGTCTTCATGGGCGGGCGGGCAAGGATTATCGAGGCGGATGGGGATTTCATGGTCCACATGTTCACCATGACTGGTGATCGCAATGCGATTAACTACAGCATCGAGATGGGCACGGACTCCACCGTTGAACTGATAGGCGAAGTCGAACAGGAAAGCGCCTTGCTGGCAACCGAAGATAATGATTTCCTCATCCGTATGGGCGTATCCCGAAAATTACTGACCGACATCATGTACAAACAGAAAGCCGTAAAAACAGAAGGCGATGATCAATCCACCCGTCGTTGCCTGACCAAGGAAGAGGCGCTGAAATATAATGTCGCCAATGTCGGCGACTAATCCTCCATCACAGACTCCCACCCCCCATCAATACACAATATTGTAATTGAAATAGCGCACAGGACATTCATGCTGAAAAAATTACTCATCGTCGCCCTGCTCCTAGCCCCTGCTCCGGCACTTGCATGGGGCAGCTATGCCCATCGCACGATTGCCGGGATTGCAGAAACAAATATGGATCCGGCCAGCAAGGCGCGGATGAACAAGCTGTTTCGCTCCGCCGCTCTGCTCGGCACCCCGAAATGTGACCTCAAAAACATCGGCGATGCCAGCGTTTGGCCAGACTGTATCCGCCGCGACCGGCTGCGTTGGGGTTATACGAGCCCGTGGCACTATCAAAATGTTGATATCTGCAAACCGTTTGACCTCAAAAGCGCTTGCCGCAATGGTAATTGCGTGTCGGCACAGATAGATCGCAATGCGGCCCTGTTGAAGGACAAATCTCTGCCCGCCCATATCCGGTTGGAAGCGTTAACATTTCTCGTGCATTTTGTCGGAGACATGCACATGCCTCTGCACAGCGGTGATCGTAGTGATCGCGGCGGAAACGACGTCAGTGCAGCCTATGGCCTGATCGAAGGCCGGATGAACCTTCATTGGCTATGGGATGGCCCTCTGGCGGAACGCGCGATTACCGACGGACCGGAAATGATCCGCCAGTACAGCGAAGAGGAAAAGTCCAACAAAGCCTTCGGAACGACCGATTTCTGGGCGATGCAGGCCTGGCAAATAGCGCGCGATTACAGCTATCCGACGGCTGAGGATCAACCAGCATGTGGTCCCAAGCTAACAAGACGGGGCAAGGTGGATAATGACGAAATCCGGAAACTCATCCCCACCGCACGACTCCAGATTGAACGTGCCGGACTGCGACTCGCTCGTTTGCTGGAAGAGGCGCTCAACTAGCCGATTTTAACGGTTTCTTAAGGACGTTTGTCAATATTTGGCAGTTTTCCGTAACTTTTTTTTAACATTTTTTATCGCTGCGATTCAATGGCTTGGACATCGCTGTGCGAAATATCACCGCGAAATGTCGGAAAAATCCTATCTACATTCTTGTGAACCTTTATCTCTTCGTCGACGGAAAGAAACGGTTCACCGTCAATTCAGTAACGAATCTTAGTCTCGTGCGTATTAATTTTGGCAACCAAGAGAAGGAAGAACGATGTATTTGTCCCCAAGATCATTCGTCAACCGTCCTCAAGACGTATTGGCCGAAACCAACAATCCGCAAGAAGCGGCCGTGCTCCAGCGCGGATATCAGCCGATGTACCATCTCGATATCGTCAACCGCTGCCCCGGCTGCGGTAAATCGCACTGGCATGTTGGCCGGTTCAGCGCAGAATGTGCGCATTGCGAAACGGCTTTGCCACTCGCAATCGTATCAAGCCAACCCATGGAGCCTCGCTTTACCGAGAGCTTCAGCAAGACTGCAATGGCCGCTTGAACCGACTAGGTATTTTATTTCCGTAATCCTGCAACGCGCCGCAGCCATTTGCTGACGGGGGCGACATAGAGCTGATGAGCTGTGGCAGCGTTGTCGTAGGCGTAAGCGGAAACGGCGTCGGGATATAACTGCAGCCCGTGATCCGCCTGTTTGATTTCCAGCCATTGTGCAGCGCCGGGTGATTTTCGGTTGATCATGTCGACAATCATTCGGTGGCCATGACGGCTTTCGAACTGTTCATATTCACCGAACACCACCATGACCGGCACGTCGAGCGACAACCAAGCCGCCAGGAAGTTCTGTTCCGCCGCTTGCCAATGCCAAGCAAATGGACGACCATAGTGGTTTTCGGCACCAGTCCCCCGGATTCTGCCCCAAACACCCGCCAACTCGGGATGATCTGATGCGACTTCACCCGGTGTTTTCTGGTCGATCAGATAGTGCTGAAGAAACGCAATTCTCTGAATCATTTCGGGATGAATGTCCTCAGGCTTAACCGCACCAGACCGTTCGACATATAGCCGTTCGAAATGGATCATCCGCTCCAGATAGGTGACCGCCCCGCCACCTTGTACGATTACACCGGCGACATCGTTATCCTGGGCGACCAAAGGTGCCGTGGTAGATCCCAAGCTGCTGCCCAGAACAATCACCCGTTGTGGATCTACCCATGGATGCTGTTTGGCTTGGACCAGAGCCTCGCGATAATGGCGCACCTCTGTATTATAATCGAGCTTGTCGCATCCCGGGCCTTCGCTATCGCCGGTCCCGGCACGCTCTATACGGATCATGACCATTTCGGACTGCTGCGCAAGCAACCGCAACTGTGTATCGCGCCCATCAGGAAAGATAACACTGTCGCACGAGACCCATTGAGTCACAAATATCGCTGGCAGGGGTCCGGTGGTGCCATCTGGCCGAGTCAGAATGCTGCGTAGACGCAGCCCCTCACCCATGGAAACCGTTCCATATTCGGTCTCCAGCCCTTCAGTCTGTTCCAGCGTTACATCCGGTGCCACCGCTAGACCTCCGGTTACTCGAGTCTCGGCATTCAAGTCGCTTACGTTTGCTCCGGCCATTGCCGCTGCAAGGATCAAACCTGTTAAAAATCGGCGCATCATTATCCCTTTCACACTCTTTCCCACGACGAGAACAGATTGATAGGGACGGTTGACGCCAGCCAGAAAGGGCGATGTGACGAAGGGACTAAATTTTCACCGGCGAAATCTCTTACTGCAGTGCCAAACGATAGCGGTTGCCTATTTTGAAGGTCTGACCATTATTGAGCGTGAGAATATTGCCGGTCAGGTCCTTTATATTCTGACGCCTTACCAGAACAGACCGGTGAATTCGAATAAAGTCATGGGCGGACAGCAGCCTTTCCATCGCGGAAATCGACATACGGTGCAATATTGGTGCCCCCGATCCATGCAATTCAACATAGTTGCCAGCAGCGACTACCCATCCGATTTGATCAATAAGCAAGGGAAGCTCGTCTGTGGAGACAAGCTTCTTGTCGGCAGCTCGCTCGGATACGAAACGCCTCAATATCCAGGACAGCGCTAACATTCCTGCGATAACGGCCGCACCCGGGAGCCTTCTGGTCAATTCGAACATTACATTGCTGCCAGACATCAGATGATCCAGCAGAGACATGCCGACTGCAAAGACCAACACAATCCCAAATTGCGAGAACCATGAGCCGGACCGCTTTGCAATTTCAAAACAGATCAGCCATGGCACGATATTCAGCCCAGCCCAGACGATGCCATCGACCAAAGGCTCTCCCCGACCAGCAAGCGTAGTGTAAATCAGACAGTAAAATGAGGAGGCAAGCGTAAGGGTAACCGCAGTCAGCAGCAGCTGAGCAGCGGTTAGCGGGCGAATGAAAATTCTGTCCAGACTATCACTCAGCAAGGCATGTTTCCTGTCGCTATAACAGTCTGCTTTTTAGCAGAATTACTGACCTTTGACTAGATATCTCCAAAAGCTTCGAGCGCGGCGCGGGCAATGGGCTCTCCCCATTCCTGTACAAAATGGCCGCCCCCTTCGATCATCATTGGATCGGGACAGCCGTTGATCAGCTTTTGCAATTTGAGCATAGCCGGTGGGCCGAGGACCGGGTCGGCATCGCCGATGGCCATGAAGCTATCGCCTTGCCATTCATCTTTCCAGAATACCGCAGCTTGCGTGCTGACCTCAACGCCGTCCATCTCCGGTGAAACGGGGACCAGCGCAGGAAATTTGCGGGCGCCTGCTTGATAGCTCGGGTCCGGAAATGGCGCATCGTAAGCGGCGATTTCCTGTTCTGTCAGGTGCGGCGTACCGCTGGCGATGATCTGACCGGTCTTGAATTCCGGCGTGTTTAGCGCGAATTCCTTCCACGCATTGAAACCATCCCCCGGGGTACGGCCAAGCCCTAGACCTGTGTTCATAATGATCAGGCGTGACAGCCGCGCTTTGAACGCATCATCAACTGGCAGGGTTAGTCCGATCAAGCCGCCCCAATCCTGCACCACCAGGGTGATGTTCTTGAGGTTCAACCGCTCGACCAGTGCGAGGATGTAGTCGCGGTGAAAATCGAACGTGTAGTCGTCGAGCTCCGTAGGCTTGTCAGAACGACCAAAGCCGAAGAAATCAGGCGCGACGACCCTTGCCCCGCTTTCCCGAAAAACCGGGATCATTCGGCGATAGAGGAAAGACCAGCTTGGTTCACCGTGAAGGCACAGAAATGTCCGATCAGCATCTTTCGCCCCTTCATCGATCCAGGCTGCCCGCAATCCTTCATAACCCGGCAGATCATCAGCATAGTGAACCGGATAGTCAAAATCGGGAATATCGGAAAAGCGTTCATCGGGCGTGCGGACAGCATTGATGGTCATGATCTATATTCCTCTCAAGGGTTTCGCTTCGAAACCTGTCATTGGCGCAGGACCGGGTCAAGAGTGCATATATGCAAATGGCCGTCAGATTTTTGCATATTTCGCGAAGGGTATGATGCAGTCGAGCGTTATCACAATATCCGCCCCATAGGCGGTTCAGTTGTGGAGTATGCTGTGCGCGAAAAAGTCTGTCCGGAAAGAATTTGGGAAAAAGGCGTTCGAACTACAATGTTGGGTTTGTGCCTGTTTACCTTGGGCTGTGGTGGCGGTGATGCAGCGCCATCCGCAAGTCAGCCGATCACCTTACCGCCCTCTGCTCCTACCCCGACGCCAGTACCCACACCAGCACCCGCGCCGTCACCGGCACCCTCACCGGCTAATTTTCAGGCGATAATTGACGCAGCAGAGAATTTTGATGATTCCGATTTTGCGATCATAATCGGAGACAGTAACGGCATAATATTCGAATATGAAAAGGGAGTTTTTCCGGTATCCCAACAACGTCTAATCGCCTCTTCGACAAAATGGTTTACCTCCGCCACCATCATGCGCCTGGTCGAAAATGGCGTGATGGATCTGTCTGATCATCCGCAGCAATATCTGTCTTACTGGACCAGCGACCCTGCCGACCCGCGCTCCGAAATCACGCTTGAACAATTGCTGTCCTTCACTTCTGGCTTCAACGCCAGTCCGCGCGTAGATAGCTGTGTTGCAGACGGGTCGACCACCATCCAGACTTGCGCAGAGGAAATTTACGGCTTTGACATTGCATCAGATCCGGGAACGACCTTTGCTTACGGTCCACATCACATGCAGATCGCGGCTGCCATGGCCGAGCGCGCCACTGGCCTCCCCTTCAACACCATTTTTCGGGATATTATCGCCAACCCGCTGGGGATGAGCCAAGCCTCGACCTATCTCTCTCCAAGCATCAGCAATCCGAGAGCCGCCGGCGGTGCCGCCACAACTAGCCGGGATTACGCTTTGTTTCTGCAAGCGATACTTAATGGCTCCTTGATCGCCGACCGTGACAGGTTTCTTGAGGATCGCACGGACGCCGTCACGTTTCTGTTTCGCCCAGACGGTGCCGAGGAAAGTGGCGACTGGCATTATGCGCTTGGCGCCTGGCTGGAATGCGATGCTGATCCGTTCGTTCCAGCTTGCACCGAAGCCCAGATCTACTCGAGCCCTGGCTCCTTCGGCTGGACCCCGTGGATCGACTTCCAAAATGGCTATTTCGCTCTGATCGCGCGCCGCGGTGATTTTGCCTCGGCGGATATTGCCATATCACTCGAACAGATATTACAGCCGCTGATCGTGGAAGCGTTGTCAAACTAATCACCTGAAAAGAAAAAGGCGGCCACATGGACCGCCTTTTTGCTTGCTAATTCTGAGCGGCTAGTCGTTACCCACAGTCTCACCGCCCTCGGTGCTTGCCGTTTCACCAGGAACCGGGAAGCCGCGTTTCTTGAGGATATATTTGACCTCAGGATCACGGCCGCGGAATTTCCGATACGCGTCCTTGCGATCGGTTTCATTGCCGGTCGCCAAAATGATCGAACGATAACGCTCAGCCACTTCCGGATCCCAGACATTGCCCGCTTCTTCAAACGCTGCCCAGGTGTCCGCATCCATCGTCTCTGACCAGAGATAGCTGTAGTAGCCGGCCGAATAGGCATCTGATGAGAACAGATGATTAAACTGCGGCAGGCGGTGACGCATGACGATCTCTTTCGGCATGCCGATTTCGGTCAGCGTCTCCCGTTCGAACGCATCCGGATCAGTGATCGGTTCAGCGCGGTTATGCAGCTTCATATCCACAATGGCAGATGACAAATATTCCACCGTTGAAAAGCCTTCATTGAAGGTTTTCGAGTTTTCAATCTTGTCGACCAGCTCCTGCGGCATGGGCTCGCCGGTCTCGACGTGCCTCGCATAATTATCGAGAATGTGGCGCGTCAACAGCCAGTTTTCATGTACCTGACTAGGATATTCCACAAAATCCCGTGGTGTTCCACCAAAGCCGGGATAGGTAATATTATAGTTGAAATAATGCAGCGCATGTCCGAATTCATGGAATAGTGTGGTTGCATCGTCGAGGCTGATCAAAGTCGGCTTGCCATCGCCACCAGGAACGAAATTATTGTTGTTCGAGGCGAAGATATAACGGTTGTCGCCGCCCAGATTATATTGGCTGCGATAGGTCGTCATCCACGCCCCCGACCGCTTGCCTTCACGCGCGAAATTGTCGAGATAGAACACCCCGATCAGCTTGTCGCCACGCTTGACTTCAAAGGTCCGCACCTGCGGCTCGAACACCGGCACGGCGCCGGTATTCTCTGTGAAAGTCATGCCATAAAGTTTGTTCGCCATTTCGAACATGGCATCGACCATATTGTCGAGCTTGAAATAGGGCTTGATCTCGGCTTCATCGAGATCATATTTCGCCTTGCGGACTTTTTCGGCATAGAAGCGATAGTCCCAGGGCTCAATAGTGATGCCAGCGCCTTCAGCATCCGCAATTTCCTGCATGTCGGCGACTTCTTCCTTCACCCGACCAACAGCCGCAGGCCATACCTTCATCATCAGATCCATTGCAGTTTCAGGGGTCTGCGCCATGGTGTCTGCCATGCGATAATGCGCATGACTGTCAAAGCCGAGCAGCTTGGCGCGGTCTGCGCGCAGCTTCAGAATCTTGGCAATGGTTTGATTGGTGTCGTTGGCATCGCCATTATCGCCGCGGTTAACATAGGCCATGTAAACCTTTTCACGAAGATCGCGATTGGTCGAATTCTGCAAGAACGGCTGCATCACCGAGCGCGTGTTCTTGAGTGCCCAGCCTTCCTTCTTCTGCGCTTCAGCAGCAGCACGGACCGATGCGATGAAGCTGTCGGGTAGCCCGGCCAGTTCAGCCTCTTCGGTCAGGTAGATATAGGTTTCCTCATCCGCCAGCACCTTGTTGGAAAACGCGTTAAATGCCTTGGACAATTCTGTGTTCAAGCGGATCAGTTCCTGCTTGTCGTCGCCTTCCAGCTCCGCACCGTTACGGACGAGAGACTCATATTGCCGCGTCACCAGACGCTTCTGCTGCGCGTTGAGATCGGATCCTGCAAGGCTATCATAGACCGTCTTGGTCTTCTGGAAAAGGCGGGGGTCGAGCTGGATCTCGTTGTAGAAGGCCGAGATTTTTGGCAGCCATTCCCCCTGAACTTTGCGGACTTCTTCATTGGAAAGATTGCTTGAATGCACCCCCCAAAGCGCAAACACTTCATTGGCCTTGGAACCTGCTAGTTCCCAAGGCACCATGAAATTGTCGAAGGTCGCAGGCTCCGAGCTGGATAGGATTACATCGACTTCCTTCTTACCCTCGTCCATCAGCGACTGGAAAGCGCCGGGAAAATCAGAAACCTTCACTTCGTCCCATGGCGGCACGCCATCATAGGGGCCGGTCCATTCTTGCAATATTGTGTTTTCAGCGGCATCGTCAGACGTCTTTTTCATCCCGCTATTTCCATTGGCACTCATTCTGTTGAGCTCCGCTGTGGTCATCTTCTTGCCGTGATTATCGGCAAAGGCAGGACTACTGCTGAAACCGAGCAAGGCGGCGGTCGATACGCCGAGGAAAAATTTACGGCTGGAAACTGAAAATCGCATTTATGTCTCTCCAATAGATAGGATATGTCGCCCCTGTTAAGGACACAAAACTCTACGCTTTCTGGCGCTTGATACCCCGATACAATAACCGCGTACCAAAGGCAAAAAGGTTGCGTTTGAAATCATGTTTTAGACAAACGGCGCTTAGCCGTCGATGAACGACGACCGAGCTCACTCTCACTCAAATTTGGCAAGCCAGTCCTAAGAAGAGAACCGGATTTAATGTCTGTCAGAGATGCCGAGACAAATGCATCACGTCTCGGGAAAAGCGTATCAGATCGCGACTTGCATGAATTGCGGTTTACTGGCGTCGTTGGACGCGTTCTGTGCAAGGGGATAATTTCCAGGAGGCAAGGCTGCCAATGGCATACCCGCAGAGGCGAGATCATAAGGGGAAACCCGGTGGCGCGTACAAAGCCCGCCTGCACCATCGCTAATCAACGGTGTTTCAAACTCTGCTGCCAACATTGATTCCTGTGATCGTGTGACGCTGCAGATAACCAGTTGGCCACCACCAAGATCGAGCACTAGCTTGGTTCCGATAGGGACGCCAAGCATGCCTTCAAACCGTGCGCCCGTCTTCGAAAGATCGCGCATAACCACGTCATATCGGTGATCTTCATGGATTGCGCCAATGCGCCGGAAAACCGTACGCCGATCCTGCCGATAGAGATCTGGTCCGTCGGGCTCGATACGAAACTCTCCGCTTCCCAGCTTTTCTCCAATTTCCTCAAGCTTGAGCGCTTTTGAGTAAATCCACCCTTGAATGTACCGAGCGCCTTTTTCACACACCAAATCGAATTGGTCGAACGCCTCGACCCCCTCGACCGTTGTCTCCATACCCAGCGCTTCCGACAGACTGACGATGGCCGCGATTATCTTGGCGCTGTTCTTGTCTTTTTGGGTACAGGAATCGACAAAGCTCTTGTCGACCTTGATCTTGTCGAACGGTGCGGAGCGCAGATAGCTCAGCGACGAATAGCCGGTACCAAAATCATCTAGTGCCAGCCTTACGCCCAGTTCCTTGAGGATTTTGAACGTATTATCGATGGTTTCGCTGTCACCCATGAAGACGCTCTCAGTCAATTCGAGCTCCAGCCTTTCCGGCTCCAGTCCACTTGCTGCCAGCGCGTTCATGACAATTTCGGGAAATCCGCTATTGGCAAATTGCACAGCCGAAACGTTCACCGCGATCCGGACCGATTTCGGCCATTGCAAGGCATCCTCACATGCCCGGCGCAGCGCCCACTCGCCCAGTTGATTGATAAGGTTCAATTCCTCTGCAATCGGAATGAATACACCGGGACTGACCGATCCTCGTTCGGGATGAACCCAGCGCATCAATCCTTCAAAGCCGACGACCATATGGTCATCTGTCCGAACAACCGGTTGATAGTGCATCTCGAGCTGACCGTTATCGAGCGCTTCGCGCAAGTCCTCGACCAACATCCGCCGTTCCTGCTCTTCATCCTTCAAATCGGCAGAATAGAAACGATACTGGCCACGTCCGGAATTCTTTGCCGCATAAAGCGCAAGGTCGGAGCTTCGGATAAGCTCTTCCTTTTCGACGCCGTCATAGGGCGCGACCGCAATACCGATGGATGTTCCGATAATAGCGCTTTTGTCGTCAATGGGATAAGGTTGCGATACGATTTTGACGATCTTTTCCGCGATTTCGCCGAGCTTTCCGCGATCGTCAAGGTCAGGCAAGATTACCTGAAACTCATCGCCACCCAACCGACCGATTTCGCCTCGATCACCGATAATCGTGCGCATGCGTTTGGCAACCTGCTTAAGCAGCTCGTCACCAGCAGGGTGACCCATTGTGTCATTCACCTGCTTGAACCGGTCGAGATCGAGCATCATAATCGCACAACTGCGGTTAGCCGCCTTGAATGACCCCAGTAAGCCAGTGAGCCGGTTATCCATACGGTGACGGTTAGCCAGACCTGTCAGTGAATCAAATTCGGCCAGTCGTGAATCTTCCAGCTTGCGCTGATACTCAACTGACACATCCTTGGCATTACCACGATAACCCTGAAATTCTCCGCTATCGTCAAATTTCGGATGGGCGGTAATCATCCACCAGGTCTGCTTGTCCCCAGGCCTAAGTGTCAGGGGAACGCGCCGGACCACCAGATCGTTGATCTTGCTGCGCTTGCTGAACTGATATTTTAACGGTCGGTCAGATTTTTCGTCGGGATTGTCAGGATCATTCTCGAAAAGCGCCGTCATTTGCTCAGCCAGCAATTCATCAACCGGTCGATCGAGATTTTCTGCCGCTTTTTCAGAGAGGTAAACGAGCCGGCCATCCGCATCAGTGGCCCACAGCCAGTTTATGCCTGCTTGTTCAAAATCTTCGAGTACTTCAATACGGCGTGCGTGGTTATCAGACGTAATCACCGATATGGAATCGCCGTCTGCACCGTTGGAAAATGCTCGTAATATGCCTTTAACCGCCATAGATATTGTGTCTCAGCCCCACGTGAAGAGTTATTTTTGGTCCTTGACCACCCCCTTAAAGGCACATGGTTTACATAGCGCTAACAATTGGCAAACTGTCGCAAAATCTAGAAACAAAAGCCCCGCCAGATCGCTCTGACAGGGCTTTTTGACGAAATAGACTTTGATAAAGTCAGGCGTAGCTGACTTTTACGTTCGCTTTGCGATTACGACGCATTGCGCCACCAATGGCACCAAAGCCGAAGATCATGAAGGCCCATGTCGCAGGCTCGGGCACAGCTGCAATCGCATTTGTTCTGAACTGCAACGTATAATTGTCATCAGCAGTCGAGAAACCACCCACCGTCTGGATTGTTCCATCAGCAATGAAGTCAATTCCGCCAGCCAGTGGTTGCAACGGGCCGAGTTCTCCATTCAGAAACGGCGTGGAAAAACGCGTGTCACCGGCCGTGCCGGTCAAAGCCCACGTATGCAATACATTCCCAGCGCCATCAAATATGTTGAAGGCCAAATCCAGATCAGCAAGCAGCGTTTGACTGTTGAACAAGCCGTAGGTTCCCGTGTACTCGGCGCCAACAGCTATATTCTGAATTTCTGTCCCATCTTGAAATGTAATACCACTCAATGTGGGAGATTGATAATCCCAAAGGAAAATCATTTCGGCGGCGCTCGCATTGCTTGATAGAGCAAGAAGAGACGCTCCTGTTAAAGCAAAAATAGATTTCTTCATCAAAACTTCCCGTCAAAATTGTAGCGGGACTTCAGTCCCTCGGTATTGCGAACCCTAAGGAAACGTTAACAGAATTTACACGACAGAGCAATTTGCTTTGTTTGCCGACAATACCTGTACCAGTTTGGGACAATGTCGCAAAAATCAAACAGCTATTCCGGCCGCTCCGCCAGCAACGCCCGCACCAGAGGTTGCAGATTCTCGTCATAACGCGCGAGCATCACATGCTCTTCTGCGGTCTCGAAATGGCTGACCAGTTGTTTCCCGTTCCACCAATGCAGTGCGATGGCCGGTGGATCCGCGACAATCATGTTGCGACCGTCGGGATTTTCCGGATCTATCGGTTCGAGATCAAACGCAACCTGCGGCGCGGTGGAGGCGCAAATCGAGAGGCTGGTTCCTTCAAACGAAGTCGAAATATTGCGGTGTAAATGGCCGGTAATCATACCCTTGACCTGATCATGTCCGGCAATCGTATCCGCCAGAGTTGAAACCCAGGGTTCGCGAGGGTCGGTGTTCATCCAGGCGATACCGGATTCCACGGGCGGATGATGCAAAATCAGCAATGTCGGCTTGTCCTGCTTCTCAGACAGCCTGTCGGCCAGCCATTTTGCACGAACATCACAAAACGCACCGCCATGCCGTCCCTCTTCCAGCGTGTCGAGAATCAGCAGGCGCAGAGGGCCCTCATCAATCTCATATTGAACAAAGCCATCGGCCATAGGAACATCGGGGAATTGCTTTTGAAACGGTGCTCTCAGATCATGATTGCCCAGACACATATGAACCGGAAAGGGTAGGTCAGCAAATGCCTCTTCGAGCCTCTGATAACTCTCCTGGTCACCGCGATCGACCAGATCACCCGTGGCGAGCAATGCATCGGGTCGCGGCGTCATTTCGCACAAGACTTTCAGCGCCTGATCGAGCCGCTTGCGGTTAAATTCGGACGGATTATCCGGATCAAAGCCCAGATGAATATCCGTTACCTGCGCCAAAAGCATGGGCGCTTCCCCTCTCTTACGTCACTTCTAGCGACTGGCAATTTTCTGCTTTCTTGTTTTTACTTTCAGCTTGTCCGATGGCTTCAGCGCCTCATTGTCGTTCACCGCCGTATCGGGCTTTTTGCGCTTGTCCTTCTGTTGCTCCTTGATCAACCAGGGCGCACCATCATCGGCATGATAATCATGACACATAGCGCATGTCGATGGCACATCCGATGTATTCTGGAATTCACCGCCATGACATTCACGGCAAGTCTTGATGCCGGGCAATAACAGGTCCCGGGCATTGTCAGAGGTTGTTGCCGCATGGCATGATGTGCAATCCTCTTGCGTGTGCGCTTCATGGCTGAACCAGCCTTTGTGCATATAGCGGTCGGTCTGGGTTACTGGCTTGATCCCATAGTCCACACGCCCCCGAGCGGTCGGCGGGGTTACACCATGGCAGTCAAAACAAGCACCGCCGCGGGAAAAAACCTGCTGAATAGCGAGATTTGCCCGGCTTGGCCGAAACTGGACGGCGCGGGCATAATCGCTTGCCACCCGGCTGTCATTTTCAGCGCCAGGACGCCGCCGTTTCATACCGCCAAGATTGATCGGCCGCGAAGGACCGGTCGAACGATAATACGCACGCAGGTCGGCGCGCACCATGTCGGGCTCGCCATGGCGCAAAGTCCGTACCGTGTTGCCGATCTCTTCAAAAGCGAGGCTGTGGCACATCGCACAATCCTCTTTCATGTCGACTGGCTCGAAGCGTACGCCATTGGCATCGGGTGTATGGCAGTCGGCACAGGCTAACGAATCGCCAAATCCAAATTTCGCCGACAGCCGTCGCCCCATTTGCGCAACTCCGCCGGTTTTCGACATATGCACATCGTGCGGAAATTTCAGACCATTATATTCGGTCGGCTTTTCATCCAGTGAAACCCGCTTGCGGGGCGGGTTTTTGCCACCTGGCTCGACCAGCAAGGCAGGACGAAACTGCGGATGCGAAATCCCGAAATCTGATGCATTTTCAAGTTTCGTATCGGTCAACCGCCCGTCCATTCCTTCGTGACAATCCGCGCAGAATTTTTGCGCAGTAGGCT
Organism: Sphingorhabdus sp. Alg231-15; assembly: GCF_900149705.1. Lineage (NCBI taxonomy): Bacteria > Pseudomonadati > Pseudomonadota > Alphaproteobacteria > Sphingomonadales > Sphingorhabdaceae > Sphingorhabdus > Sphingorhabdus sp. Alg231-15. Next base: position 3,420,736 of record NZ_LT703001.1, on the reverse strand, counting down.
GCATAGCACCGGCGCCCTCATGCTCGGTGTGACATTCGACACACCGGCCCGGAGGTTTGTTGAATGCCGAGGCAAAGGCCGCACCGACTTTTTCAAACCCTTCAGGCTCACCCATGGCCGTGCGCAGACGGTCTTTCTTGGCATGATCATGCGCGTCATCTTCATGGCAATTCAAGCAGGTCTTGTCCGTAACCGTAACAAATGCATCGACATGGCAGGCCTGACAATCGCCTTCGAGGCTGTGATGCGCTTCGCTGAGCGCGCCGGATGTCCACATCGTGTCAGCGTGGAAACCTTCGGGCCGTTCCTCGACTCCGCGATAGGTTGTCCAGGTGTAGATGGGCCAAACCAGAAATGCCGCCAGCACCAGCGCGATAAAGCCCCACGCGCTGATCCTTTTTCCAGGCAGAAGGCCCTTTAATGTATAGAGCGCGCCTTCTTCCCGGTCTTCAGCGGAATCGGACAGAGCCTCGACCCGCTTGACGGTAAGAGTAACGCCTCCCTCCTCCTCGCTGACGACAATCACATGACCGCCAAAACCCAACTCCGCACCTTTTGCGGGATCGATAGTCGCCGCCATATTCTGGCGGCCGTCGACGGAAAATTTCTGACCTGAAATGCTCTCAATCTCTATCCGGCCATCATCCAATTGACGTATGACGGCATGATCAGGATTGACGGCAAGGTCCGGCAGATGGATCGCATTTTCTGTGTTTCGGCCGATCCCGATCTGCGACTCTTCGAACGGATTGGCGCGGATAATCTCGCGGCCATCGGCAGTGACAGCAATTTGGCGAACGATAAAGGTCATCAGTCTATCTCCCGCCTACCAGTAAAAGAAAACGCTAATGATATGCGCCGACAGCGACGCAATCAGGGCGAAAGTCATTGGCACATGAATGAATAGCCAAACCTGCAGTAGCGCTTTCAGCCTGAGATGGCGGCGAACGCGGGCGAGCGTTGCCTCCTTCTTCTCCAGCAACGCATCCACCTTGTCGAGCGGGTCATCCCCGCCCATGCGAGGCTGATAAGCGCGCTCTCGTCGCAAATCAGCCTGCGCAGCGCGGGTAGCACAGTTGGGATATTTTCCGGATACCCGCTTGAGAAAACCACCACCAAAGGGGTCTTGTTCCAGAGATTGCAGCACCAAAGCGGCATGTTCTGCCGATAATGGCTGTGCCGCTTCATGCAATTGCCGATCGAGTGATCGCAGGTTTTCCAGCATCTGCGTCTCGGTCATCTCGTCGCGATTATTGGACAGGGATTGCGGGATGGTCGCATAGAAATAAATGCCGACGATACCGGAGATGATAACGATCATCATGAAAGCATAAGCCGCTGTATGGATATTCCAGCCAAATTGAAATCCGGTGTGCAACGTACCGATGACTATCAGACTGAGGCCGAGATAAATATGAGCCGATGTCCATGCTTTCAGCGACCATTTACCCGCCGTCATTGCGCGTTTGCGAACGCCGAGCATCGTCAGCCACAGGATTAGTCCCGCGCCGATAGTGCCGAGCGTATAGCCATACCAGCTGCCGCCATTGTGGCGTGGGGAAACGTCGATGAAGAGATAGCTGACAATCGAAACCAGCATGATGAAAGAGGCGATTTTCAGCCACTTATAGCCAGCATGTTTGAGAAAGCCGTCATGCATGGCGACCTTCTTTTTTGCGACGCCACCGGGAACAGGAACAGATGCCATTATGCGTCCTCCTGCTCAAGTTTGGCGACGGTGAGGAATTCCTCGGGCGCTACACGGATAGCAGCACCGGTGGGACAGGCCCGGACACAGGCTGGGCCACCCTTGATCCCCGCGCACATATCGCATTTAATCGCCTTTTTCGGCTTCTCGACATCGGGATCGCTATTCTCCGCGGTCCACTGCTTGTCGGGCTCGCCGGGCCCCGGGCCCTTGCCAAAGAACAGCCAGCTGAGCAGACCCGGCTTCTTCGGCGGCACCTTGTCCATGCGGATCACACCATAGGGGCAGTAGCGCTGGCAATTGCCGCAACCGATACAGGTGTCGTCAATAAACACCTCACCGTCTGGACCGCGGTGGATAGCGTCAGGCGGGCAATCGGACATGCAGTGCGGATGTTCGCAATGGCGGCAGCTGGTCGGGACATGCAGATGCGCATAGGTCCTGCCCGCTTCGCGGTCGAGACGGGACAAACCTTCGTGGCTGTCCGCACAGGCCTTCTCGCAATTGTCACAGCCGACGCACAGATTCTCGTCGATCAGCAGCACGTCGGTTGCTTCGCCAATGCCATTGTCGACAAGAAAATTCGCGACGCCCGAATACATGTCGACAACGCCGGAAAAGCTGTCTTTCTTGGCCTCGACAAAGGCGTTGATATCCTGCCGTGCGGCCATATCTTTCTTGGCGCGACGGAGAAGATCAGGATGGGCATCGAGCACTTTTTTAAACGCATCGCCCTGTATCTTGATCACTTCGGACTTGATCGCGGCCTTTACCGTTGCGGTGCGCATACCGCCAGCAATCAGGGTCATCTCGCCAACATAGGAGCCCGCCGGCAGATAGGATAGGAATACCGGCTTGCCGCCAATTTCCTTCTCGACAACCATCGATCCGACACGGATCACATAAATATCGTTGCCGTCTTCGCCTTCGCTGATAATCGCTTCACCGGCGCGAACATTCATAATCTCGCTGGTCTCAACCGCCTCGGCAATATCTTCCTTGGTCAGGCCAGAGCCGAACATTTGCAGCAATTGCCGTTCCGTCGATATCCGCGTGATCGCACGTTTCGCTGCCGGCACCGACGCTTGCAATTTCAACGCTGCCGTGCGCGACACTTCAATCGCGATCATATCTTCGGCGGCGTTAATCGTTGCGCCGCGGCGACGGCCCGAAATCAGGCCGACTTCGCCAAAGATCGAACCTTCCTCAATCGGGATGACTTTCGAACTGTCATTGGGGTCAATCTCGACCAGCACCGAACCCTTGGCGATAGTGAACAGCGAAGAGCCTGGATCATTGCGTTCAAAAATTGTCTCGCCCTTGCGATAGGCAATCGGTTCACTGTCGAGCATGAACTCACGCATCTGCAAGGGCGAAAGATCGTTAAGGATCGTCACCTTCTCACGGAAGAACTCAAGCCATTCGTCCACTGATTTGCCACCGGGCAGGCTCGCAAATTTCTTCTCAAGAATAGGCTCGTCCGCTGGCTTCAATTCGTCATTGCCGTTGATAAATTCAATGACATCATAGCCCTGATTCATGCAGTGTTTGATCAGCGGATAGCCAGCCAGCGCGCCGATAACATAGATGCCCTTTTTAGTGCTTTCAAAGGCAGGCGTCAGCTTGGGATAAGCCTCCCGGTCCTCGCTGGTGAATTCGATGCCGCATTCCTCGACAAATTTGCGCGGCGGAGCGGAACCCATCCGTGCAATGATGCGGTTGCAGGGAATTGTTTCCTGCCCGTCGCGCGTTTCGAGCACCAGTTCACCATCTTTGACTTCAGCCGGTGTTGTCTCGTTGCGGACCATGACCTTACCCTGCTCACCCGCTTCCATCAGCAGCTTCACATTGGCCTTTTTCGCGCGAGCAAATTCTGCCGAGCGATTGAGAATGGTAACGATATTATTCTGCGCCGCATCTGCCGCCAGACCGAGTGCATTCTCGATCCCCGCATCACCAGAACCGATCACGGTGATATGCTCGTCATAATATTCGCCGGGATCATCCAGCTGATACTGCACCAGCTTATTGTCTCCACCCGGACAGCGCATCAGGTTGGGGTTTCCCTGCGTCCCGATAGCCATGACTATGGTTTCAGTCATAACTTTATCGCCGTTTTTCAATGTGATGGTGAAGTTTCCTTCCTCACCTTCAATCTTCACCGGCTCGGCATTAAATTGGACATTGACCTCGCAAGCCTCGGTCTGCTTGTCCCAGATTTCCAGAATGGCTTCGCGCTTGCCCGCGTCAAAATCCATGTCCGAACGCAGCACCAGCTGGCTCGGCGTCGCCATGACATGCTTGCCCTTTTGATATTTGTAGATGGTATCGGAAAGATGGTCGGTCTTTTCCAGCAGCACATGTTTCAGCTTTAACTGGGCGGCGCGGCCAGCAGCACTCATGCCCGCTGGGCCAGACCCCACGATCACAACTCGATACTTTTCTGCCACGCGCTATCTTCCCCCTTTTGCCTTGTCGGACCAACGCTCCCTCATGCGTTTTTCACAGACCGATGCAGCAATAATTTTGGTTTCAGCGCGACCCCAAAAGACTTAACTAATCCGTATCTTATCAAAAAGCTTTTGATATACCAGTGGAAAATATCACAGTTTATTCCGCTTTGGTCTCTAAATAATTTGTGCAACAAAATACTTGTCAAACCATTGCGGTTGACGACAAACTAGTGGATCAACCGGGTCGCACCAGTTGGGGAATTTTTAAACGATGAGCGAGCCAGTCAAAACCGATGAGCCTGCCAAAAAGACGGGTGGCAACATCAGCCGCATCGCGCTGATATCTGCGGCTGTTCTGGCAATTAGTGCCGTTGGCGTTCAGGTGTACCGCACCATGGAAAACGACAATACGGTCAGCAGCACGGGTACAGACACCGCCGCTGGAGCAACAGAACAGGCGCCCAGTGTCGATGAAGTGATCGCAGGTCTTGAGAAAAAATTGCAGGATGATCCCAAGGATGCCGAAAGCTGGCGAATGCTGGGCTGGAGCTATTTCGAGACCCAGAAATTTGCCGAATCCGCCACAGCGATGAAACGCGCGACAACGCTCGATCCCAAGAATCCCGAATATTGGTCCATGCTCGGCGAGGCCTTGGTGATGTCGAGCAATGGTCAGCAAGTGCCGCCGGATGCAGCAGATGCTTTCAGAAAAGCGCTCGCTCTCGACAGAAGTGATCCGCGTGCGCGCTATTTCCTCGCGGTGCAAAAGGATATTGCAGGCGATCATCAGGGCGCGATTAATGACTGGTTTGCGTTGCTCGAAGACACGCCCGCAGACGCGCCCTATGCCGAAGATATTCGCCGGGTGATCGGACAAGTGGCTGCAAATGAAGATATCGATGTTGCGGGGCGCCTTGCCAAGGTGGCGCCGGCCGCTCCGACAGGCGGCATATCCACGGACGGCCCTCAGGTAGCGACCGCCGCCATTCCCGGCCCCAGCCGTCAGCAGATGCAGGAAGCTGCCGCCTTACCCGCAGGCCAGCAGGAAGCCATGATCGCCAATATGGTGGATGGCCTCGACAAACGGCTGCAATCCAACCCCAATGACGCGAATGGCTGGATCATGCTGATGCGCAGCCGCATGCAATTGGGTCAAACCGCGAAAGCGAAAAAAGCACTGACCGACGGGCTGGCAGCGTTCAAGAATGATGGCGCTGAGGCGAAACGGATCAGGGAAGCGGGAATGGCTTTGGGGGTTGGAGGGGTAGGATAAGCCACCTTCAATGCTTTGCTAAAGGGTTACGCACGTTTTGTTCGCGCCTGAACCATTTCGGATGGACATAGTCGGCGTCAGCTCGCCCTGGATTCCAAATCAAGTTTGGAATGACGTAGTTGATGATCACTGGCAGGACGAAACTGTCAAAGCGGATCGTCATGCTGAACTTGATTCAGCATCCAGAGCGGCTCACCATGGGCTATGCCCAAAACACCTGCCGTATACATCATGGCAAGTCAGCGAAATGGCACCATCTACGTCGGTGTCACCAGCAAGCTGATGCAGCGGATATATCAACATCGCGAAAAACTGATCTCAGGGTTCACATCTCGATATAATGTTACTCGCTTGGTCTGGTTTGAGACGCACCAGACCATGGACACCGCCATAACGCGCGAGAAGCAGATCAAGGCGTGGCGGCGGCCATGGCGGTTAGCTTTGATTGAAGAAAACAACCCTCAATGGCTGGATCTGGCAGAAGAGCTTGGCTTCGATCCTTTGGCTTAGTTCTTGAGGTACCCCTTCCCTCTGGATTCTGAAGCGAGCTCAACACAACCCCCACAAAAAATCACGCAAAGACACCAACGGCCAAGTTGTCCCTCCTCGGCGGCTTTGTGTCTTCGCGTGACTCCTCCCCCAAAGCTATAAGTTCTAGTCCATTCCTATAGCTTAATGCCCAATCCAACACCGACCACAATGGGATCGAGATTGATCTTCACGCGCTGCGTTCCTGCGGCGGTTGTGCGCAATGTGGCGGTGGTGTCGACATCGAGATATTTCACGTCAAAGTTCAGGAACATTCTGTCATTGATCGGAATATCGAAACCCGCTTGCAGCGCATAGCCAAAGCTGTCCTTTAGATTGACGCTGGTATCACCGACCGCCGCTTCCAAAGCATCGGTCGCATTTTCATTGTAGAAAATCGTGTAGTTGATGCCGGCACCGATATAGGGACGGATCGCTGCATCAGGGGCAAAATGATATTGCGCCGTCAGGGTTGGTGGAAGCACCCAGGTGGATGCCAGACGCCCGATGCTGCCCGTGGTCCCGGTCACGCCGCTAGCGCTGTGCTTGGTGGTTGCAGCGATCAGCTCGAAACCGATATTGTCTGTCGCCATATAGGTGATGTCAACTTCTGGCGCAGGACTGTTATCCACGCTGACCTGCTCGCCGGGAAAGGCGGGTAGAATTGAACTGCTTTCTTCACTGGGCATCACGTTGATCGCCCGGACGCGTACCAATATGTCACCCTGTTCGGCAAAGGCCGGTGCAGCACTCATTGCCGAACCGGATACCGCCGCAAGGGCGAGAAACTTTGTCATTTTACGCATTGGAAAAATCCTTCTTACTTAGTCCCCATTGGTGGTTAGGGAGAGCAAGAAGGGGTCGCATTGATCCAGCGCAACATTCGGGTTGATCTGGGTCAATAGAATAGGTTCATGGCCGATTCCTCTGTCCTACAGGCCAGCGCCTGTGGCATGAACAAACCTGGCTCTTTGACAAATGAATAGATACTCCCACGCCATGACGCCGGAGGGTGAGAATTGTGTGAACTTTGAATGTCATGGCGCGCAAAAGAGGCGCGCTAGCAATACCCACAAATTGGAAAATTCGCGGGATGGAGTTCGAGACCCTTTGCAGTGTGATTTGTGTGAACTTTGGAATCGGCTGACATAGTGAAACGGCTCAAAGAGCCTTGTCCACTATGTCAACTTCGTTCGAAATTGGCTGTTTCCAATTCTTTTACCGAAACAAGGGCTCGCCAAAGCTGCGCAATTTTCGCGAGTGCAAAGTCCCCGCATCAGCTTCCTGCGCCAGCAAATCAATCGTCCGCAGACCAATGGCCAGATGCTGGCCAACCCGCTCCTGATAAAAGGCATCGGCCATACCGGGCAGCTTGATCTCGCCATGCAACGGCTTGTCGGACGCGCAAAGCAAGGTCCCGTAAGGCACCCGATAACGATAACCGTTGGCCGCAACTGTCGCCGACTCCATATCGATAGCAATGGCGCGGGACTGGTTCAAACGTTTGGCGATTTGCTCGAAACGCAACTCCCAGTTGCGATCGCCGGTGGTGACCACTGTGCCAGTACGCAAATGCTGTTTAAGTTGCGACTGATCAATGCCGGTTTCTTCCTGCACCGCCTTAGTCAATGCCAATTGCACCTCCGCAATGGTCGGCAGCGGAATGCTTGGCGGCAGAACGTCATCAAGAACATTGTCATCGCGCAGATACGCATGGGCAAGAACATAGTCACCCAGCCGCTGAGTACGGCGCAAGGCTCCGCAGTGACCGATCATCAGCCAGACATGCGGGCGCAAGACAGCCAAGTGATCAGTGATCGTCTTTGCATTGGATGGGCCGACGCCCATGTTGACCAGTGTGACGCCCGGACTGCCGTCTTTGCGAACAAGATGATAAGCTGGCATTTGCGGCGGCTTGGCAATGGGCGGGCAGGATGGCTTGCCATCCGCTCCGGTAACCCGATTGCCCGGCTCGACCAGCATTTCCGCCTTGCCTGCTTTGACCTCTTCCAGACCAAATTCGATGAATTCATCGACATAGCGCTGATAGTTTGTGAACAGTATAAATGGCTGAAAATATTCCGGATCGGTGGCGCAATAATGGCGGATACGGTGCAGCGAATAGTCCACGCGTTCGGCGGTGAACAGGGACAGGGCACTGTCGACATCATCCTGAAAAATCTGTCCGCCATCGACAATTTCGTCATTGGTCTTGACCAGATTGGGCGTGTGAAAATGGTTGGGCAGCGCATCCTTGCGATCCCGGTCCAGTCCGCCCGCGGCATTTTCAATGGCAAAGGCCAACGGGATCGGCGTGTCGGACAAGCCAACGTGGATTTTCGCTGTGAAGACTCGATTGATCCGCTCCAGCTGATCGAGCAGATAACGGCGATAGAGCTTCGGTTGACTGATTGTTGTGCTGTAGCAGTTAATGTCGGAAATCCGGCCTGAGGCGAGATTACTGGTTTCGGTTGCCTGATCTGCAGGAATCTCAACCGAAATCATCGGATAGACACCCTGCTCACGGTCACCATCGGACAAATCGCCCTTGGCATAGCGCGCAAAACGTGCGGTGATCAGATCAATTTGTTCTTGGTAGAGTTTTTCGAGAAGAGCGACGGCCGCTGCCGGGCTGTCGCAGAGCGCCAACGATTGGCGTGGGGTAGAAGTTGTCATGTAGTCTCCGTTTACAGTTACAGGGCTGTAACGGAAAATGTGCCAAAAGGGAAAAACTAAGTGCGAGAAAGGCGTAAAAATTCTACAGCAGCGAGAAATTCGGCCTGTTTGATTGCGCGCGTCTGGGCTGCGAGATCGTCGCTACCCCATTGCTGTTCCTGCCAAAGCTCTTCCAGATTCATCAATGGCCAGAGCGTATCGGCATCATAAGCACCTTCAACGAGCGCCAACACCGCGACCAACGATCCCGCTAGCCCGACAAGAGACAGCATGGCAGCAAGCGTAAAATCATCATGCGCTTCGACAGCTTCGGAAAGCCGGGATATGGTCTGCTCGGACTGCGACTGATGCATGATACCTTGGGTCAGAGTGAAGCTGACATCATAACGTGTGCGGGCCCAATTGAGCAGCGGGCCCCACTGTTCCGCCTGATGATCGCACAAGGCCTGCTGACTGTCGTCACCGCGATAGTAAAGCATATCGCTATCCGAAAATGCCGCAATGCGCCCAGCAATCCGTTCCCGCTCGTGAGCAACCTGATCCAGCGCTCCCTGCGCAAGGGCAGTTAGCGGCATGGTTTCAGGGTCAATTTCCTCGTCTTGCGCGGCCCATTCCGATGCTATGGCTTCGGCCAGTGCCGCCGTGGGTAGTTGAAGAAGATGGCGCGCCGGAGTCTTGACGGGCCGGCCATCGAGCTCAATTGCAAAACCGCTGTCAACCGCGATGCAAGTGACCTGCTTATAAAATCTTTTCATCGGCTGCTTCTTTTTCCGCTTCCTCCGCCACCTGCTGTTTGACGAACGTGCGCACCATCACAAACGGCATCACCCATGTCTGGGCTAGGCCAAGGATGATCAAGACATAACCGACCGCAGCGGGAATATCAGCCAACCGCCCCAGTGCGATGGCAATGCCGAGCATCAATATCGCTATGCCAAGCAATCGAATGATACTGACCATGAAATGCAGCCTCTTGGCCTGCTTTTCCTTTTCCGGGTCAGCAACATAAATTGGATCGTCATATTTGTCTGGTTGCTTGGTCATTGATTGAGAATCTCGTATAATTCATCCATGGTGCCGGCCACGATATGCGCTCCAGCTGTAAGCAGCTCATGGCTGTCATGATAGCCCCAGTCGACGCCAATCGGGCGGACACTGGCATTGACGCCCATTTCCATGTCGAAGGTCGTGTCACCGATCATGGCGGTGGTTTCGGCGGCGGCGCCCGCCTCGGATATCGCCAGTTCAACCATCGCCGGATGCGGCTTGGACGGATGCCGGTCAGCGGTTTGCAAGGTTACAAACCGCCCCTTCAGCCCATGCGCGTCGAGAACATGGTGAAGTCCACGATCGGACTTGCCAGTCGCAACGCCAAGCACCCAGCCATCATTGTCCAGCCGGTCGATCAATTGCAGCAAGCCGTCATATAGCGGTTCCTGCACCGCGCCTTTCTCCCGCATTGCAAAAAAGCCGTCGCGATAAGATTGGGTTACAGCCGCAACCAACGCGTCTTCCTGATCGGGTAATAGCTGCCGAACGGCCTCCTGAAGACTTAGCCCCACGATGCGCCGTGTCTTGTGATGATCAGGCGGGGTGAGGCCGTGTGCAACAAAAGCCTGATCCATCGAAGCACAGATATTAGCCTGACTGTCGACCATCGTACCATCGCAATCGAATAGGGCCAGCTTGTTCATTTCGGACTGAACTCCCGGATCATATGGGCCATCGCCCGGCGACCAATGGCATCCAGCGCATCAGCTGCATTGTCGCGCGCAACTGCTGGCTTGTTCTGGCTAAACTTCGCCGTCGGGCGCCAAGCCTTGATTTCAAGTTCAAATCCGACAATCGCATCGATCATCTTGTTGAACTTGTCGCTATCCATCTTGTCACGGTGCCACGGTTTCTTTGGCGCAAGCTTGGCTTCATTTTGCTCGGCAAGATCGTCCAGCAAGGCCACAAGACCTTCTCGCTCCATCTCGCGTACCGGGCCTTCAAGCTCCAGCGCCAGATAGTTCCAGGTTGGAACCTGATCATCAATCCCGTACCAGTCGGGACTGATATAAGCCTCTGGTCCGTTGATGACACAGAGGGCGGTCAGGCCGCTCAGAGATTTGGTCAGCGCATTGCCGCGTGACAAATGGAATTGCAACGCTCCGTCACCTGTCGAAAAAACCGGCACATGCGCCACTCGTGGTCCATCCGCTGTGGTCGCGAAAATCATAGCAAAGCCAATTTGGGCAATCAGCGCCTCAAGCGCGGCTCGCTCATCGGCATCATTGTGATCATTGCCCGACTTGGGCCATCGAAACGCGGGATCAGGATGCATTAACGGCCCTTTTGCTTGACTTTGGCTTTGTGTGGCATGTTTTTCTTATGGGTGGCTTTGCCCGCATTGGGGCGATCGCGTTTGGTGGGTTTACCTGCCTTGGTTGGCTTACCATCCGTCTCGCCGCGCCCGCGCCGTTCGCCGCGTTTATCTTTACGAATCTGTTTCGCATGAGCGCGGCTCTGTTTTTTGCGCACCGCCTTACCGCCCGGTTTCTTCTCTTCCAGCGGCAGGTCACCGATACTGAGATCCAGACCCAGCCCTTCAATCGTCTCGGCGAAATGGGGCGGCAGGTCGGCCTTCACGTCCAGCTTGTGCCCATCAGGATGCTCAATCCGCAACCGCCTTGCATGCAGATGCATCTTACGGCTGATCGAGCCGGTCAGAAACGCATCTTTCCCGCCATATTTTCCGTCGCCCAGAATTGGGTGACCAATGGCCGCCATGTGAACACGCAGCTGATGGGTACGACCGGTAAATGGCTGCAACTCAACCCAGCAGGCGCGGTTGCCAGCCCGTTCAATTATCCGGTAGCGTGATTTTGCGGCCTGCCCGTTTTCCTCGTCGACATGCATTTTTTCGCCGCCGGAGCCCGGTTGCTTTGATAGCGGCAAGTCAATCATTCCATCGGCAATTTCCGGCACACCCATGACCAGCGCCCAATATACCTTGCGCGCGGTACGTCCGGAAAAGCGTTTGGAGAAAAAGGATGCCGCGCCCGGTGATCGCGCCAGCAGGATCGCGCCGCTCGTGTCCTTATCGAGCCGGTGAACCAGCTTGGGTCGGCTTTTTGCATCATAGGTGAGCGCATCCAGCAGCCCGTCGAGATGGGTTGTCGTCTTGCTACCGCCCTGCGTTGCCAAACCGGGTGGCTTGTTGACCACTATTGCAGCCTTGTCCTTATGAATAACCAGCTCTTGTGCAAAATCTATCTGGTCCGGCGACAGTTCGGTGCGCTGCTTGGCAACCCGGCCAGGTCGTTCAATCTCGGCGGGCGGGACCCGGATGATCTGTCCTTCATTGATCCGGTCACCGGGGCTGACCCGTTTGCCATCGAGCCGCAATTGACCGGTACGCGACCAGCGCGACACAACATTAAACGGCACATCTTCCATATGCCGTTTGAACCAGCGATCGAGCCGGATGTCGTCGTCGTCAGCGGACACCGTAAACTGCCGGACGTCCAGAACCTTCAAGGCTTGTTTCTGCTCCTTGAGCTTGCCCTGCCCTTTCGGTTTCTCCTCTTCGGAGCCGCTGTCAGCCGTGGGATCAAAACCGCTCATGCCATTGCCCTCACCGCCATAAGCCCCGCAAATAGCGCGAGCACCGAACCGACGACAGACAGCAATGCATAGCCTAGTGCAATGCCCCAATTTCCGCGCTCAATCATATTCAAAACTTCCAGACTAAAGGCCGAGAAGGTTGTAAACCCACCCAGTAAACCGACACCGAGTAGCAACCGCCACGGCTCATCGACAAAATCACTGCGCGCCAGCACACCGGCCAGCACACCCATTAACAACCCGCCCAGCAAATTGGCGATCAAAGTGCCAAAGGGCAGACCCGATCCGCCCCAGTGAAAAACCAGCCGCCCCAGATTATAGCGTGCGGCTGCGCCCAACGCGCCGCCAGCCATGACAAGAAGGGTTGCATTCATGGCTGATGCCTTAGTCGGCTTGGACAGAATTTCCAAGCAGATCATGCGTCACCCATAAACGGATGGCTGTGGCAAGCCCGGGTGGTTCATCGGCATCTAGCCGCTGCACATCAATTTGCGCAACCAAAGCATTGATTGGCAGCTGCCGTTTTTCCGATGCCGAGCGTAACAGCTCCCAGAACAGAGGCTCGAGCGTGATTGACGTCTGATGTCCCGCAATTGTGATGCTGCGTTTCACTGGCGGATGAAAAATATCATTCTCGCCTATATCCATCCGGCCAATTCCCGGCGCATCAGCGTATCGAGCAGATCGATGCCCCTATCGCTGTCGTTGAGACATGGGATATAGGCAAAGCGCTCACCGCCAGCTTCCTCAAAATCTTCTTTGCCGCGGATCGCTAGTTCTTCGCATGTTTCGAGACAGTCGCTGGAAAATCCGGGCGCAAAAATCGCAACCTTTTTCTTGCCCGCTTTTGCAAGCTCTTCCAGCGTCAGATCCGTGGCCGGTTCTAACCATTTTGCCGGACCAAAGCGTGATTGGAATGCGATCGTCAGTTCCCGCCCCATCGCTTCCGACAGCAAGCGCGCAGTTTTCTGACAGTGGCAATGATAAGGATCGCCCAATTCCAAGGTCCGCTTTGGCATGCCATGGAAACTAGCAATTACAACATCCGGTTCAAAATCGAGCGCCGCCAACCCTGCCTCGACGCTGGATTTTAACGCAGCGATGTAAGCGGGATCATCATGATAAGGCGGCAGAGTGCGGATAGCAGGATGCCAGCGCATCGCCTTCACCGCATCAAAGACCGCGTCATGCACACTAGCCGTGGTCGCTCCACTATATTGCGGGTAAAGCGGAGCCACCAGAATCCGCTCGCATCCCGCCTCCTTCATTGCCTGCATCCGGCTGGGAATGCTGGGGTTGCCGTAGCGCATGGCCCAATCAACATGCACGTTATCACCATATTTGCCACTATATTTATCGGCCAACGCCTCTGCCTGACGCCGCGTATAGACCGCAAGCGGTGATCCTTCGTCGGTCCATACCAGACCATAAGCATGGGCTGATTTTTTGGGCCGAGTATTCAATATGATCCCGCGTAATATTGGTTGCCACAGGATATCGGGTATCTCGACAACGCGCTTGTCCGACAAAAATTCCTTCAGATAGCGTTTGACCGCTTTCTTATCGGGCGAATCAGGTGTCCCCAGGTTCACCAGCAACAGGCCGACTTTCCCGGTGGCAACCGGTGGATGCCCCTCAGGCAAATGATCAAGAGTCTGCATAACTAAGAGGCCTCTGCGAAAAGCGGCAACTGACGAAAACGGGTGCCAGTTGCCGAAAAAAGAGCATTAGCAATGGCGGGGGCCACGGCTGGTACGCCAATTTCCTCGACGCCTACCGGGTCCTCTTCACTACGAATAAATTCTACCTGTATCGCCGGAATTTCTGCCAGCCTTGGAAGAGCCAAATCGCTCAGTCGTCTTGCATCCGCTATACCGCCGTTAAACCGTGTTGACGATCCTAACGCCATAGCGAGACCATATATGATGCCGCCCTCAATCTGTTGCCGCGCGATATCAGGATGGATAACTCGTCCGACGTCAACTGTCGCAGAAATGCGCCGTACTCTCAATCCACTCTCACCGCGATTGGCACTCACAATGACGGCAATATGACCACCGCGCATGGAATGACAGGCCAGGCCTTGCCCGCTACCATCAAGGCCCCCGTCCCATCCCGCCATCGCGGCCACGCCGGTCAAGCAACGAGCCAGACGCGGACGGCCCGACATCATCTGCATCCGGTAGGACAAAGGTTCGATTTTGGCTCTGGCCGCCAATTCGTCGATAAAGGACTCAACAAAAAACGCATTGTAGCTATGCGCGTTGCTACGCCAATTGCCAGTTGGTGCACCGATATAAGCAGGATGATGATCCAGCGAGAAATTGGCGATGTTATAGTGCACATCTGCACCCTCAACCGCTTTGACATCCGCCTCATCAATCGACGCGCGCATAGCAACAATTTCGTCCATTCCCCGAACGACGCGTTTGCTTTGTTCTCGCCCTGAAGCCGGCGCAGCAATCTTGATTTGGAGCGCTTGGATCCGGCCCGCCTTGTCTGTTGCCGCGTCAAGTCGAGCATAGGCAGGCGACCGGTAGTGATCATGCATCATTTCTTCTGTACGCGACCACATTAACTGCACGGGGCGGCCAATTTTTTCAGCTATTATAGAAACTTGTGCGGCAATCTTACTATCAAGGTTGCGGCCGAATGATCCTCCGGCAAGCATGGGATAAAGGGTCACATTATCCGTGCTGATGCCAATTGCTTTAGCCGCTGCCTGCACGGCAGCAGCAGGGGCCTGTGTCGCCAACCAGAGTTCGAGACGTCCGTTTTTGTAGTCAGCGGTCGCCGTGCGAGTTTCTATTGGCGCATGTACCGCCGCATCTGCCTGATAGCGCGCCTGAACATTTTGAAATTCTTCAAAGGCGGTATTCGTTTCTCCGCGGCTCGCAAATCTGACACCCGCGCCCTCTTCCAGGGCAGTATCGAGCGCTGCATCCATCTTGTCACTATCTGGCAGCAAGCCAGTTGTTTCAAACATGGGGCTCATTTTATCGAGCGCATCATTGGCCGCCCACCAATTGGTGGCCACCGCCGCGATCCACTGATCATGTTCCACCACATCAACCAGCCCGACAATCTTGTTCGCGCCCTCCCGGTTGAAGGACTTTAAACGCGTCGCACCAATAGGCCCTTGCCGGATTGAGGCATAGACCATGTCGGGCAAGCGGATGTCACCGGCGTAATTTGCCGAGCCATCAAGTTTCGATGGCATATCCAGCCGCGGGAGATCCTGACCGACCAGATTATTTGCGGGGCTGGAAAGGAGCGGCACTGGGTCTGGTAACTCTTGCTGAACCGCATCAGCGACCAGTTCGCCAAAGCGGAGTTTATTCTCTCCGTTTGAAATGAAACCGTTTTCCGACGTGCAGGCTTCCCATTCGACATCCCATTTTTTGGCCGCAGCCTTGCTGAGCAAGACCCGCGCGGCGGCGCCCGCTTCGCGAAAGCTGCTCGCATAAGCGGGAATGGACGCAGAATCTGCAGTAACGATAAAGTCATTGCGGGTGGCAACGTTTTTCGCAACCCAACGCGCGGCCTCTTCCTTGGTCAATTTCCCGGCAGCCGCTGGCAGTAACGTTTCCGCCCATTGCTGCGCCAACAAATCATTGGCGTAAAGTGGATTAATCGGCGCCGGTTCCACCGCAATTGTACGCCAGTCCGCGCCCAGTTCATCGGCCAAAATCTGCGGCAACATCGTATAGACGCCCTGCCCCATTTCACTCTGGGGTACCACAACCGTGACCTGGCCTTCTTTCGAAATTTTCAGATAGGCGCCGAATATGACTTCATTCTCGGCAGCACTGATGTTGGGCTCATAAGCGCGCGGCCAAATCGCCCAGGCCAACGTCAGACCAGCCGCCGCACTGCCTCCAATCAGGAAATTTCGACGGGTGAAGAACTTCGCGCTGTTCTCGCCCTCTTCCGGTCCCGCCTCTGTATTGGTCTCAGTTGGCATCATCGCCTTTCATCAAACCAAGTCGGGGAATTTCAATCTTCGGGCAGCGATCCATCACCACATCTAGACCGGCCTCTTCGGCCCGTTCTACGGCCGGTCGATTGATCACGCCAAGCTGCATCCAGACGGATTTTGCGCCAATGGCAATGGCCTCATCTGCGACACCACCCGCCGCCGCCGAATTGCGAAAGATGTCAACCATGTCGATCGGACCTGTAATTGCATCCAACGACGATGCGACCGTCGTACCATGCAATTTCTGTCCGGCAATCCCCGGATTCACAGGCACAACATCATAGTCCTGATCCAACAGAAACTTTAGTATGCGATTGCTGGCGCGCTCCGGTTTGGCGGATGCTCCTACAAGGGCAATGCGTTTTGTGTCAGTCAGCAGACGGGCGATTTCCTGATCTGTTTCCAAAGGCATGACAGGTATTTCCCCTCCCCGTGATTGACTTATTGGTCATCCAACCACGTCGCGAGCCGTTTGGCAATATCATGAAAAGCCTTTCCCTGCAGGCTATCGGTGCAGGCTGGCGGTGTCCCACCATCGCTTGACTTGCGAATTTCGATATCCAGAGGAACCCGGCCCATGAAAGCCATACCCATGGTTTTGGCCGCAGCCTCTGCACCACCAGCACCAAAGGGATCGCTGACTTCACCGCAATGGGGGCAGATATAACCGGCCATGTTCTCGACCATGCCTATAATTGGAATTTTCGCCTGCTCAAACAGATCCACCGCCCGCACGGCATCCATTAGCGCTAAATCCTGAGGTGTAGACACAATCAATGCACCAACAGGCTTATGATTCTGCATCATCGACAGTTGAACATCACCAGTGCCCGGCGGCATATCGACGATCAGATATTCGGTGTCGCCCCAATGGGCGTTGATAAGTTGCTCCAGCGCCTTGCCCGCCATAGGTCCCCGCCAGGCGATGGCTTGACCAGGCTTCGCTAGATGACCCATCGACAGCACCGGAACATCATATTCATTTGCGACAGGGATCAGCTGTTTGCCCTCTGCCTCTGGCCGGCGGCCTTCGCAATTTAACAGACGGGGCTGCGAGGGCCCATATATGTCAGCGTCGACCATGCCGACTTTGCGGCCCAGCGCTTTTAGCGCAATGGCGAGATTCGTTGACAAGGTAGACTTTCCAACCCCACCTTTTCCGCTGCCAACGGCGATAAGACGGCGCTCTATTTTTTCTGCCGTCATTACGATATCAACTTTTTCGACGCTATCCAGTTCGAGGAGCTTGCCCTTCACAGCAATTTCGATCTGCCCGCGATCTCGAACATCCAATCCGCTGACATTGAGGACCAAGGAAACACGTCCGTCATCAAAACGAACCGCGCTAAATCTTCCGCTCGCGACTTCTTCAAGAGCCGCCTCAATCATAGAAATATCGGTCATTTGTTTCGCATAGTTGCACTTTTATCCGATTGACACTGTTTTTCTGAGACCACGCTACCTATAATGAAATCATGGATAAAAAAATTGATGGGCAAGCGGCCCAAAAATCGTTCTTGGGTTCTATATTGAACATGGCTAGCCCCTGGGGCAATGGCGGCGGAGATGATGGCAAAGGTGGCGGTCCCCGCAATCCTTGGGGCAATCCCTCCGGCGGCTCTTCGGGCGGCGGCGGCAAGGGCGGCGCTGCTTCGCTGGAAGAGCTCTTCAAAAAAGGTACCGGTGGCGGTTTTAAAGGCGGCATCCCGAAACGACCGGGTGGACGTTCATGGTGGCCGATAGTTTTGATAGCTTTCATCATTTTATGGGCGCTACTAACCTCGATCCATCGGGTGAGCCCGCAGGAACGCGGCGTGGTGACATTTTTTGGATCCTATTCCAGAACCATGCAGCCGGGCCTGCACTTCTCGCTCCCAGCGCCGCTTGAACAAGTAATGAAGCTCGACGTGGAAGAAATCAGGACTATCGATATTCCCACCGGTGAATCGGAAAAGTTAATTCTGACCGGTGACCAAAATATTGTCGATCTCGCCTACTCAGTACGTTGGAATATCAAGTCACCTGAATTGTTTCTTTTCCAGATTGCCGAGCAGGAAGAGACCATCAAGGAAGTTGCCGAATCCGCAATGCGGGCAGCGGTGGCCAATTTCACGCTCGACGATACAATCGGTTCAGAGCGGACAGAGATTGAACAACAGGTTGAACAGAATATGCAGGCCCTGCTTGACGGCTACGGCGCCGGAGTAGTGATCCGCGGCATCGCGATCAAAAAAGCCGATCCGCCGGCTGCCGTGAATGATGCGTTTAAAGAAGTGTCTGCAGCCCAGCAAACGGCGCAGACCTATCTTAACGAGGCGCGTGCCTATGCACAGCAGTTGACAGCACAAGCACAAGGTGAATCAGCGGCCTTTGACAAGGTTTATGAAGAATATCGTCTGGCACCACGAGTAACTCGCCAGCGTATGTATTATGAAACGATGGAGCGTGTATTGTCGCAAGTGGATAAAACCATTGTAGAGGCGGACGGCGTAACGCCCTACCTGCCACTGCCGGAAATCAGGAAACGAGCTCAGGCAACCGCGCCGCAATCAGTGGAGGCGAAATAATGGGTAACATTATAAAAAATCCCGTCGCTCTCAGCATCATTGTGTTCGGCTTGGTCCTGGTGCTGATCAATACGCTGATCATTGTTCCGGAAACCCGTCAGGGTGTTGTGGTACGCTTTGGTGAACCAGTGCGGATCATCAATCGCTATCAGGACAATACCCCATTTGGTCAGACTGGAGCAGGCCTCCTCCCCAAATTCCCCTTCATCGAGCAGGTTGAATGGATTGATAAGCGCATTCTCGATGTTGAAATGGAACAGCAACAGGTGCTCTCGACCGACCAGTTGCGTTTGCAGGTCGATGCATTCGCGCGCTTTCGGATTACCGATCCTTTGCGGATGTTCATCGCAGCCGGCAACGAAGCCCGTGTAGCGGATGAGCTCCGCCCGATCCTCGGTTCTGCCTTGCGGAACGAGCTCGGCAAACGGCCTTTCGCAGCTTTGCTCAGCCCAGAACGCGGTCAAGTGATGGACAATATCCGAACCGGCCTTAACCGGGTTGCCCGCCAATATGGCGCAGAAATTGTTGATGTACGGATCAAGCGTGCTGATCTACCGGACGGGACACCGCTGGAAAGCGCCTATCAGCGGATGCGCACAGCCCGCGAGCAGGAAGCCCGCACGATCAAGGCACAAGGCGCCAAACAGGCCCAGATCATTCGTGCCGAAGCGGATGCGAGTGCCGCCCGGACCTATGCGGAAAGCTTTGGCAAGGATGCGGATTTCTATGATTTCTATCGCGCGATGAAAAGCTATGAAACAACCTTCCGCAAAGGACAGGATGGCGATCCAAGCTCTTCCTTCGTATTGTCACCAGACAACGAATATCTGCGCCAATTCCGCGGACGTTAAGCGGCTTTGACGTCCAATCGGGCCATTATAAACGCCTATTATGAGGCGCTATCCCGGTTGGACGTCGACGCGTTTGAAGCGCTGCATCATAGCGATGTCGTGTACAACGTCTCTGGCAACACAATCATTTCCGGGCGATATGACAGTTTCGCCGCACTCAGAACAATTTTGCCGCTGATCTTCGATGCGCTCGACTTTGGTCAATTCCAGTTCGCCAGCGATTGGAAGATCATGAACGAAGGCCCCGATGGCATTACCGCAATAATGGAAGCCAGCGGCATAGCGAAAAATGGCAAGCGCTATGATCAACGCTATGCCCATATCTTCACGTTTCGCGATGGCAAGATAGCAACCGTTCACGAATTTTTTGATACCCAGCTGGCCAATGAATCACTCGAGTTCATCGGCAAACCGGTCTGCAAAAACGATGGTGACTTCACATATTGAACCAGAATATGGCCTGCAATCGCGATTGTTTTGCTGTTACGACTACAATTGTCGTTTTTTCTACAAAAATGTGATTTTTTTCGACAAATTGGCTATTCTTGGCTTGCGAAAGCCATTTGCCGCTCCCAAATATTAGTGGAACGGATCAAAAACGTTTATCTTATAGCTGATGTTAAGGATTGGCTGTGCTAGTGTTCAAATTCGGTTCATAAATTCTGCGGCAGATGTTTGGGCAAATGTGAACGAATTTGATGTCGAACGTTTATGATCGATGTCTACTAATTGAGAGGAATATATAGTGCGTTACGCTTACGGGATTTCAGCAGCTTTGCTTTTGGCTGGAGGTGCCGCGACACTTTCCGGAGCAGGCTCCGCTGGAGCACAGGTAGCTGCAAATGACAGCGAGATCATGAGGGCAGCTGCACCGCGGGCAGGTGCTCCGATGAGTTTTGCAGATTTGACCGAACAGCTGCAACCTGCGGTGGTCAATATCTCCACCACACAACGCGTGCGTGTAAGGAATAACCCCTTTGCCGGCACACCGTTTGACGGCCTGTTCGGCAACCGCCGTGGTGGCGGGGGCGGCAATCAGACCCGTCAAGCTCAATCCCTGGGCTCCGGCTTCATCATTTCCGCCGATGGTTATGTTGTGACCAACAATCATGTGGTTGCTCCTGGCAACCGCAACGCCACAATCGAAACGATTACGGTCATCATGCCTGATCGCACCGAATATGAAGCGACTTTGGTCGGCCGCGATCCTGCTTCAGACATCGCGGTTCTGAAGATCAATGCTGATAGAGATCTGCCTTTCGTTAAATTTGGTGACAGCGAAAGCGCCCGTGTTGGCGACTGGGTCATTGCCATTGGTAATCCCTTTGGCCTCGGTGGAACGGTAACCACCGGCATCGTCTCGGCCATCCATCGCAACACCGGACAAGGCGGCGCCTATGATCGGTTCCTGCAGACGGACGCCTCGATCAACCGCGGCAATAGCGGCGGCCCAATGTTCGATCTGAATGGCAACGTGATCGGTATCAACAACGCGATCATTTCCCCCACTGGTGGCAATGTTGGCATCGGCTTTGCAATTCCGGCGGAAGTCGCTGTACCGATCGTCAACACATTGCGTAAGGGTGAAAAAGTCGAGCGCGGATATCTCGGTGTACAGATTAGTCCGCTGACTGAAGATCTCGCTGACTCGCTGGGTGTACAGAAAAATCGCGGAGAGTTTATTCAAAGCGTAGTGCCTGGCGAAGGCGCTTCCAAAGCTGGAATTCAGGCCGGCGATGTGATCGTAAAAGTGAACGGACGTGATGTAACGCCGGACCAGACTCTTTCATTCCTGGTTGCGAACCTGCCAGTGGGCACGAAAGTTCCGATCGAATTGCTCCGTGATGGCAAGATTGTAAAAGTGAGTGCCACGCTGGGCGAACGTCCTTCAGAAGAAGAACTGGCAACCAACTTTGATCCTGATGCCGAAGACCCTATGGGCACCGATGAAGATGGTACAAGCGCAGAAGCAACTGCTGAAGCGCTCGGCTTGTCTGTTGTGGACCTGACCCCTGCCATTGCCCGTCAAATTCGCGTTCCTGCGGCTCAGAAGGGTGTTGTGGTTTCGACTGTGGACCCAAATAGTGACGCTGCACGAAAGGGTATTAGACGGACGACCGTGATCATAAGCGTCAATCGCCGTCCGGTGAATACATCAGCCGATCTGGACAAAGCTATCAGCACCGCCAAGCGATCAAATCGCGAAGCCGTTTTGTTGCAAGTCAAACAAGGTGCCCGTGAGCCAAGATTTATTCCGGTCCGCCTCAACGACGACTGAGTTTGTTTCGATCATTGCAGGTTGTAAACCTGTATAACATTTACCCAAAGGCCAGCGCATCGCGCTGGCCTTTTTGCATGGTCACAGATAGTCTTCCCATTCAACTGATTGAGGGGATTCGGCGATGAGCAAAGCAACAGAGATATTTTTGGGATTGGGCGGCGACGAACGCCAGAGCCTGAACCTCAAACGCGCCAATCGCCATGGCTTGATCGCGGGTGCAACCGGTACGGGCAAAACCGTAACATTGCAGGGGCTGGCAGAGAGCTTTTCTGCCAATGGTGTCCCGGTATTTGTCGCGGATGTCAAAGGCGACCTCGCCGGTATTTCGATGGCTGGCTCCCCTAGCTTTAAACATGCCGATAAACTGGAAGGGCGGGCCAAGGAATTGGGTATGGATGACTATGCCTATTCCGATAATCCGGCTATTTTCTGGGACCTTTATGGCAAGCAAGGTCATCCGATCCGCACCACGATCACCGAAATGGGGCCATTGCTGCTGGCACGCCTGATGGACCTCAATGACACGCAAGAGGGTGTTCTCAATATTGTTTTCCGCTTTGCCGACGAAGAAGGCCTTTTGCTGCTCAATCTCGACGATCTGCAATCCATGCTGGCCTATACCGCGGAGAATGCAAAAGAGCTCTCAGCCAAATATGGTAATGTTAGCAAGGCCAGTGTTGGTGCGATCCAGCGGCAGCTGCTGCAGCTCGACAGTCAGGGCGCGGGTCAGTTTTTTGGCGAGCCAGCGCTGGAAATAGATGATTTCATCAAATGTGATGATCAGGGACGGGGCTATATCAACGTACTTGCCGCCGACCAACTGATGCGCAGCCCCAAGCTCTACGCGACATTCTTGCTGTGGCTGCTGGCCGAACTGTTTGAGACGCTGCCAGAGGTTGGTGACCCGGATAAACCAAAGCTGGTTTTCTTCTTTGACGAGGCACATCTTTTGTTTGAGGATGCGCCCAAGGCTCTCGAAGACAAGATCGAACAGGTTGTGCGCCTAATCCGTTCCAAAGGGGTTGGTGTCTATTTCGTCACCCAAAATCCTGTCGATATTCCCGAGGATGTTGCCGGACAGCTCGGCAACAGGGTGCAGCATGCGCTGCGCGCGTTCACCCCGCGCGACAAGAAAGCGATTAAGGCCGCCGCCGATACCTTCCGGATCAATCCCGATCTGGATGTCGAGGAAGCGATTACCGAACTGCGTGTCGGTGAAGCGTTGGTATCTACGTTGATGGAGGATGGCGCACCTTCCATTGTCCAGCGCACATTGATCAAACCGCCACGCTCTCGCCTTGGCCCCGTGACAGCCAAAGAACGAGCGATCATGCAATCCATTTCGCCCTATGACGGCAAATATGATGAAGAGGTGGACCGGAATAGCGCCGAGGAAATACTGGCGCAAAAGGTTATCGACGCCACCGAAACGGCAAAAGAAGTCGAAGAAAAGGGTGAAGAGGCAGTCCGCAAGCAGCCGCGCAAAAGCAAGAGCATGTGGGAAAAAGCCTTTAGCCGCGGCGCAAAGGTCGCCATGGGTTCCGCAGCAGGTATCGCCGCCTCGACCATGCTCGGCAAGAAATCACGGGCCAATCCCATGCGATCCGGTGTGACTTCGGCTGTAGGGTCGATTGCAACCGATCTGGCTGGTCCCGTTGCGGGAAGGTTTGTCCGCAACCTGATCGGTGGGTTGATGCGCTAAGCGCGCAATTCAGTCTTTGCTACCAAAGAAATTGGCGGCGATATCCTTGGCGATTCGCATCGGGCGTAACGTATCAGCATCAATGCAGCACCAGCTTGATTGCACCTCCGCCAGTACGTCTTCTCCGCGGCGGATGACCGTGCTGTAAAAGGCCCGCGCGCCGTGGACTTTTTCCAACAGCACTTCGGCAATGACATCATCGTCCAAAAAGGCCGGCTTCCGGTAGGTTATCTCGTGTTTCAGAGCAACCCAGAGATGAGTAGCGACCGCCTCTGAAGGAGCAATTTTCTCCCAATGGGCGACAACAGCATCCTGCACCCATTTCAGATAATTGGCATTGTTCACATGGCCCATGAAGTCGATATCATCGGGCTCTATGGCAATATTGTAGTGATGGGGGATGCTGCTCATACAGCTAACAATAATGTTAGCGGTGGACGATTGATAGAGTAAAAACAAAAAAGCGACGTTTTGGTGCATATTGACGCCAGATACCGCAAATTATTCATGCTATATGGCGGTTCACTAACAACCGGGGATGAGAAAATGGCCTTAATCTACAAGCAGTTCCAATCCGGCTTTGGCGTGCCAAGCCCTAGTCCGTTCTGCATGAAGGGGGAAATATATCTGAAAATGGCTGGTGCTGACTATGCATCAGAAATTATCGATGACCCACGCAAGGCACCGAAAGGCAAGCTCCCCTATCTGATCGACAATAGCGCGGAAATTGCAGACACAGCGCTCATAAGACGGCACCTGGAAAACACATATGGTGTCGATTTTGATGCAGGCCTAACTATCGAAGAACGTGCTGTTGCCCATGCCATGGCGCGGATGACGGAAGAGCGTCTCTATTGGGTAACGCTTTTTAGTCGTTGGATCGACGACCATAATTGGCCGATTATCAAAGACTTCTGGTTTGGAGATATGCCACCGATTATTCGCAACATAGTGCCGGTAATTGCCCGTAAACAGGTTCAAAAGGGCCTGCATGCACAAGGTCTTGGTCGTCACTCTGTGCCAGATATCTATGCCTTCGGTGCAGCAGATCTAGAAGCACTGTCCGTACAATTGGGGCAAAAGGCTTTCATGTTCGGCGATCAACCCAGCAGCCTTGACGCCACTGCTTATCCCGCGATCACAAATAGCCTGATCGAGGCACTGCCTGGACCGCTGTTGGATATCGCCAAGTCGCATTCCAATTTCGCACCTTATGCGGCTCGATGCCAAGCGCTCTGGTTTCCCGATTTTGGCGGTTAAGTTCGCAATTGAGCCTTAAGATATAGATAGGCTGAAATTCTCAAAAACGAGGGATGGACCTGCTACAAAATTCTGAAAACCTTCTGCGTCCTTGATCGATGACAGAAACCCATCAACCTCTGCTTTGTTCGTATCATCCAGCCCTTGGTAATAATTACGGGCGCGCTGCAACATCCAAAGACTGAAAGGCGGCGCAATCCTCTGCCCTTTCACGCCTTCGACGGTGAATTCAGCCATACCCAGGACACGAGGCAATTCGGCATCTTGATTGGCGGCGGACCAGGTTTTTAGCATATCTGCAGTCTTCTGAAGAAACGGCACTTGTTCGGCCATCATCCTCTCAAGAACCGGCACGAGTGTTTCCGGAATCTGGTCATCGGCAAAAAACTCGCCGGTCAATGGCGTTTTGACATCAACCATCCGCTCAACCCATGCCGCCACGCGTGGCGCCAGCCTCTTCATAATTTCACCAGAGGCCGGATCACGATAGAGATGGGCGTAAAGCGGTCCGATCAAACCATAATCGCCAATCGAAGGCCGTGATCCGAGGAGATAATCGTGAACAGCAAAATGCGCATCCAAGTCAGCTAACAGCGCCTCATAGCTCGCCTCGATCGCGGGTATCGTTTCGGGATTGATACCCAAGATCGGGCAAAAGCCTTTGAAATTGGCACCAACCCCGCGGCCAATTACGAGCTGTTCTTCTTTACTCGCATCAGGGGCAGCGGTGGCTCCAAATTCACCGTAAACCCACTCCTCGTTATAGTTCCAACGGTAATGCATCGCCGGAATAACCAGCCACTCGTCGCCAAATGATTCCAGCAACAACGCAACCAATTTTTGTTTGGCTGTGTCCGGATAAACCGAAAGACCGCCATTGGTCCCTTCGAAATGATCGATGATGCAGGTCGTATCCTGAACAATCAGTCCATCGTCCGTTTCCAGCACCGGAATGACCGGACGACCAACCGCTGGTACGATTATCTCTTTATAAACATCGCCAGATGCCAAGATTTCTTCATAGTCGATGCCCTTCCAGTCCAGATAAGCTCTAGCCTTGCCCGAATAGAGAGAAAGCGGCGCTGCATATAGTTTATGACTCATATCAGCCTCTTCCTCTGTAAGAAGCGACACCCTGATCCGGGATCCAAAGCCCTTTGGGTGGTTCGCCTGATTGCCAGAACACATCGATCGGAATTCCACCACGCGGGTACCAATAGCCGCCTATGCGCAACCATTTCGGTTTCATCTCGTTAAAAAGCCGCTGGCCAATGCCAACTGTGCAATCCTCATGAAAGGCTGCATGATTCCGAAAAGACCCCAGGAAAAGCTTTAGTGACTTCGATTCTACAATCGTTTTGTCCGGTGCATAGTCAATGACCAGATGTGCAAAATCCGGCTGGGCCGTCACCGGACAAAGCGATGTAAACTCCGGCACCGCAAAGCGTGTCAAATAGAGCTCGCCACTCCTTGGATTGGGTACATAATCGAGGATCGCTTCGTCAGGAGAAACCGGCAAGGCGCTGTCCTGACCAAGAAATCGAGGTGCGGATTCCGAGGGTTCATTGTCTGTCATGCAGGTCATCTAGTGCACAGGGCAGCTCATGTCATCCCTATCGCTATATTCATTGGTTGTTCAGCGAATGGAGCCCCAAATCGTAGCACAGGGTCAAAAAGGGCGATGGCGATAAATTAATGGGACGAATGATGCGCGCTTTGTTGCTGGCAATCATGGCGGTTGGTGTGTTTGGCATATCAACCGTTACGACGGTCGTGCGGGCACAGGCTGTGCCAAGGCAATTGCCGCCTGAACCGCCACCAGAACTGCCTTCAGTAAGCGACTATTCCCTGCCTCCGGGAGAGAATCAGACAACATCGGACAGTGCTGCTGAAGGCCCTGTCGAGGAGAATGCGCTTCCACCAGCAGCTGCGCCAGCGCCAATAGATAGCGTACCGACAACGCCATCCCGTGCTCAACCAGCTCCGGTTGGATCTTTGCCACAATCCAGCGCTCCATCATCCACGAGCCCTCAAGGCAGACCACTGCCAGAAAACGGCGCACAACCAGCCGCTTCACCGACTATAACAACACCGACACCAACAGCCAGACCGACCATCGCTCCGCCAGCGCCGGACAGCCAAGCGGTCGAAAGCAGCCAGCCGACGCCCGGCTTTACTACCGATTTGCCCAATCAGGCTGCGCCTGCCCAACCAGCTGCAGCGGATTCGACAAGGCAAAATCCAGAATCTTCTGCCCCATCAGCGACCAGTGCGACTGACAATATATTCTATTATGTGGGTGGAGCACTGGCATTGCTGCTTCTCTTCGGTGCTGGGATATATTTTTGGCGGCGCAAAGGCGCTCCACCGTTGCATAATCGAGAGCCGTTAGAAGACTCCGAAGTCATAATTGATACGGACCCTGAACCTGTCCCTCGCAAGCCCACCCCCAAAATCTATTCTCCTCCGAATCCGGTAGAACAGAAAAAGCAACCGCCCCCCACTACCAGTGGATTTGTGACATCCAAAATCGGTGTGACAGCGAAACCATCGCCATCAGCGAGCACTGTCACTGGGGAAGCACCAAGCCAGAAGGCTCCGCTCAAGGCAGAGCAAGCCGATCACTTGCAGATCAAGTTTACCGCGAGCGGCGCATCATCGACGCTGTTGAACGCTGTTTTGGACTATACCGTTACGCTAACCAACCAGTCAGATCAGAATCTCGAAGATATCGAGTTCTACGGCGCGATGATGCAGGCAGATACTGAAACAGCCAAAGGTACGGAAGCTCATGATGGCCTTCTATTGCACAAGATTGAATCTCTTGCCTCCGGAGCGAGTTTGGAATTGAGCGGCAATATCCGCCTGCCGCTCAATGCTATCCGTCCGATCACCTTCAAGTCTCAAGCACTGTTCATTCCCCTCGCCCGCTTTGTCGCTGAATATCGAAATCAAGATGGTTCTACGCAGCAACAGACGGCTTCAT
Source organism: Sphingorhabdus sp. Alg231-15 (assembly GCF_900149705.1). Classification (NCBI taxonomy): domain Bacteria; kingdom Pseudomonadati; phylum Pseudomonadota; class Alphaproteobacteria; order Sphingomonadales; family Sphingorhabdaceae; genus Sphingorhabdus; species Sphingorhabdus sp. Alg231-15. The sequence continues at coordinate 3,392,863 of NZ_LT703001.1, read as the reverse complement.
TCATTGTGGGCCGTGAATATGATCCGCCGCGGCCGAAAATGGCTCCTTTTCGACTTGATCTTGGCCCGGGTAGTTTCGGTCCGGTTGGACAGCGGCCCTTAAACGTCTGATAATACAACAAAGCACAGCCCCCCAAAGCGCGAACATTTTTAGATCTGGGGCCTTATGGCAGTGGTTGGATTCACACCAACTGAGGGACATGAGAGACAGCGCCATGACATTTTTGGAACGCTTATAATTCAATCATTTGCTCAAAAACCACATAAGCGGTGGATTCCTTCCGCAATGCGTTATAGCCTCGACGGCTGATAATCGAATCGCTACATATTGAGGAATTAGGCCGTGTCAAAACGGCGGTGCACAAGGAGCATAAAATGGAACTGCTGGTAACCACCGACTGGCTTGCAAACGAACTGGGTGCATCAGATTTGCGTATCGTTGATGCGACCAAATTCATGCCCGACGCCGGACGTGATCCTGCAGCAGAATATGAAGCAGGCCATATTCCGGGAGCAGTCTTCATGGATCTGGGCGAGCTGACAGATACCGGTAATCCGATAGAAAATATGCTACCGCCACCGGAGAAATTTGCCAGCCGCATGCAGTCCCTTGGACTTGGTGATGGCAGCCGTATTGTTCTTTATGACGATAGTCCCCTTAAGAGTGCCGCCCGAGCATGGTGGATGCTGACCATTTTTGGCGCGCACGAAGTCGCGATATTGGATGGTGGCATCGCAAAGTGGAAAGCCGAGGGCCGTTCGCTTGAAACCGGTAAAGAAGCGCTTCGCCATCGCCATTTCACGGTTTGGAAAGATGACAAGGATGTACGCACAAAAGCGGACATGCTCGCCAATCTGCATAGTAAAGAAGAACAAGTTGTAGATGCACGGCCTGCCGGACGTTTCTCTGGTGCCGAAGAAGATCCTCGCCCCGATATTGTTTCGGGTAGCATCCCAGGTTCTGTCAACATTCCTCACAGTGAGTTTTTCAATGCCGATGGCACTTGGAAAAGCGCCGATGAGATGAAAGCTTTATTTGACGGTGCCGGTGTTGATCTTGGCAAACCCGTTGTAACAACCTGTGGGTCCGGCATGACCGCTGCGGTGCTTTCATTTGCAGCGGCCGTAGCAGGTGGCGAGAAGGTCGCACTTTATGACGGCAGTTGGTCCGAATGGGGTGCAGACGCGGATACGCCCAAAGCAACCGCCTGATCGTCGCAAGCTATTGGAACAATGAGTGACCGATAGCCCGCAAAAATCACACAAACCGGCAACGAAGGCGGTTACTAGCGGTCGGCGTAGCGAATGGACAGGAGCGGTTGTCAACCCGCCGGTTTGGCGTGCCAGTACACATCTCTATGAAAGTGTTGCGGACTTAAGATCAGGTTCGTCTGCAAACCAAGACGGCCAGTTTTTTTATGGCAGGCGCGGATCGCCAACCCAATGGTCTTTGGCCGAAGCGCTGACAGAGATGGAACCGGGTGCAGCCGGTACGATGCTCTACCCTTCCGGCGTCGCCGCCATTGCCTGCGCCTTGCTAGCCGTGCTCAAACCCGGCGATGAAGTGCTGCTTACGGACAGCAGTTATGATCCAAGCCGTAGCTATGCAGACGCTTTTCTGAAACGCATGGGCGTTACCGCACGCTATTATGATCCTCAGATAGGTGCGGATGTTGCAACACTCTTCTCTGATAAGACAAAGGCAATTTTGCTTGAAAGCCCCGGCAGTCTAACGTTTGAAGTGCAAGATGTTCCGGCAATATGCAAAGCATCCAAAGATGCCGGAATTGTGTCGTTGCTCGACAATACATGGGCAACGTCACGATATTTTCCTGCAATCACACACGGTGTCGACATTAGCATTGTCGCCGCGACAAAATATATCGTCGGACATAGTGATGTGATGATGGGCGCAGCAACGACGCATGAAAAATATTGGACCCGACTCCGGCGCACTGCGCAGCAACTGGGTCAGGTTGTTTCACCCGATGACGCATATCTGGCCGCGCGCGGGCTGCGAACCCTGGAGGTCAGGTTAAAACAACACGAACAATCGGCTCTTGCGATTGCGCATTGGTTAAAAGAGCGTCCGGAAGTTGGCAAAGTGCTGCATCCTGCCTTACCGGACTGTCCGGGGCATGAAATTTGGAAACGCGATTTCGACGGATCGTCTGGCCTTTTTTCATTTGTGCTTTCAAATGGTGATGAACAATCCCGCGCGGTGTTCATTGATGCACTTACCTTCTTTGGGATCGGTTATAGCTGGGGCGGCTTTGAAAGTCTGGCACTCCCGGTGGATCCGGGAAAATACCGCACCGCGACCGACTGGACGATGAAAGGGGCGTTGGTAAGGCTGAATATCGGTCTTGAAGATCCAGATGACTTGATCGCTGATCTTGCCAAAGCCTTTGAACACTATAACAATGTCCTGTTATGATGGAACAAATTTTCGGCTATCTTGAATCTCTGGCACCCGACACCTCGCGTAATTTGCAATTTATCGAAGGCGCTGTTGCTGCTGGCTTAGTTGCGATTGCACTTTTTGCAGGCTGGTTGCTTAGCCGATATATTGGACCCAAATTACGGAACGTCTGGGAAACCAGGGCGGGCTATGAGAGTGAACTGGCCGGACGGCGCATTCGCGATATGACCCGTCGGGCTACAACCTTCATACTCTGTGGGTTTTTCCTAGCGATCTGGCAATGGCAGCTGATCCCGCAAGTTATCTTTGCATTGACCATTGCGATCACCATGGGGTTGTTCACCAATGATCTGATCCGCGGAGTTCGTATGCCGGACTGGCTCGGTACAACCATGGGGCTTACGGTATTCATATCGGCAGCGCTTGGCCTTGTCGGCAATATTGATCGGATCACCATAGCGTTGGAGCGCGTCGGTATTGATGTCGGCACCAACCGGATTTCGCTTCTTGCCGTGGTCACAACCATCATGACAGCGGTCATTCTCCTTGCCGTTGCGCGGGTTTTGATGAAGCTCGTCACTCATGTCATCGGTAATAGCGATCTCGACGGCGCACAAAAGGTTCTCGGGCAAAAGCTAGCCACCGTCGCCATCTTGGCTGCGGCGTTCATGCTCGGCCTTGATGTCCTGGGTATCGACCTGACAGCTCTAGCGGTCTTCTCCGGTGCGTTTGGTCTCGCCATCGGTTTCGGGATGCAGAAAACGATCGGTAATCTTATTGCAGGTATCATCCTGCTGATGGATCGTTCGATCAAACCGGGTGATGTCATCGCGGTCGGCGACAGTTTTGGCTGGGTTAACAAGATCGGCGTCCGAGCTGTTTCGGTTCTTACTCGTGAGGGCAAGGAGCACTTGATTCCAAACGAAAATCTGATGACACAGGAAGTGGAAAACTGGTCCTATTCGAACAAAAATGTCCGGATCAGCATTCCCGTTGGAGTTTCCTATAATAGCGATATGGATCAGGTTATTGAGTTGATGAAGCAGGCCTGCGTCGATGTTCCTCGAGTGCTCAATCATCCCAAGCCAGTGGTATGGATGCTGGAGTTTGGCGACAATAGTGTAAATTTTGAAATCCGTTGCTGGATCAACGACCCGCAATCAGGTGTGGGCAATTTCAAAGCAGCGGTTCTGAAACGCGTCTGGGATCTGTTCAAGGAACATGGCGTCGAAATTCCGTTCCCACAGCGGGATGTCCATATTAAATCACTGCCAGAGAATGGAACGGTCGAACTTTCCAGCGAATAGCGGCTTTATTTCTGCAGCAAATCCAAAGTCTGGCGACCGGACATTTGAATTTCGCGCATTAACCGTTGGGCAGCGATATCGACACGACTTCTTCCGGCAGAATTGAGCTGCAGTAGTGCCTTAGCGCCTGATTGCGCCATGATCGCTAAGTCATCACATCCACGATCAAAGCGCTTTCGGGTCATCGGAAGGCTGTTTTGATAGGCCGATTCCATGGCTGCAACTTCATTCAAAACAAAAGCACCTGCCTCTGTCGATCCAGCCATATTGGCCACAAGCCCAGCGACCGACTCGACGGCTTTCAGGCGGGCAAAACTCTCAGCAAAGGGATTACCCCCGCCATTTGCTTGTTCAATGGAATCCAATTCTGACATGTTGCAACCGATATATAGTCATAGTTAACAAGCTCTAAACACGCCTTAGTGCTGCAAGCAAAACACATGTGGCTAGATTGCCACACTATCAAAATATGTCATCCTTACTGACATTTTTCTGTTGTGCAGCGCAGCAATATGTTGCAGTTTTTTCCTGCATGTTTTGAGATTGTCTGCCGTTGGCTTTGCTGGCGCAATAAAAAGACAACCAGGACAAATTCCAGGAGGGGCGATACGCATCAACCAGAAAGGGATTTTCATGCGCACGTCCACAAAAACTACTCTCGGCTATAAAGCCAAATCGGGGATTATCGGTCTTTCAGCTATTCTGCTGGCTACAACGGCAGCTCCCGCCCTCGCTCAAGAAGTGGAAGGCAGCGGAATTACAGTTTCCGGCAATGCCGCCATCACATCAGATTATCGATTCCGTGGCTTGTCCTTCTCGGACGGCGATATCGCAGTTCAAGGCGGCATTGATGTCACCCATGAAAGCGGTTTTTACATCGGGACCTGGGCCTCTTCTATCGAAGACAGCCCGACATTCGGTCACACCGAGCTTGACCTCTATGGTGGTTGGTCCGGAGACGTCACCGATGGCCTCACTCTTGATGTTGGCCTGCTCTATTATGTCTACCCCAATGGTGAAGGCGGAGCCGCAGGACCCAGCGACTATTTTGAACCCTATGCTTCGGTCTCAACAACAGTTGGACCTGTAGAACTCACCACCGGTATCGCATACGCATGGTCTCAAGCCAGCCTGGGTGACAGCGACAATGTTTATATCTACACCGGCGTTTCCGGCGGCATTCCGAACACGCCCATCTCGCTCAATGCGAATATTGGTATCAATGATGGTTCACTGGGCAACCCCGTTGGTGTGTTTGGTGATGATAACTACATCGATTGGACCCTTGGTGCCGACTGGGCCATTACCAAAAACCTGACTGCGAGCGTTGCCTATACCGATACCGATGCGCCATCAGTCAATAGTTTCACGGACAGTGCTGTTGTGTTCACGTTGGGCGTATCTTTCTAAACCCGATTGGGTCTGAATTCACAATTTAGGTTCGTCACACGGAAAAGGCCGTTCTGGGGGCAGAGCGGCCTTTTTTGGCCTTATGTCAGCTTGCCTCAATCAGTAGCTTAGTGACTCTGGCCTTCGGACTTTCAACGACCTCAGCCATATCCCCCATCTCAACAACATGGCCCGCATCCAGAACAACAATCCGATGGCAAAGCCGACGGGCCGATGCGATGTCATGCGTGATGAAGATAATGCTGAGCCCGTGTGCTCGCTGCAATTCTGACAGTAGCTGCAGGATTGCGCCTCCTACTAACGGGTCCAAAGCCGACGTCGCTTCGTCGAGCACCAACATTTTTGGGCCTGCGATTATAGCCCGAGCGATGGCGACACGTTGTGCCTGGCCTCCCGAAAGGCTGGTTGAAACCCGGTCTATATACTCTGGGCCAAGCCCCACATCATTTAATGCTTGCGCTAACTTGTCGTTACGTTCTGGGCCGGATAATTCAGGACTCAAATTTCTGAGAGGTTCCAATACAATATCACCCACCTTCCATCGTGGATTGAGACTGGCCACCGGGTCTTGGAATACGGGTTGGATCAATTTTCGCATGGCAAGGCTGCGCTCACGGCGCTCTGGCAAGAGGCCCTGTTGCCATTTGATTGTGCCGAACGTCAGAGGGCCAATACCCACCACCGCTCTCCCCAAGGTCGATTTACCTGAACCCGATCCACCAACAATCGCAACTGCCTCGCTTTCCCTTACGGATAGACTGGCATCTGCAACCGCCTCTATTTTACCCCGCCGCCAGCCTGGGCGAGGAAACAAAACCGTCGCACCTTCGGCTTGGAGCAATATCTCCCCGACAACTGGCAGATGTGGTGCGGGCTCTGCAAGACTCGGTGTGGCGGCAATAAGGCGCTTCGTATAGTCCCGCTGTGGGTTGGTGATAATGTCGACCGTGGGACCGCTCTCAACCACCTTGCCTTTATCCATTACAATCAGATCGTCCGAATGACTCTCGACGGAGGCGATATCATGGCTGACCAACAGTGTTGCCAAGCCATGCTCAACGCGCAACTCATCTAGCAACTCCATGATTTCTGCGCGCAAACTAGCGTCTAAAGCGCTAGTCGGTTCATCCGCGATCAGCAGTTTCGGTTGATGCGCAACAGCGGCGGCAATCATGACACGCTGACGCTCTCCGCCCGACAGCCGATGTGGAAATTGATCGAGCCTTTCATCAGCACGCGAAAGACCAACCCGCGCTAACATCTGCGCCAACTCATGCCGCGATAGCCGCTGCGGACCAGCTTGCGATGCGGCTTCCTGAAGCTGTTTCCCTATGGTCAAATGGGGCGTTAGTGCTGTCAATGGTTGTTGAAAGACAAACCCCGTGTTTCGACTGCGCGCCAGATGCATCTCGCGAGCATTGGCAGAGGTCAACTCAATCCCGTCAAGCTTGATCGATCCCGAAGCAGTGCCTGGCGTCAGACCGAAAGGTGTTAGACAAGTCAGGCTTTTACCTGATCCGGATGCGCCGATTATCGCCGTACATTTACCTGCCTCGACCGTGATATTGACATCTTCGACCAGCCGTTTGCCATCAATTTCAATGGCCATATCGCGTATCTCATAAACGCTCATGAGTAGACATCTCGCAGGCGCTCGCCCTCTATTGTCAGGCAAACCAGCAGTAACACAAGAAGACCGCCAGGCAACAACAGTCCTAGCGGCGTCATATCCATATCGTCTGCGCCTTCCTTGACCAATATTCCAAGCGACGTCAGCGGTTCCTGAACACCAAGGCCGAGGAACGAGAGGAAGCTCTCGATCATCACTACTTGCGGCACGGTCAGCATGAGATAAGCGAGCGCAACACCGGCGATATTGGGCAGAATGTGCTTCAGGATGTTGTTAATCGGCGGAGTACCTGCAGCTTCAGCGGCCAATATAAAGGGTCTTTGTTTAAGGGCCATGACCTGTCCCCGTACAACCCGCGCCATTGTAAGCCATTCAACCAATCCGATACCCACAAAAACCAGCAGTATCGAACGTCCGAATATCACCATCAGCAAAATTACAATGAACATGAAAGGCAGCGCATAGAGAGCGTCGACAAACCGCATCATAGCTTCATCAACTTTGCCGCCCATCCAGCCTGCAGTCGCGCCCCAGGCAATGCCGACAACTAAGGAAACCATGGCCGCGGCGATGGCAACCATCAAAGTGACACGAGTCCCCGCAGCCAAACGTGCGAGACGATCGCGGCCAATTTCATCCGTTCCAAAAACATGCGATCCGCTGAAGGCCGGAGCACGCACGGCATCCCAATCAATCTGATCATATGTCCATGGCAGGATCGCTGGCAGGATCAACGCCAACGCCACGAGCGCCAAGATCACCCAAAGCGGCCAGTGTTTGCGGTTAAACAGCGCCCTCATTCGTCACGCATCCGAGGGTCTAGCCAGCCGTAAATCAGGTCGGCAAACAGGTTGAACAGGATGATCAGCGCCGCGTAGAGCGTAACTACCCCGAGCACCAATGGATAGTCACGGTTCAACGCGCCTTGAACAAAATAGCGTCCGAGGCCGGGCAGTCCAAAAACCGTTTCCACAACTACTGCACCGGTGAGTAGACCAGCTGCAGCAGGTCCCAAATAGCTAGCCACCGGAACAAGAGCGGGCCGCAATCCGTGTTTGAACATGATTTTCGATTCAGACAGACCGCGCGCGCGCGCTGTACGAATATGATCCTGTTTGAGCACGGTTGCTAGACCGGCACGGGTTAACTTGGCTACGGCCCCTGACACAGGTAATGCTAACGCGACAACCGGCATGATCAACCATGACCAACCCTCGCCTGTTCCCGACACCGGCAACAGGCCCCACCAAAGCCCAAAGCACAGGGCAAGTGCAGGACCGGTGACAAAAGTCGGCAACGCCGTGGCAATGGTAGCGAGCGTCATAATTGTTTTGTCGGCCGCTTTTCCGGCGCGTGCCGCCGCGAACAAGCCACCAGAAACCCCCATCAGCAGGGCGAGTATGATTGCAAGTCCCCCGAGGGTTAATGATATCGGCAGGCCCTGCGCCACAAGTTCCGAAACCGAAAAATCCCGATAGACTAGCGACGGTCCGAAATCGCCTTGCACCAGTCGCGAAACATAGAGCCATGCTTGCTCCCAAAGCGGCTTATCCAGCCCATAAGCGGCCTGCAACGCAGCCTGTGTCTCCGGGGGTAATGGACGCTCACCATCAAATGGCCCGCCCGGGGCCAATCGCATCAAAAAAAACGAAGCCAAAATGATCGCAAGCAGCGTCGGAATCGCTGTCATCAACCGCCTTGCGATCAACACTAACATCTACGGTTAGAGCTCCATCTGGCCAAAAGAACCCCGTACCTCGCCGAGAAAAAGCTCAGGTACTTCCATCGCAGCGAAATGACCGCCTTTTTCCGCTTCATTCCAATATTGCAGATTCTTGAACCGGTGCTCAGCCCATCGACGAGACGGGGCCATGATTTCGTTGGGAAATATACTGCATCCGGTTGGCATATGGACAGGCTCGACATTCGGACTTCCGAAGCTTTCTCGATAAAGCCGCGCGGACGAAGCCCCTGCATTGTTGAGCCAATAGAGCATTATATTGTCGAGCAATCGGTCGCGATCAAAACTGTCGTCCGGGGTCATCGCGCCATCTGACCAGCCCTGAAACTTTTCCAGCACCCAAGCCATTTGGCCAACCGGAGAGTCGGCAAGACCATATCCGAGCGTTTGCGGCTTGGTCCGCTGAATTTCTGCATAGCCACCGCCCTGTGTTTGATAATCTGCAAATCGAGCTAAGGACGCTTGTTCTTCGAGAGTCGGATTGGTCATGACCACCTCGGGTGGCGACCCAACGACAACCAAATTGATATGAATACCAGCACAAGATCCGCGATTCTGGACTCCAATGGCAGATGTCACCAGCGCGCCCCAATCGCCGCCCTGCGCAAAATAGCGATCATAACCCAGCCGCTTCATCAACATGTCCCAGGCCTCACCGATCTTCTCGGCGCCCCATCCGGTTACGGTTGGCTTACCCGAAAAACCATATCCGGGCAGCGAAGGAATGACGAGGTGAAAGGCATCCTTTGCCTCCCCACCATGAGCTACGGGGTCCGTCAGCGGACCGATAACATCGAGAAACTCAATGATGGAGCCTGGCCAGCCATGAGTCATAATCAGTGGCCGCGCATCCGCCTCGGGCGAGCGGATGTGCATGAAATGAATATCAACCCCGTCGATTTCCGTCATATGATGCGAATATTGATTGAGCGCTGCCTCACAACGCCGCCAGTCATATGCCTCGCGCCAATAGTCAGCAACCTGCTGCACATAGGTCAGCGGGATACCCTGGGACCAGTCATCAACCGGTTCAGGGTCAGGCCAACGAGTCATTTCCAATCGGGTCTGCAAATCGTCCAATGCCGACTGCGGAATATCAATCTGAAAGTCTCTGATATCATCGCTCATCGCATCGTCTCCATTTCAGTTAACCTACATCGTAGGGGTTGGGGCTTCACCCGAATAGTCATAAAAACCCTTACCCGTTTTGCGACCAAGCCAGCCGGCTTCGACATATTTCAGCAACAGCGGAGCCGGGCGATATTTGGGATCTCCAAAGTCATTTTGCAGTACACGAAGGATTTCAAGCAATGTATCCAAGCCAATCATATCCGCCAAGGTTATCGGCCCCATCGGATGTCCGAGACCAAGTTGCACGCCGCGGTCTATATCCTCCATCGAGGCTGTACCTTCTCCCAGTGCGAAAAAAGCTTCGTTAAGCATCGGCAGCAATATGCGATTCACAACAAAGCAAGGTGAATCTTTCGCCAATACGGCCTGCTTACCCAATGCTTTTACATAGTCACTCGCCATGGCGACACTCTGATCGCTGCTGGCCAAACCACGGATTATTTCCACCAAACCCATCAGCGGGACAGGGTTAAAAAAATGGACGCCGATAAAACGGGATGGATCTTTAACTGATTGCGCCAGCCGTGTGATCGAAATGGATGAGGTGTTCGATGCGAGCAACGACTGATGGCCTAGAACCTCTGATGCCGCAGCAAAGATCTGACGTTTGATATCCTCGCGTTCGGTTGCCGCTTCGATGATTATATCCGAACCCGCCATGGGATCGAGAGAACCGACAGTTTCGATCCGGTCCAACGCCGTTTGTGCGGCCTGTTGTTCAATCTTTTCCTTCTCCACCAGCCGGGACAATTGTTTGGCGATCCCAGCCTTACCTTTTTCGGCAATTTCCTGGTTCATGTCCGACAAATAGACATGATAGCCAGCTTGCGCAGAAACCTGCGCAATACCGGCACCCATTTGTCCTGACCCAATAATACCGATTGATTTCATCTGCCGTCCCTTTTCTTTATCATGACCTGCCTGTTAATGCTGATGTAACAAGGCACTAGCGATTGTCGACCAAACTGGCTAGATTACAAATATGCCCCCTATTATTTCCACTATGATCCTTATGGCAATGACAGCGGCGACAGACGCTGGCACTCCTCTACCGGTTCCTGCTCCGGGTGAAGTGAAGGTATTCAAAGACTGGTCTGTCGGTTGCGACAATGGTGGCAATTGCGAAGCCGTTTCGCTGGTAGATAATGCAAGTGGCGGTTTCAATGAATGGGGCGGCCCGATCTTCATCGAACGAACGGCCGGTCGAGATGACATATTAAAGATACGCGTGCTGATACAAGATACTGGTGTTAGCGAGTATCGGATGATTATCGACGGTAAAGTGGTCGAATCCGGCCCCATAAGTCAGGGCGACTATCCCATTGAGATTACCGGCGATAACGCCAAAAAAGTAACAAGAGCCATTGCGCGCGGTAGAAAACTAAACGTCACTGGGCCGGATGGATCCAGCCTGACCAAAATTTCACTGTCGGGATCGATGGCGGCACTGCGCTATATCGATAGGCAGCAGAAAAGGGTGTATACCCGTACAGCTTTAATCTCCAAGGGCCGCCGAACTTACCGGCCCCAGAATACAGAAATTCCGCTAGTCGTAACCAATCAATGGACCCCCGCAAAACGGATACCTGCGACCACCGAGATTGTGGATCTGGTTGAAAATTCGGTTTGCAAGGATGACCGATTTGGTGTGGTCGAGGATCAAATATTTCCGCTTGGTAAAAAAGATGACCGTTATCGCGCACTTGTTCTGATGTCCTGCGGTTCCGGTGCCTATAATTTTTCTAGCGCCGCCTATATCGGTGAAATTAAAGGCGACGAGAAAGACGGGGCCAGCTGGGCCTTTCGTCCGGCCACTTACGACCTACAGCCCAGTTGGGGCGGTGAGGGACGCAAACCCCTGCTGGTCAACGCTCATTGGGAAGAAAACCGGCAAATACTAAGCAGTTTTGCCAAAGGCAGGGGCATTGGCGATTGTGGCAGCGCTGAAAGCTTCATTTGGGACGGCGAACAATTCCGACTGATCGAAGCCAGCAGTATGCAGGAATGCCGCGGTGCCTACGAGTGGATTACAACTTGGCGGGCAACCTATAAAAAGGCCGCAACAATGGCCCAGCAAGCACCGTCTTCTGAAGACGCAATGGAATAGCTTCTAAGGCGCGTCTTTAAAGGGATGCGCTTCTACCAGAATAAGCGAGAAATAATCCTTTTCATCGCTCCATTCCTGAACGGGCGACCAACCACCAGCCCTTAGCATCAGACGCGCATCGCGCAGGCCGTATTTATGGCTATTTTCAATGTGAATGCGTTGGCCTCTCACCATGCTAAAAACCGAACCGTCAATTGAAAAATCTAAATCTGCCTGAGCTTCCAGGTAAATCTCGATCCGGGCATAAATGTCATTCCATTCAGCAATATGGCGGAATTTATCGACAGCAATTTCACCACCAAGTTCACGATTTATCCGATGTAGCAGGTTCAACGAAAACTCGGCAGTCACGCCAGCACTATCATCATAAGCGGCAATCAAAACATCAGGATCCTTGATCCGGTCAAAGCCAATCAGGAGCTGTGCCCCCTCCCCCAATGTTTCGCGCATGAACCGAAGCAAATCGACAGATGTACGCGCGATCATATTTCCTATTGTTGAGCCCGGGAAGAAGCCTAATTTCGGCATGTCCGAGACTTGATCAGGCAGATTTAATCGTCGCATGAAGTCGGCCTCAAGCGGGTAAATCGGCAAATTGGAAAATTGTTCCTGCAATTGTGCGGCACTATCCGCCAAAAAATCGCCGGAAATATCAATCGGAACATAGGCCGCTGGGTTGACCGCTCTTAGAAGATGAGGTGTTTTTGTCGAACTGCCGGAACCGAATTCAATCACCGCACGTCCACTACCAGCCATCTCGGCAACCTCGCCGCTGTAGCTTTCCAACAAACCAGTCTCTGTTCGGGTCGGATAATATTCCGGTAAATCCGTAATCTGTTCGAACAATTCCGATCCTGCACGATCATAAAGCCAACGCGCCGGAATCGCATAAACTTCCTGTTCAAAACAGCGCAGGACATCATTGCGAAACGCCGGATCAACCCGGCTCATTATCATATCCATTGGAGGAAGCGTCCTTTTGCGCGATTACAAATCTTTGGCGAGCCGCACACCGGCAAACTGCCAACGCTGATGTGGGTAGAAGAAATTACGATATGTGGTTCTTAGATGATCAGGCGGCGTCACCACGCTACCGCCCCTTAGAACAAACTGACCCGACATAAACTTGCCGTTATACTCGCCCACGGCGCCCTCAGCCGCCTTGAAGCCAGGATAGGGGCGATAAGCGCTGCCTGTCCACTCCCACACTGAGCCAGTACCCGGCAGTCCGTTTTGGGCTGCGACTTCCCATTCAGCCTCGGTGGGCAAACGTGCGTTAGCCCAACTTGCATAGGCATCGGCTTCGTATAAGCTAATATGTCTTACAGGCGCGCATTGCACAATTTTGCGCCAACCTTGTAAGGTGAATTCTTCCATTTCCCCGTCACGGGTACGCCAATAAAGTGGTGCGACAATATTCTCGTTCCGAACCCACGCCCATCCATCGGACAGCCAGTGATCAGGCTTTGCATAGCCCCCGTCTGCTATAAATTCCGCCCACTCGCCATTGGTGATCGGGCGATCTGCGATGGCGTGCGAATGCAGTATCACATCATGACGCGGTCCCTCGCAATCAAAGGCAAAACCGATGTCGTCATGACCAATGGATTGGGTACCGTTCATACCGGTAATCCAGTTCATTGAACTTTCGATAATCGCCGGACGCGGCTTGGGTTCGTTGACAGCAGGGCCAAGCGGATTGCATGAAAACAAATGCAATATGTCGGTCTGCAACAATTCCTGATGCTGTTGTTCATGATGAAGACCCAGCACAACCAGGTCCAGCAAGTCTTCCGAAAAACCGCCCATCGCCTCGGTCATTGCCGTATCAACATGAGCACGATAACGGCCAATCTCCTCAAGCGAGGGCCGTGTTAGCAGGCCGCGATCGGGGCGCGCGTGGCGCGCACCTTCTGCTTCATAATAGCTATTGAACAGATAGGCATAGTCGTCGTCAAAAGCCTTGTAGCCTGATACATGATCGCGCAGCAGGAACGTTTCAAAAAACCAGCTGGTGTGGGCCAAGTGCCATTTCGCTGGAGAAGCGTCTTCCATTGACTGAACGGTGGCGTCGGCATCACTCAAGCTGGCAATAAGTGAAGAGCTATACGCACGAATTTCTAGAAATTTTCGTGCCAGATCCTTGTGTCGGTCAGGTTCGCCGGCAATCGGCGGACGGGTACTGATATTTTTGGCGTGGCCAGCGATTATTCCTACTCCATCCGCTTAGTGCATGCCTAAGGAACATAGAGCGAACGAGATAAGGGTCAACTGCTTATATTTTCGCCAGCTGGTTGCGAATTTGCGTATTGGAGCGCGTTTTCGCGCCGCTACGGGAAATCAGCGTGATGCACCGGGTACCCACAATATGTCAGCTTTTCCGCCATTGTTGAGCATTCGCCCCAGCACGAAAAGATAGTCTGACAACCGATTGATATAAGCCAGGGCCTGCGGGTTGATGGCCATCACCTGTGCAGCACCCACGGCGGTTCGTTCTGCGCGTCGAGCGATGGCGCGGGCCAGATGGATGGCTGCTGCCGACCTTTCGCCGCCCGGCAAGATAAAGCTTGTCAGTGGCTCAAGGTCACTGTTGATTGCATCAATTTCGGATTCCAGACGCTCGACCTGCGATGGCGTTACTCGCAATATCATTTCCGATGGCGCAAAATCATCATTCTCACCAGCAGGTGTTGCCAGATCGGCACCCAGATCGAATAGATCATTCTGAATCACACGCAAGGTCTGCATCAGAGCTTCATCTGGAATCTCGCAAATCGCAATGCCCAGTGCACTGTTAAGTTCATCTACGTCACCGATCGCGGCCATGCGGGGTGCGTTTTTGGCAATACGCGAACCGTCTACCAGACCTGTAGTGCCATCATCGCCGGTTTTGGTGTAAATCTTGTTGAGCTTGACCATGATTAGCAGCCTTTAACTCTGCCCTCCGGCCAACAATAATAGTAGTGCGACCAAAACAACCGCGATGGCCTGGTATTTTACCCGCGCGAACATCATTTCATTCTGCTTCTTATGCGAAGCGGTCACGCCTTCGGCGTCGACATCCTCAGGTTCCATATTAACAAAGGCAATAAGTCCGCGCACCAAAGCGTAAACAACGCCGCCAGCCGCCAACAGGATAAATAATATTAAGATATAGCTCATTTCTACTAACTAGTCCTTCGCCAGAGTAATTCCAACCGGGAATATATTTTTCCTCAACCTGTTGGCTAGATCATTGCCATCGATGCCCTTTTTTCGCAATACGGCTAAAGATGCAGACTCCCGGCTTTTTGCGAGCTTATTCCCGGTTTGATCGAGTAGAACCGGATGGTGGAAATAACGCGGCACCGGCAGATCCAGCAGTGCCTGCAACAAGCGGTGGATATGCGTTGAGGCAAAGAGATCAGCGCCGCGAACAATGTGGGTGATACCGTCCCGCGCATCGTCCAGCGTTACAGCAAGATGATAGCTGACCGGCATATCTTTGGGGATCAACACAACATCACCCAGTGCCGCAGGATCGGCCTGTTGATCACCAATTTTTTCGTCATGCCAAATCAGGTCGTCGGTCAACTGCAATGCTTTTTTTACATCCAAGCGCCAGCTGTGCGGTTCGAGCTTCCTTCTTGCATCAGCCTGACCTGGATCGAGCTTCCTGCAGGTTCCAGGATATATTGGGCCATCCGGCCCTTCGCGGGGGCCCTCTTTTTTATGCACCGCTCGCATATCCGAGCGACTGCAAAAACAGGGATATAGCAAGTCCAGCTGCTTCAGGCGTTCAGCAGCCTTGGCATAACTGTCCAGTCTCTCGGACTGAAAAATGATCGCACCATCCCAATCAAGCCTCAACCACCGCAAATCCGCCAAAATCGCTTCGACAAACTCGGGCTTGCTGCGTACACCGTCGATATCCTCAATCCGTAGCAACAGTTTTCCATTGCGTTCCCGTGCATAATCATAAGCGGTGCAAGCGGCATATGCATGTCCAAGATGCAACAATCCATTGGGGCTAGGCGCAAAGCGGACCACAACATCTTGGCTGACATACCCTCTTGACGTCATAGCGCAGATAATGTTGTTTGCATGTCAGTTGTAATGACCATGTCATGTTCTTGCGGATAAAGGGCATGCAGTCAAAGACTAAGGGAGTAGTTTTACTATGTATCACCCTGACCTGTTGCGGCATCCCGAAAGTTGCCCGTCACTGGTGCTGAATGCTGACTATACACCACTGTCTTACTATCCACTAAGCCTGTGGCCTTGGCAGACCGCGATCAAGGCGGTCTTTCTGGACCGAGTGAACATCGTATCGAGCTATGAACGCGAAGTGCATAGCCCCAGCCTCGACATGAAAATTCCATCGGTCATTGCGCTGAAAAACTATGTCAAACCATCCGAATATCCGGCCTTTACTCGGTTCAATCTGTTCCTGCGTGACAAATTCATGTGCCAATATTGCGGCAGCCTTGACAATTTGACTTTTGACCATGTCATTCCGCGACGGCAAAAAGGCCGGACAACTTGGGAAAATGTTGCAACGGCATGTCTACCATGCAACCTAAAAAAGGGCGGTCGAACGCCAAAAGAAGCGCATATGCAGCTGTCAAACAGACCCATTAAACCAACCAACTGGCAGCTTCAGGAACATGGCCGCGCCTTCCCACCGAATTTCCTCCATGATACTTGGCATGACTGGCTCTATTGGGATATTGAACTGGAAGGTTAGGTGGGTCACTGACGCTGAGAAAGCGCTACAATAGCGTCCCATTCCAGAATTTCGGTGCCATCCCCGTCGGCGAGGCAATTGGCGGCCATTGCTCCACCCAGCTTGCTCACTTCTATGCCGCGATATCTTCGCAAGCCGCCCGCCAGAATTGGCTTTAACCACGGCCAAACGGTCAGGGTTAACCCCTGAACAAAGCCATAGCGGTTGGTGGGCGTAAGGATCATCGAGGGATGAAACAGGCTGAGCCGCTTAAATTGCAGCCCCTTCAGCCCGTCCTCAAGCTCACCCTTGGTACGCAGAAAGAACGAGGCGGATTGCGGGCTCACACCAACCGATGACAGAAGCTGAAAATGTTCGACCCCGGCAGCCTTGCAACGAGTTGCAAAATCCAGCACCGCTTGCTTGTCAATTTTGACAAAATCTTCCTTGCTGATCTTGGATGGCTCGCCCACGCCTAATGTACAGATGGCAATATCATGACCGGCCAATAGCGTCCGGTAAATGTCTGGCGCAAAGATATCGATCTTGTGCTGTTCCAACTTACTGGACGACAGTCCTTCGACTGGACGGCGGCCCAAAGTGGTGATCCGTGCAACTCGCGGCTGTCGGACGAGCTTGTCCAGACAAGCGCCGCCAACCGCGCCCGTAGCGCCCATCATAACTATCGACAATTGTTGGTGCATATCGTTTCCCGAATAGAGCTATAAAATATATTTTTTTGTTCGTCACTGGCGCCGTTACTATTGAAATTCAGCTTATTCATCCTATATTCATGTAAAGGAGAGGTTTTGCGTGATTGAATTTTGGCTGGCTAATGAGAATATCTTTTTTAGCGCCGCCATCCTTCTCATGCTTGCCATCGGAATATTGCAGCTTGTTGGATTAAGCGATTTTGGGCCGGATTTCGGCACCGACATGGATCCCGAAGCCGATATGGATGGCGCTGGCGAAGGCCTGCTCTCCCTTTTGGGATTTGGACGTTTGCCATTTCTCATGCTGTTAGTGCTCTTTCTTGCCTTGTTCGGTATTATTGGCCTGGCGGGTCAGGAATTTTACAGCAATCTGTTCGGATGGCTTCTCACACCATGGCTCGCCGTTCCTGCGGCCGCTACCGTTTCCCTACCGCTAACCGGCTTGTTGGCGCGTCCTTTATCGCGGGTCATTCCCAGCGATGAAACCACAGCAATCGATATCGATATGCTGGTGGGGCGCCGCGGAAAAATCGAAATTGGCAAGGCAGAAACCGGTTCGCCAGCCCGCGCCAAGGTTATCGACTTTCACGGTCACGGCCATTTTGTGATGGTCGAACCAGCCAATGAAGGCGAGATTTTTCATCAGGCGGAAGAGGTTTTGCTTGTTCGCCGGGAGGAAGGAACATTCAAAATCATTTCGCCTGATACCGTTAAATTCCTGGAATGAATCCGAACTAAATATCAAAGCCTGAAACAGTGCCTGCCGCGATATCAACTAGATAACCCCTAGTTCATCCGGCCTGCGGCACCTCAATACAGAAAGAAAAATATGACTGAGAATCTCATTTCCCTCGCCGTCTATGCCGGCATTATTTTTGCTACCCTGCTCATTTTCGGGCTGATCATCACCCGACTTTATAAACGCGCAACCAAAGAAATCGCTTTCGTTCGAACCGGACTGGGTGGCGAAAAGGTTGTAATGAACGGTGGTGCTATGGTGCTGCCCGTTCTTCACGAAACCATGCCGGTCAATATGAACACCGTGCGGTTGGCGGTAGAGCGCAACAATGTCGATGCGCTGATCACGCTGGATCGCTTGCGCATTGACGTGAAAGCGGAATTTTACGTGCGCGTGCGTCCGGATGCTGGATCGCTGGCCATGGCTGCGCAAACTTTGGGTCTGCGTACGATGCAGCCTGAAGCCCTTAAAGACCTGGTCGAAGGTAAGTTTGTTGACGCCCTGCGCTCGGTGGCCGCCGGTATGACAATGAACGAACTGCACGAGCAGCGCGCCGACTTTGTCCAGAAGGTGCAGCAAGCCAGCTCTGCCGATCTCGCGATGAACGGTTTGGAACTGGAATCAGTTTCACTTACCGGTCTTGACCAAACCAGTATCGAGCATTTCAACGCCAACAACGCCTTTGATGCTGAAGGTCTGACCAAGCTCACCGAGCAAATCGAACTGCGTAAGAAAGCAAGAAACGATATTGAGCAAGACACACGTGTTCAGATCGAAACGAAAAACCTTGAGGCTGATCAGCGCAGTTTCACGATCGAACGGGACAATGAATTTGCCAGGCTCGAACAGGAACGCGAAGTGGAAGTCCGCCGCGCCGAACAGTCTTCGGAGGTCGCAAGTGAGCAGGCCGTGCGCAACCGAGAAGCCGAAGAAGCCCGAATTACCGCGAAGCAAAAGATCGACTCCACCCAGATTGAAGCAGATCGTGCGGTGAAAGAAGCAAGCATTGCGCAGGAACAAGCGATCGAAATCGCCCGTCAAGAGCAGCAGATTGCGATCCAGAACAAAAGCCGCGAGGAAAGCCAGGCCAAGGCCGAAGCCGATGCAGCCCGTGCCAAAGCCGTGGCTGCAGAAGAGCAGGTCACAACCTCTCGGGAAACCGAGGTTGCTGATCGCGACAAGCGGATCGAGTTGATCGAAGCCTCCAAACAGGCAGAACGCGAAGCGATCAGCGTCAAAGTGGAGGCCGAAGCCGAGAAAGAAGCCGCCGCCAACCGTGCCGCTGCCATTAGGCTGGGGGCAGAGGGTGAAGCCGAGGCCGAGAAATTACGCGCGGAAGCATCCCGGGTTCGCTTCGAAGTCGAAGCGGCTGGTCAGCGCGCTGTCAACGAGGCGGCCAATATCCTGTCATCTGATCAGATATCATTGCAGACCAAACTGGCGTTGCTCAACGTATTACCTGAAGTGGTGAAAGAGTCAGCGAAGCCGATGGAAGCTATCGACTCAATCAAGATCGTTCAGGTCGACGGCATTACCCAAAATGGCGGAGGCGGAAACGGAAACGGCTCTGGCAATAGCGGGGGCGCAAATGGGGGCGGCAATGGCAATCTTGCCACCGACGCTGTCGCAGCTGCATTGTCCTACCGGGCACAGGCACCGGTCATTGACGGGCTGATGAAAGAACTTGGTTTGGACGGATCGTCACTGGACAGCTTAATCGGTGGAGCGACTGCTGCCGAATCGACTCCGCTGGAGGTGGCCCCGTTCGAAGCGCCAGCAAAGCCCCAACCGAAAATGGCAGCTGCACCAGCAAAGGCAAAATCGAAGAAAATTGCTGAACCAAAAACGGAAGCGCCCATTTCATCAAAGGCTGAAAAACCGAAAGGCCCTTGGTCCGAGCAGCAGGACAGCCCAAGTTCAAGCTGATTGAACAATCGTCCAAGAAAAAGCCCGCCTTCGAAAGAGGGCGGGTTTTTTATATGCTGCAAGGCTTGTCACAAAGCCGGGGATCGCACCTTCCTGCAAGATGCTCTTCATGATATCAAAGTATCATTCCGGGGGCAGCGCATCGGAAGGACAAGAAATATGGTAACCGGCCATGTGTTTATTGCCGCTACAATGGATGGTTTTATTGCCCGCAAAGACGGCAATCTGGACTGGTTGATGGAATATAATACTGGCGATGAAGACCATGGCTATGACGCGTTCATGGCGTCGGTTGACGGGTTGATCATGGGCCGCGGCACGTTTGAGAAGGTGCTGACATTCGGCGAATGGCCCTATCAAGGCCCGGTGATCGTCATGAGCGGTCGATTGACCGAAAAAGACATCCCGGAAAATCTGAAAAACAAGGTCCGTATATCAGATCAAACGCCCAATGCGTTGATGGAAATCCTGGATAAGGAAGGTTGGAGCAGAGCTTATGTGGATGGCGGCAAGATTATACAATCCTTCCTTCGCGCTGGCCTGATATCCGATATTATCCTGACGCGGATACCCGTTTTAATCGGTGACGGGCTGACGCTTTTTGGCACCTTGGATGCAGATATCAAACTGGATCATATCGAAACTACGAGCTTCCCATCGGGTTTGATCGGCTCAAAATACAAAGTCTTGAATAAGAAGTAGCAATTTCTTCTCTTTTGGCCGTAGATTTTCTTGACCACGTTGTCACAGCGGTGCAGCAACGCGTCATGACTGATATCCTCCCCAATGATTCATCGGCAACACCCTCATTGGTTGTGCGCCAAAATCCCGACATTAAATATCTCGGCAAATTGCTGGGTGATGTGATCCGCAGCTATGGCGGCGAAGAATTGTATCGGCGCACCGAATATATTCGCTCCACCAGCGTTGATCGGCATCGCGGTGTTGCAGACGCCGATGCGATTGATCCCGGTCTTGATGCACTAACCTTGGATGAGACGACCGCCTTTGTGCGCGGTTTCATGCTATTTTCACTGCTCGCCAATCTCGCCGAAGACCGTCAGGGTGTGGCAGCTGAAGAAGGAGCCAGCGTTGCAGAAGCCATCTCAAAATTGGCGAGTGAGGGCGTAGACGAAAAGGCAGTATTGGCTTTGCTTGACGACGCTTTGATTGCCCCGGTGCTGACCGCTCATCCCACCGAGGTGCGGCGCAAGAGCATGATAGATCACAAGGCCCGTATTGCTGAGTTACTGCTTATGAAAGATGCGGGAGCGGACAATACGCCCGAAGGCGACGTGCTTGATGAAGCGATTATGCGGCAAATTGCCTTGTTGTGGCAGACTCGTCCACTGCGCCGTGAGCGCTTATTTGTAACCGACGAGGTGCAGATTTCGCAAAGCTATATGCGTGACGTATTTCTGCCGGTCTTGCCAAAACTTTATGGCAAATGGGAAAAAGTACTAGGTGCCCGGCTGCCCAATTTTCTAAAGCTCGGCAGTTGGATCGGTGGTGATCGTGACGGCAATCCCTTTGTTGATGCCGATGCTATGCGCGAAGCTCTGTCGCGCGCCGCAGAGACGGTCATCGGCTACTATCTTGCACGCATCCATGCGATGGGCGCGGAACTCAGCATTTCAACCGAACTGGCAGAGGTGCCGGATGAAGTAGTCACCCTCGCCGATGCTAGCGGCGATGATGCACCAAGCCGCAAAGATGAACCATACCGGCGCGCGCTTTCCGGTATCTATGCCCGCCTGTCCGCCACGCATTTGAAGTTATGCGGTCACGTCCCGGGGCGACCATCGCCGATCATGGCCGAGCCCTATGACAATCCGCAGCAATTGCGGGAAGATCTTGTGACGCTCGCACACGGGCTGCGTTCCGGTGGCAAAGGCGTGTTTGCGACATCTGGGGCCTTGGGACGGTTGATCCGCACGGTCGAACTATTCGGCTTTCACCTCGCAACGCTCGACATGCGCCAGAATAGCCGCATCCACGAGCGGGTGGTTGCTGAGCTGCTTGCAGAAGCCGGTGTCGAGGCAGATTACCTGTCATTGAACGAAGAAACTCGGGTGAAAATTCTTCGGCAAGAACTAACAAATAACCGCCCGCTGGTAAGTCCGTGGATCAATTATAGCGAAGAAACTGCCAAGGAGCTCTCCATCCTGCGGGCGGCAACTGAGGCCCATGACCAATATGGGCCAGAGGTCATCGTCAATTACAATATCAGCAATGGCGAGACCGTATCAGACATATTAGAAGTCTATGTCCTGCTCATGGAAGCGGGCCTCTACCGTGCTTCGGCCGATAACAGCGCAGCACCGACCTGTCCGATCATGGCGGTGCCTTTGTTTGAAACCGTGGCCGATCTGGAGAACGCGCCGGAGGTCATGACGGACTTTTTTGCGCTCCCCGAAATGCATGCCCTGACCCGCGCACGCGGCGCGCAGGAAGTGATGATCGGCTATTCCGATAGTAACAAGGATGGCGGCTATCTAACCTCAACATG
Source organism: Sphingorhabdus sp. Alg231-15 (assembly GCF_900149705.1). Lineage (NCBI taxonomy): Bacteria > Pseudomonadati > Pseudomonadota > Alphaproteobacteria > Sphingomonadales > Sphingorhabdaceae > Sphingorhabdus > Sphingorhabdus sp. Alg231-15. The sequence continues at coordinate 3,370,524 of NZ_LT703001.1, read as the reverse complement.
GAGCTTGTTTAAGGCAAGCCAGGCCCTGACACCGGTATTTGAGCAGGCTGGCGTAAAAATGCAGCTCTTCCATGGCCGCGGCGGTGCTGTTGGCCGTGGCGGTGGATCCGCCTTCGGGGCGATCAAGGCCCAACCCAAGGGAACCGTCGACGGTCGCATCCGTATTACCGAGCAAGGTGAGGTTATCGCCGCCAAATATGGCACAATGGGCGTTGCCGAAGCCAATCTGGAAGCTATGACTTCAGCGGTGTTGCTGCGCTCGCTAGAGCCCGATCCATCCGACCAGAAGGTGCAGGCCAGTTTTGCCGAAGCGATGGACCAGATTTCACAAACCGCATTCGCCGAATATCGTGATCTGGTCTATGGCGATGATAGCTTTCGGACCTTCTTTCGCCAGATGACACCACTGACCGAAATTGCCAAATTGAAAATTGGTTCGCGACCGGCCAGCCGAACAAAAAGCGATAAGATCGAAGACTTGCGTGCCATTCCATGGGTCTTTAGCTGGGCCCAGGCTCGGGTGATGTTGCCCGGTTGGTACGGCGTCGGACAAGCGCTCAGTGCTTTTGACGATATCGAAAAACTCAAAGACATGGCACAAAGCTGGCCCTTTTTTAGAGCCAGCCTGTCCAATATGGAAATGGTGTTGGCCAAATCTGACATGGGCATTGCAGCACGCTATGCAGAATTGGTTGAGGACCAGGCCATGCGAGAGGCCTTTTTCGAACGCATTAGGTCGGGATGGGAACAGACCCGTGACATTTTGCTAGAGATTACAGACCAGCCGCATCTGCTCGCAAAAAACCCGTCGCTGTTCAACAGTATCGAATTGCGCCTGCCCTATATTGAACCGCTCAACCACCTGCAGATCGAGTTAATGAAACGCCTGCGCGCTGGAGAAGACGATCCGCGTATTGGTGAAGGGATACAACTCTCTCTCAATGCCATTGCAACGGCACTCAGAAATAGCGGGTAACTGAACCTTCTAGAAAGTCAGCAGATCAGAGTGCCTCCAGGCGCACCGGCAGACCGTCTCTCGGCTGCGGAATCGGGAAGACTTGCCATTTCGGTTCATAATCCTGTCCTCCGCTGAGAACGATGCGGTTTTGGGTCAGCATTGCGTGCATCAGGATCTTGATCTGCATATAGGCAAAGTGCAGGCCCAGACACATATGAGCGCCACCACCGAAGGGAACCCACGCATATTTGTGCCGACCGGCGCTATTTTCTGGCGTGAAGCGCATCGGATCAAATTTCGTCGGATTCGGCCAGTGTTTCTCCATCTTGTGCACAAATTGCGGACTGATACCGATATTGGTGCCAGCCGGGATTGTGTAGTTACGGAAGGTAAATTCCTTGATCGCACGTCGTGGAATACTTGGTACTGGCGGGATCAAGCGCAGAGATTCCTTGAACGCCATTTCGGTCAGTTCCAGTTTGCCGAGATCTTCATAGGCCAGAGGCTCTCCTGCCGGCGCAACAGACAGGCATTCCTCACGCAGCTTGTCCTGCCATTCCGGGTTTTTGGCGAGCAAGTAAGTCATGCTGGTTGCTGATGAGGTAATCGTATCATGCGCAGCCATCATCAGAAAGTTCATGTGATCGACGACTTCATCCTCAGTCAGCAACTCGCCATTTTCGTGGGTTGCAAGACAAATCTGAGTAAAAATATCTTCGCCGCCTTTCGCGCGCCGTTCTTTCACTTGCGGTGTAAAATAGCTCAACAGATATTCACGTGCCTTCACCCCGCGCCACATTTTGGTGAAAGGAATGGGTGAGCGGGCAACACCGACCGAAGCCTGCACTTCGTCAACAAAGGCCTTGTTGATCTTGTCGGCTTCCGGTCCCCAGGGAATACCCAGAATAGCGCTGGCAGCAGTATCCAAGGAGAGTGATTTAATGGCGGGATAGAAGTTGAAATCCGTTCCGCTCCAATCGTTGACACGCTCCGCTATGCCTTCGTTTAAAACCTTGCAATGATGCTTCATCGGCCCCGGCTTGAATGCAACGGAGAGCGCCTTGCGATCAGCACGGTGGCGTTCAAAGTCCATCAGCATGAGGCCGCGCGGAAAGAGATTGTTCAGCACCGGCCCCCAGCCCTGTTCGCTCGAGAAAATCTTGCCTTTATTGAACATCACCAATTCGGTGGCATCCGCACCAAGCAACGTCACGTTCTGCTTACCGAAGTTAAATGTCCGATAGACAGAACCGTATTTTTCAAACATTTGCCTGCCAAAGCCAATGGGGTCCTTGATGATTTTAAAGGTCGAGCCGACCAGCGGCAGACCATCTTCACCGGGAATGTGCGCCAAGGCCTCCTTACTGGGTGGCTTGACCCAATGCGGGTTTGCAGTTTCCGTATAGGGGTATCCGTGGACTTGTGCTGCGCTTGCCAATGTGAAAGCTCCTGAAATGCTTGGGTTACGGCTCTATAGTAGCTACTTTCATTAATGTCAGCAAGCATCTGCGTTCATTTCCAATTCAATCCATCAATGTTACAAAATAGGGCAACAGGAAATCAATCCAGACTCGCGGGGCCAAGCCAGTCTAGAACAGAGAAATCCGGTCAGCGATGATGGATACCGCATGACCGGATGATGAGGGGAATGAACATGGCACAGTCTTGGATCGAGAAAATTGTGAAACCAGCTTTGCTCAGCGGCGCGATGCTTGGCCTCAGCGCCTGCGCTTATGGCGGGGGCTCCTATGGCGACGGCTATGTTAATGGCGCGGGCTATGCATGCGATCCCTATGCACCCTTTGATGACTATTACGCCTGCGATTATGGTTATGGATATGCCAATATTGGATTTGGCGGTGGCTGGTATGACAATTTTTACTATCCCGGTTATGGCATCCATATTTTTGACCGGCGAGGCTCCCGCTATGCGATGAAGCGACATCACCGCTACCATTGGGCACGCCAACGCGCAAAATTTGGTTCGCGCCATGCGCGGCGAGGTGGACATGATGGCATGCGTAGAGGCGGCCGCAACCTAACGCCTGAACAGCGCGCGGAAAGGCGCGAACGTCGGCGTAATCTGACACCAGAACAACGGACAGAGCGGCGCGAGCGAAGAGCAGAAAGGCGCGCCGAAAGAAATGCAGGCAATGCCACAAGTGGAAACCGGGGCAATCGCGCATCCACTGGTAGAGCTGGATTACGTGACGGTGCCGTTCGTGGTCAGCGCAGAAGCGAAAACAGACAAGCGCGCCGAAGTAACCGACAAGGCAACAACGTTCGCTCAGAACGTCGCGGCCAGCAGGCTCGCCCGGCAGCTCGCCAACGGTCGGCTCCAGCCGCTCGCTCCGCGCCACGCCCTGCACCCAGAGCGCGGCCAGCGCGATCATCACGCAGCGAAACCTCTCGGCGCAATGTCAATATTGATTAAGTTGGCTTTTAAGCGCTCGACCCGGAACGTCTAAGAAGACAGCGTCACCGCATCCAGAAACTTCTGACGTAGGTCTTCGTCCAGGAAAAACATTGCCGCAATATTTGGTAGGGTGATTGGAGACAGGGCGTTCATCTCGCGTATCGCATCCGCCGCCGCCTGACTTTCCCCCATTTTGTTCAAACATGCTGCCAGAAGAGCAACATTCATCGGGGACTTGTTGATCTGTGTCCATTCACGTGTCAGCCGTGCCGCTTCAACATAGCGTTCTTGGACAAACCGCGTTTGTGCCAATGAACCCAGCTGCAAGGCGCGGTTCGGTGAAAATGGATCCAATTCCATTGAACGGATAATCGAATCCTCTGCCGCGGCGAGTTTGCCAGCATGGGCGCTCAACTGACCGCGAGCGATATGTGCAAAAGACGATCCCGGATTAAGCTCAACGGCACGATCTGCATGGCGGCTGGCTTCCGCATATCTACCTACGGTCCAATAGCTCAAAGCTGCTGTTGCAACCACCTGCGCATCGTCTGAACCGAAATAAAGCGCCCGTTCGAAAAGGTCTCTCATCTTGGTCAATTGAGACTCCTGATCATCGGTCCATCCGAATTGTGCAATGAGGCCATGACCGGTGCCGGCAAGGCTGAGGGCGAGTGCATGCTCTTCGTCACGCTCGATGGCCTCTTCAAGCAAGGCCATTGCTTTTTCGATATTCTGACGTGTGTAGGTGCGGAACGGAACCAGTGCGCGCAGATAGAGATGATAGCTCTGCAAGTCAGATGTGGGGCGGTTGATTACACGCTGTGTTTCGCTCTTCTGGATTGAAAACTCGGTCACACCCGCAACACCGATGGCAACTTGCTCCTGCAAAGAAAACACGTCTTCCATGGAACCGTTAAAGCTGTTCGCCCAGATTTGGCCACCATTATCGGTATCAATCAATGTGACGTTGATCCGCACATCATTCGAAACCGCACGAACGCTTCCCTGCAAAATATAGCGAACGTCCAATTTTTCTGCCGCTTCTGCCGGAGAAAGCCCTTGGTTTCTTAGCGCCAAAGAGGAACCGCTAGATATTACGAATAAAGTTCGAATGCGGGTTAGTGCAGAAGTAAGCTCCTCCATCAATCCATCAACAAAATAGGATTGCTCAGGATCGCCGATCAGATCGGCAAATGGCATGACGGCAATAGTCGGAATAGGTGGCAAGCCATTTTCATGTTCTTCGACAGTCGGGATCTTTAGAAGATAACCAAGACCGTGTATGGTCTTGATCAGTTTGCTCTCGTCACCCATGGCCTTGCGAAGCGCCGTCATCTGTGCCTGCAGCGCATTTTCTTCAATCACCGCCCCGGGCCAAACGGCATCCATCAACTCAGCCTTGGTCATCACCCTGCCATCTGCTTTCGCGAGCGCGGATAGGATTTCGATTGCCTTGCGGCCAATGGCTATCGGCTCGCCATCAACCAATAGTTGGCGGTGCGGAATCAGTTCGAGCTTACCAAGCGCAATCCCGTCCGACATCAAAAAAACCCCCATATCTGACAAAGACATAGGATCGTTTTACACTAAGGTCGACCATGCAATTTCAGAAAAATTTCAGAAATGAACCAAAGACCCAAACACTGTTCCTGCGTAGAGCCGCCTTACGGGGTCGGTATTGCGACCCACCGATCCCGTGACCTTCTTATTTGCCAATGGCAGATAAACCTAAAAAGCCATTGATATTGTATCGGAATATATACCCAGGATATGCTTGTAGATATTTATCATGATAACCAGGTAATTGGATATAGCGAGCTTCACAGGCCCAATGCTGAAACGCACATCGCGAACGGTACTTTCATTCCCAAAGCTTCTTATAATCCCGATCTCCATGCCGACATTATTGAAGGAGACTATGTTGGTCTGCGCGGCCAATCACTGAAAGTGCAGTCCGAATCTCTGGGCTGGGTTTTGTGTACCTCTATTTCCATTCAGGACTATTCCAATCTATTGGGCGAGATTGAAATCAACCTTAGCGGGATTTCAGAGACATCATATGAAGTCCACCCTGATTAGAGTTCGGACAGGCGCCAGACGCCCATATACTTGCCATCATCTTCTTTGAAAGATTCAAATGGGGCCGCCCCAATCATTTTGGGACGGCCCCATCTTGATCACAAGATCAGTTAAAAAGGCTTTATTGACCAACGGTCACGCGGCCCACGCGATAGCCTTTTTCTCGCATTTCCTTTCGATAGTCCTTGTTCGCATCCGCTATCTCATTGCGATATTCTTCCATCGCATCCCGGCGGTCCTCTTCATCGGTTGCTCGGGCGAGGTCTTTCTTCAACTCATGCTCCGCCTCACGAATATCGGTGACATAGTCGAACCAGTAGTTATTTTGAACGTCTGCGATCGGATGAGTCATAATCTCTGGATGCGCACCGTTATTTGACGGGTGAGCCACGGCTCCAACAGCCGGTAGAATAATCATTGTCGCGCCGGTGGCGGTTAATATCATACTGCGAATCTTCATGTTCATTCTCCTTATCGATATTTCGACCCGGCCAGAACGAACCAAGGGCGCTTTCGGCTTCATGAACACTGTAAATCCTCGGGCGAAGCGTATTGTTGATGCGACAAAGTCACAGCTGCGACAGTGGTATTGACCTGATTTCAAACGAATCTTTGACCGCTTCGGTCAACTGGCACCAAATCGGATCGAATAATAGTTAAGAGAATTGTAATCTTTGCCCAAAACCGTTAATTTCACTGATGTAAATAGTAACAGGGGCAAGTCGATGGCGACCGCGTATAGCGACATTCAACCGGACAAGTTTGATCCGTCCGAAACCCATCCACAACATGGCGTGATCATCGGTGGGCCTGCAGCACGGGCCAAACGGATTGAATATGGAATCTTGCTTTCATCCATGGTTATCGGATCACTTGGCGCCCTCTATTGGACGCTAACCCATGCGACCGGCTGGGTGGAATGGTCTGCCTTCCTGTTTGGTTACGTCCTGATCAATATGGGCGTTGGCATCGGTTATCATCGTTATTTCACGCACCGCTCTTTCGAAGCAGGCCCTAAAATGCGTCTTGCGATCGGTATCATGGCCCAGATGGCTTGTCAGGCTTCTGTACTGAAATGGGCTGCAGATCACCGTCGCCATCACGCTTTTTCTGACCGCGTTGGCGATCTACATAGCCCCTATATTGATGGACATGGTGAAAAAATGTCGAAGTGGAAGGGCCTTGGCATCGCTCATTTCGGCTGGCTCTTCGATAACACTACATCCGATATGAAAGTCTATGGCAAAGGCTTGATCGATGATCCTCAAGTCCTGTGGTGCCACCGGCACCGTTGGGAGATTGCGATCTTCTCCAGCATCATACTGCCGGCGCTTTGGGCACTTGCCTTTGGCGGACCGGAACATATTATCGGGACCATCTTGATTGGTGGATTTTTCCGGAATTTCTTCTTCCTGAACTTCGTTATGGGCGTGAATAGCATTGGCCATGTCTTTGGTTCACAACGATTTAAGACCAAGGACGATTCCCGCAATAACTGGTTCATGGCGTGGATGACCTTTGGCGATGGCTGGCACAATAATCACCACCAGCATCCCCGTTCGGCCTATGCAGGCCTGATGTGGTGGGAAGTCGATGTGAATGGCTATATCATCTCGGCCTGGGAGAAAATGGGCCTGGTCTGGAATGTACAGCGCGCCCCGAAATATGTGCGCGACGCTGATGGCAACTGGGTGCAAGAGAAAAAGCCCGTTACCTCAGGCTTAGCGCTAAGCAAAGAAGTTGAGAGTCCGGAAACCATGTCTTTGGATGACGGCGGAATATTATTTGCAGAAGGCGCGAAAGCAAAAGCTCCAAAAACTGATACGAAGGTGGCCTAGTTTCAATTCGGCTTAACGGATCGCAATGTCATTGTTGCGATAACGGTATCGTTGTCACCGGGATTAACCGCAAGCTCATCAATCGATATCGCTCGGTTTTCCATCGAAGCTAGCCAGCCGAACAAAGCCCTAGGCTTGGCAGCGTCAATGGACAACTTAACCGAACCATCGGATTGCGGATCCAAACGTCCGATCGCGAACCCTGCCTCTCCGGCATGCTGGCTAATGAACACTTCTAGCGGACCGGATACCGGATTCGCGGTCTGGTTTGTTGGCGCTGTTAAAGCCGCTACTTTGGTTTCAATCTGTACCCGGCTATCGACAGCTTCCTGATAGCGCTTTTCAGCAGTTTCAAAAGCCCCGATGAACGGCCCTACAAACGCATAATAACCGACCACCAGCGCGGTGAGAATGCCCATAATCGCGATCAGTATCTTCTCACGCTGGCTTAGTGCGTAAAACCAGGCTTTGGCCGATGATATCATGGCGCTCGCACCGTGATATCAGCCTTGGCTACTCCTGTGGCATCTGTCCGCGGTGTCGCCGTGATTACGAATCCCGCGTTTTGAATGGCGATCAACGCTGGATTCATATCTTCATTGCGGACCGCCGACAGACCGGCAAAAACAGTTCCATCCTTGCGATAGCTTAGCCGCTCAATCGAAACACCCTGAGTCTGCTGGATCGCAGAAAACAGCGCCGAAACAGGGACGGAAAATGCTATATTACCGCGATTTTCGCTGATCAGTCGTTCGTTTAACAACCGATCGGCTTCCTCGACACTATCGACCATCCCAATAACCGGCTCTGCCACTGCCAGAGCGGCTTCGTCCGCTTCACCCGCTGCCCAATGATATTTGATTAGTTGTACCGCCGGGATCAGCAGAGAAACAATAAGCGCTGCGGCCGCCAGAATGCCTAACATCCTTCTTTGTGGGCTGGTCATATACCGCTCGATATTCTTCGAAAACGGATCAACACGCAGATTCAACAAACTTCCGTCAGCCGCATTTGCAAGGTCCAGATCCACTGACGCTTCCGGTAAAACGGTAACTTTCCGGTCGCCGACAAGATGCGCCCGCAAAGAAGGCTCATTGGGAGCAATAAGCTGCTCGCCCCGCAAGAGGGTTTCAAAGCCGAGGTCTGCCTCGGAAAACCCGTCTGAGGCCGCCCTTATTGGCCAGCCCGCAGGAATAATCGCGTCGGGATCAATTCCAATCGCCTTGAGCCGCATGAGTCCGCTTGCCATGATTTCGTTACTAACCGATACCGTTACCGGCAGGCTGCTATCATCGACTATCGCGACAACATGCAGATTTTCCACATCGAAACTATTATCCTGTGCCGCCAAGCGCACCGCAGCCAATATCTGCTGTTCAGTGAGGTCCTCAATCGGCTGATGCCAGCGCACAACGGCGAGTGCAGAAGGCATTAGCGCAACATGAAAAACGGGCTCAACTTCCATGGATGGTAATTTGAGACCGGCGGCAAGCAATGGGTCGGTGTCATATCCTTTGGCTTCCAGAACACCGTCTGCAAAGGACCACCAATGCAGGTCCTGCCCCTCTTCGATCGGAAAAACGGTTATGAAAAGCTGTGATGTCGGCATTAGCCCATCTGGGCTCCGTTTAATGGATGATTGAATAGAGGCAGTAACAGACCTTGTTCCAACATGACCTCCCCGACTCGATAGAAATCTCTTTGCTATTACAACCGTTAGCTAGCCAATTTTGGTCGCGCTGTCACCTTTGGCCAATTGACTATTCTGCGTAGATATCAGCATCTTCTTCTTCACCGCCCGGAGAACCGTCTGCACCCAGCGAATAAAGATCAAAGCCCGGGCCGTTACGTCCAGGATTGTCATATTGATAGGGCCGCCCCCACGGATCCTCCGGAAGCTTCTTGATATAGCCACCCTGTCGATAACGTGCCGAACTTGGTAGCGATGCTGGAGGACTAGTGAGGGCCTCCAAACCATCAGCCGAGGCCGGATAGGCAAGATTATCGAGCCGGTACATTTCAAGGGCCTGCCCAAGGGTCGCAATATCTGCTCGTGCTTTTTCAACCATGGCCCGGTCCTGACTTGGCAGGACATTGATCACGACCACCGTGGTCAAGAGACCCAGAATGAAGATCACGACCATCAGCTCCACCAGCGTAAAGCCATTGGAATCCGGTTTTTTGCGGTCGTTCCGCTCTGACCGCCTCGTAACAACGGTTCTGAAGTTCAATGGAGTGGTAAACATAATGTTCCTATCAATCCCGGTCTATAACCCGGCAAGATTTTGAAGTTGCAATATCGGCAGCAATATAGCCAAAATTACCACAGCAACAACACCGCCCAGCAAAACTATGATGAGCGGTTCTAACAGTGATAAAGCAGTGGAACTGAAATTATCAAATTCGCGCTCCAGATAGTCCGCAGCCCGCGCCAGCATATCATCTAGCTGTCCAGATGCCTCACCACTCGCCGTCAGATAGACCAGCATCGGTGGAAAAACTCCTGTATCCTTGAGCGCTTTTGACAGGCTGCCACCGCCTCTAATGGCTTCAACCATATCCTCACAGGCTTTCCGAAGCACGGCATTGCCAATCGTGTTGGTGGTCAAGCGTAATCCTTCTAGAATCGGCAGGCGACTGGCCACCATGGTCGACAAAGTTCTCGCAAGTCGTGCGGCATTCAAATCGCGCAGCAAGCGACCGATAAATGGTAGTCGCAACAGGAAACTATCGACCCAATATCTCACCTTCGGTTCCTTCATTGCCCGCCAGCCAGCAACAGAGAGAACAAACAAAACTCCTAAGATGGCGCCCCACCAATTGGCCAAAAAATCGGAAATGCCGATCACAAGCCGTGTTACGAAGGGAAGCTGTTGATTCACATCATCAAATTGCTCGACGACTTTGGGAACTACCGCAATCATCAGCAAGGCGACAACCAATATCGCGACCAGTGCCAGAACGATCGGATAGGCAAGTGCGCTGATCAGTTTACCGCGCATCTCGGCCTGCCGTTCTAACAGAGCCGCGAGGCGTTCCGTGATATCGGGCAATGTGCCGGAGGTTTCGCCGGCTGAGATCATTGCGCGATAAAGTGGCGGAAAACTAGCCGGCTCACGGCGCATGGCTTCGGCCAGGCGTTGTCCTTCTATGACGCCGCTATGAACAGCACCTATCCGATCCCGCACATGCGCCTTTTCATTCTGATTTCCTATGGTCCGCAAAGCTTCTTCCAAGGGACTAACCTGAACAAGCGAAGAAAGCTGCCGAGTGAAAAGAGTCAGCTCTTTGGATCCCAGTTTTTTGCGGCCAAACAGCCCGCGCGCAGGTCTTGTCTTTGAGCTTTGCGCGGCTTCCACTTTAACAACATAAAGACTGCGTTCCGTCAGCTTGGTTCGCGCCGCATCATTGCTATCAGCAGCCAGATGCCCGGTTTTTTCCCGACCTTTAGGATCAATTGCGGTGTAAGAAAAATCAGGCATCGACCTGTTCGTCCAACACTTCGCGGCGCGAGATGCGAATACCTTCTTCGGCTGTCGTCAAGCCTTCGCGAACCAGAGCGCGCGCAGCTGAACCAAGATTGGGCTTCTTCAAGAAAGCGTGTGCCGCGATGCGCGCTTCATCACCACCATCGTTGATTAATTTGCGGATTGTCTCATCGACCCGGATCGCCTCAAAAACACCAATTCGGCCTTGGAAGCCGGTTTGATTGCATTCCTCACATCCCACTTCCCGATAAACGACCGTTCCGTTGTCAAATCCCAACAGAGACGCGAGACTGCCATCCGCCTGTATCGGAACGCGGCAATGCGGGCACAGCTTTCGGACCAATCGTTGGGCAATAACAGCCCGCAGGGTCGATGCGAGCAGAAACGGTTCAACTTTCATATCGCGCATGCGCGTGATAGCGCCAACAGCATCGTTGGTGTGTACGGTGGACAGCACCAAATGCCCTGTGAGCGAGGCTTGCACGGCAATCTCCGCAGTCTCCCGGTCGCGGATCTCACCAACCATCACCACATCCGGATCCTGTCGCAAAATCGCACGCAAGCCGGCAGCGAACGTCAGACCGACTTTGGCATTGACCTGCGTCTGGCCAATGCCCTCAATTGCATATTCCACTGGATCTTCGACGGTCAAGATATTGCGGCTGCCATCATTTAGCTGTTTCAAGCCCGCATATAGGGTGGTTGTCTTACCAGAACCGGTTGGACCGGTAACCAATATGATACCGTTGGGTTCGACCAACGCCTCGGTGAGAATCTCATGGGTCGTTTCAGACATACCCAGCAGGTCCAGCGATATGCCTGCACTTTCCTTATCCAAAATGCGCATAACCACGCGTTCATTCGCACGGTTGGGTAATGTAGAAACACGAACATCCAATAGTTTCCCACCAAGAGTGAGACTGATACGCCCATCTTGCGGAATACGGCGCTCGGCAATATCCAGCCGCGCCATGACCTTGATACGGTTTACGATAACCGAAGCGACATGTGGCGGCATGCGCAGTTTTTCCTGCAATACGCCATCAACGCGCATACGCACCACAAGGCCGGTTTCATAGGGTTCGATATGGATATCGGAGGCACCCTGCCTGGCCGCCTCGGCGATAATCCCGTTGATCAACCGGATGGTCGGCGCATCATCGGCGCTATCGAGCAAGTCCTCCGCACTAGGAATATCACCAGCAATGTCGTCCAGCGCATCATTGCTCAGGTTCATGTCATCGGCCATGGCGGCCGCGCTGCCATCCATTGCATAATGTTCGGACAGAATTTTTTCAAACGCCTCGGGTGACACCAGATCAACATCAAATGGCATCGCCAGATAACGGCGCAATTCGAGCAACGCCTGAGGATCGGCGCCTTCCCGCATAGCGACGGACAGGCGCTCACCGTCGGTGCGCATCAAGAGCACGCCATGATCACGCGCAAACGCATAAGGAACATCGACAAAAGGAGCAGATGCCGCGAGCTGTTCGTCAACAGGCTTTTCATTATCGCCGGAACTGTCGGTTTCTGTTCCTTTCGCGATTTTCATCAGTCCTCTCTCTCCGGAATCGGCTTGCTGGGGGCAACCGGAACAGGCTGAACCGTTCCGCTGTTTTGAGGCTCAGCAACACCGCCGGGCGCATAGATAATCTGATCGCCGGGCCGTGTTGCAACAGCAGGAGGGACAGTTCCCATATAGTCGCGCACCAGAACATCAATGGACGGTTCAAGTTCTGGGTCACGGCTTAGCTGCCGATTTCTTATATAACCGTATCGACGGGCGGAAAATGCACGGGCATCCTCACGATTTCGCAATATCTTTGGTCGAATGAACACCATCAAATTGGTCTTAACCCGAGATTTTCCGCGCGACTTGAACAGTTCGCCAATCAGCGGGATGTCACCCAGGAACGGTATTTTCTCAATCGTGCGGCGCTCGTTATCGTCGAGCAATCCGCCCAGCGCGATAATCTCTCCATCCCCTACGGTCACTGTGGTTTTAATTTCGCGCTTATTGATGATCAGCTCGTTAAAATCATTCGAGACCGGCCCGGCTATCGAGCTGACTTCCTGACGCAGATCCAATCGCACTTCATCTCCTGCGTTAATCTGCGGAGTAACTTCCAATTCGATACCGACATTTTGCCGTTGTATGGTCCGAAACGCATTGTCAAAATTATCGGACAATGCCTCACCGGTTGAAACTGGTATCTCCTGACCAAATAAGATGCTGCCCTTCAGATTGTTATTCACAGTCAGAGATGGCGTGGAAAGCAAGTTGGAGTCAGAGTCGCGTTGTACGGCATTGATGATCGCACCCAATATGGTGTCGCCGCCCAGCGTGGTCGCAAAACCGGTAAAGGCGCCGCGCGAACCCAATATCGCGTCCGCCGCATTTTCGAGCAGCTTATCCCCGACCGCGCTGTTTGTTGTTGTGGTCGTCGCGGTATCGGTCGTGGTCGTCGTTGTGGTATCAAATTCATCGGCCAACAAGCCGCCAGCAAGGTCGACAATATTGGGTGATGCATTGGAGAAATTTGTAACCGCAAATGGCGCGTCCTCGCCGCCAATTAGAAATTGGACACCCAATTCACGAGCCAATGAGTCAGAGATTTCCACGATAATCGCTTCTACTGAGACCTGTTCCTGTCTGGTGTCGAGCTGACGGATCAATTCACCGATCATCCGTTGGACATCAGGATTGGCTGCAACAATTATCGCATTTGTGCCTTCATAACGCGTTACGACAGCGGGGCCATGACGAGCGATGCCACTGCCAGAGCTGGATCCAGTTGAAACCGGTGTTGCCGGAAGAGTCGTGCCATTAGTTCCCGACGGCGGGGCAACAGAAGTTGGTTTGGAGCTCGAAACACCCTGCCCCATTAGCTGCTCGATCACCGGCAGCAATTGTTCGGCATTGGCATAGTCCAGTTGATGGACGCGGATTTCCGTGCCCAATTCAGCCCGCTCATCAAGCTCTCGCGCCATCTGAGCAAATTTTGCTGTGGCCCCCGGGTCACCCCGCAATGCTATACTGTTACTGCTGTCAATCGCGACAACCGTTACCGGAGCAACTTTGCCATTCCCGCCTTGCTGAGCCAAAGACTGCAGCGATGACGCAATCTCTCTTGCACCGGCATTTTTAAGGTTCACGATGGTTGACGCTGCACTATCCTTGTCAATCTGACGCACCAATTGTCGGACCCGCCGGATGTTATCGGCATAATCGACAATTACCAGACTGTTTGCATTGCGATTGGCGGTAATCGCCCCTTGCTTGCTGATCAGTGGCCGCAGGGTTTCCAACGCTGCTGTTGCTTCAATTGATTTCAGCCGAACGACTTCAGTGACGAATTGATTGGCCTCCGATTGGCGTGTGCCAATCCGCGTTGGCTGGGTTGCTGCGCCATCAGCGGGTTGAATACGATAGGCGCCGTTGGTCGTTGGAATTGCAACCAGATTATTGGCCCTTAAGGTGGACAGGAAAATCTCAAAATATTCAGAACGGGACAAAGGTCGGTCAGTCACAACCGAAACTTTGCCTTGAACCCGGCTATCAACAATGAACGTGCGACCGGTTACACGCGCCGCATCCTGAACAAAGGCACGGATATCAGCATCGCGTACATTCAGGCTATGTTGGGCAGATGCAGGAACCACAATCATTGGTCCTAATATCGCAAGGGATATCGTCCATCGCGCTGCCATTTTCGTTAGAATACTACTCATCACTGTGCCCCCAAATTAATAGCTATGGGAACAGTATCCGCGCCGCGCTCGACTTCAACTGACACCCGAGCCCCCGGTATAATCTGACTCTTCAATGCGGTAATGTCGCGGGTTGAAGAGACTGGCTGTCCGTTAATCGAAACGATAATGTCTCCATCGGCAAAGCCTGCCGCACGAAACATGGCGCCATCGCCGCGCGGCGAAACCACAATCCCGGTCACCTTTCCATCGACGTTGCGCGGTGCCAGATCGACGGCGTTCTGAATCGCTGCCGTAATCGGCGGGTCACCAATAGTGCGCTCAGGCGTTGGTTCCACCTGGCTTGCAACATCGCCACCAACGGTTTTCGCTGGCACCGACTGGTCGAGATAAAGGCTTTCCTTCGTGCCGCCCCGGTCAATCACCACATGATCAAATTGCACCGCGTCCAATTTGACCCCTGACATTATTTCATCGCCAACAGCAAAGCTCTCTTGCACACCATCTGGCCCCGCCAATATCGCCGATCCCAATCCTGATCCCTCATTCATGCGAACACCAAATAATGTGAGTTGAAGCGATGTAACCACGCCAGCCGTGGCAGTGGGTCCGGACCGATAAAATGGATCAAAACTGCTAAATAGTGACAAGCGCGATGATGGTGAAAGGACGTCCACTTCGCGCGACTGCCAATCTCCTATTGGGCCTAGCGGTGTCGCTACCAACCAGATCAGTCTCACCGCTTGAACGAGCAGTATGATCGCCAACAAACCGAACAAAAGAGGATATAGACCTGATCTGGATAACCACCGGCCTTTTCCCCAAATTTGGTTAGAAGATTGAATAACCACGAATCCCCGTACTCTGCTTCCCTAGAGGAGCTATAACGGTTTGGTGACCATCCTGCGACTCATAGATGACACAAAAGTTACAGAATTCAATTCACGCTCGC
This sequence comes from Sphingorhabdus sp. Alg231-15, assembly GCF_900149705.1. Taxonomy (NCBI): domain Bacteria; kingdom Pseudomonadati; phylum Pseudomonadota; class Alphaproteobacteria; order Sphingomonadales; family Sphingorhabdaceae; genus Sphingorhabdus; species Sphingorhabdus sp. Alg231-15. Next base: position 3,355,079 of record NZ_LT703001.1, on the reverse strand, counting down.
CGCCATGCGCGGGGAGACTCAAAAATTGATCCCGATACTCATCGAAAGCCGCGTTCCAACATCATAGCCATTATTGATTATCCGGGTGTCGTTCAGTGTCTGTGACTCGCGGTAATCCGTGCCCAGCAGATTGCGGGCTTCAAATTTCAATTCAAATTCCTGACCCGCAATTTTTAGTTGTTCCCGCATCACGAAATCAATCTGCCAACCCGTCCGCTCAATAAGATCGGGTTGATCCTGCGGCCCACGTGCGGTGACACGTGGGCTGTTATAGGTCAGCAAAATCGTCTGCTGTGACAAGCCTTCTTCGGCTTCCATTCCAAATTGCAGATTAGCGACATGGGTTGATTGACCAGTGAGGCGATCACCATCTGCGAACAGGTTCAATGCCGACGTAGGCTGCAGCGTCACCGGGTTTATAGCTGTATCACCATCAGCAACTTTGATCTCCGATTTGGTATATGTGTAATTCGCTGCCAAGAGCAGGCGGCGGTCTTCAAAGAAGTCACCACCGAACAGGTCATAGAGAGGGATATATTTTACCAGCTCAACCTCCGCGCCGTACAACTGGGCCTTGGGCGCATTGGAGAAACCGGTAAACAGCGTTCCACCGCCCTGAACAAAGGCGACATTCTCAATCGGATTGTCGATATCTTTATAGAAGCCTGCCAGCGTGATCCGCTCGCCACGACCGATATAATATTCAAAGCGACCTTCGACATTGATCAACTCGCTATCCTCAAGCAGCGGGTTACCAATGAATGTCCGGTCGGTATCAAGATCGAGAAATTGTTGCGGCGCCAATTCACGAAATTGCGGACGTGCAACCGTTTTGGAAGCAGCAAGACGGAATTGCATATCATCGGCAAAATTCCATGTCAGCGTCCCAGCGGGCAACCAATAATCGTTATTCAGGTTGGTTGCGACCGAAGCCTGACCGCCGGTGAGCGTGATTGGCAATACTTCTTGCTGTGCATCTTCATAACGTACGCCAACGTTCAAACGGAGACCATCGGCCAGCTCGGCATCAAACTGACCGTAGCCACCATGGATTTCCAATTCTGCGGTATAAGCCGGAACCGAGGTCTGAGCCGCCACTTCACGCAGCTCAATCTCTTGGGTGAAGACGTTAATGTCTGACAGCAGAAAATCGATGCGCTGCTGGTCGAACGGGCTTGCCAGTCCATTGGCTGGGACAAAACGGAAATCACGGCGCTGCGCTTCGCGATCGTTGAGATAATAGCTGTAACCAACGGTAAAATTGATCGGTACACCGATATCGGTTTCGTAACCAATATCAATTCCGGCACCATAAACATCATCGTTCAGATCACTGAACCGGATTCGCGCAGACTCGCCCGGCGAAGTCAGATCGTTGACAAAGTCATTCGCAAACTGGTCATCAAATGCATAGCTCGACGTTCGTTGATACGGTGCATCCCGCTTCGAATTGGCATAGCTGCCGCGCAGGTCAACTGACAGTTCGTCAAATTTGAGTTCACCGACAAACTGGGTTGTAAACAGCTGCCGTTCAAACCAACTGGTACGGCTTTGATTGAGTAAGGTTTCTTCATCGACATTGATCGCATCAATACCCTGTTTGATTGATGCATCTTTGACGGTATCGTGAATATAGAGGTTGGTGAACCGGAATTTATGCTCACCAATCTCCGCAGATAAGGCCAGTAAGCCATTAACAATGATACGATTTTCCGTTGTCAGGAAATTGAAATTCTGATCTGGCCGCAAACCTTCGGTACCGTCTATATTGACGATACCCTGTGACGTTTGTTGCAAACCGCCACGCGTCCGCCAGCTATTTTCAAAGCCAGCTGTTGCGATAATACCGACAAAAGCGTCGCCGACGTCAATTGTAGTACCACCGGTGACTTCAGCAGAGAAATTCGCCGGAATGTCGTTGTTTCGCTGAATCAATGCCGTTTCAGCATTGGTCAAACTTGCAGCAAAATTTTGCAGATCAAGGCTGGTAAAGTTATCGCCAACGGAAATAGGTACGTTTTGCGCTATCGCTTGACCAAGACCATTCGGGATGTCTCGCGTCCCATCATCAAAGCCAATAATATCCGAGTCTGAGCCATCATATGTATAACCTAGTTCCCCCGTTGTTTCGCTGTCGCCGCTGATACCAAAGCTGAATTTCAGAAATGGCTCATCCGGAGTAGCTTTGGTTGTCAGGTTGATTACACCGCCGCCAAATTCACCGGGATAGTTTACCGAGTAGCTTTTCTGGACCACAGTCGAAGCGATGACACTTGTCGGAAACAGATCGAGTGGAACTACACGGCGCAAAGGTTCTGGTGAAGGTAATGGCAAACCATTGAGCAAGGCCAACGAGTACCGTTCACCCAAACCGCGGACGAAGACAAAACGACCACCCACAACACTCAGACCGGTAACCCGCTGCAGCGAGCCAGCAATATCGCCGTCGGCCGCGCGGGCAATTTCTTCCTCACCCAAAACCGATACGACTTCCGAAGTTGCCCGGATCGGGTTCGGTATAAATTTACCGCGAACGATAATATCGCCGCTAAAATCACCCCCAGGAGCGGAAATATCCACATCTTCATCTAGAGCTTCATCAGCTGAGTCGGGCTGTGCAGCCGAATCTTCAGCAATGGTTTGCGCCAAAACAGCAGGCGAAAATAGCGCCGTGCTCACGAATAGACTTGTGACCAAAGATGCCCGCGTCGTCATCGGAATTTTTCCTTTTTCATTGTACAAAAAAGGGATGACGACCCCTGATGGCCGCCATCCCGTTATCACTAATTTGCTTAGTCGATTGTTGGAGCGGTTCCGCAATCGTCGGCGTAGAGGCCGCAGGTCCAATCCTGAAAGCGCGTATCATTCGCGTCCTGAACCGCACCAATATAGGATACATCCTCGAAGAAGCTGTCCACTGCACTCGGCGCAAATGGCGTCACTCCATTTTCGTTCGCACCGTTGATGAATGGGAAAGCCGCCGCGCTATTCGCCAAGGTAGATGTACCGGCCTCAGTGTTATTTGTTCCTGCATTGAAGAGGGTCTGAATCTGTGCCGCGGTGATGTTACCATCGTCCACAAATGCCGTCGCACAGCTCATGAAAAGAGATTCAAATACCGGAGGACCATTCTCATCCGCGGCAGCGCCGGCAGCCTGGATGGTAGTCGCACTGTCGATATCGATGCAAGCTGCGGGACTGTTGAAGACACTGTTGTAGAATTCATAATCTCCGCCGCCGCGCAGCAAGATCACGTGATCTTGACCACTAGACACAAAGGTTACGTTGGCGAGTCTATGACGTTGGCGTGGTTCAGCATCTTCATCACCGTTTGAGTCTGCTTCCATCACATGATCACCGCCACCTGCGCGCTGTACCACCAGAACAAACTGGTTGTTCCCCTGGAAACCGGAGTCGGAGTCAACCGAGTCATCATCGATGCCGGTCATAGCCAGGTTTTTACCATTTACCCGGCCACCAAACCATTCGACGCCATCGTCAGAGCTGTTATGTACCTGGATATTCTGAAAGAATGTTCCGCTGCCAACACCGGCTAAGGTAATGCCATTGAGCTCGTTACCAGGCGAAACCTCAAAACCAGGATAACGAACCTGTACATAAGACATGCGTCCGCTGGAATCGGCAGGTAATGTGCCACCATAAACGGCGTTGGTTGGGCCCTCTACAATTGCTTCACAATCTGTGCGCGAACCACCTGGGTTGGACGCGCCGCCTGTAGAACAATCAGAAATTGGCGCGCGGCCGAGGATAACCACACCGCCCCACTGACCAATGCTGTTAACAGTGGTTGTACCCAATATGTTTTGACGCGAGGTCATGATGATCGGTTCAGAGGCGGTGCCCTCAGCAAATAACTGCGAACCGCGATTGACCAGCAAGAAGTCACCGCCAGACGAACCAAAAATCACGACGCCGGGCTCAATTGTCATGATCCCGGCGGTGCCGCCATCAACACCGACTTCGACCGCACCGGAGAAAGAATAAATCGTGCCATCGCGATTAGGTACAGTCAGGTTTCCAGTGATGACGCCGGATATCTGGCAGTTCCGCACTTCCTGGCTATTTCCTGTTGTGATCGTTCCGACATTGGCTATGCCAACCGGGCAATCAGCAGCAGGGCCGCCAGGCGGGGTTGGTGTCGGCGTAGGAGTTGGGGTTGGCGTAGGTGTCGGCGTCGGCGCAGGCAAAACTATGGTGCCTTCACCTGGAGAGGCCACGTCATCGGCACCACAAGCGGTCACCGCCACAGCCGCCGCACTGGCGAAAAGTACAGAACGAATTTGCTTATTCAACATGGATAAAGTCTCCGCAGATAACTGATTTCAAACACTTCAGATCAGATGATGTGGAAACGAATCAAAATGCCCCCATCGCCTTCGGACTCGGGCACTAGGCGCGACAAATGACCCGCCGATGCCGTTTGCATGACGCTTTGGAGACAATATTATTTCAGGATTGTTGCAGTCGCTTGGTAAGCCGCCAAAGCGCTTAGCTTTTAATGCTGCAGTGCAAAAATGCAGCAGTGTAAATATTAATAAACAAAAAAGGCGGCCGCATGAACGACCGCCTGCTTATAATGGCACGAAATTTCGGTTTAGCGAGAAGCCAATCGTCCATTCAGATCGTTCAACGCCATCTCAGCCGCCTTGCGAGAATTCATAACCTGGCCATCAGCAAGCACCAAATCAAAGCTGCGATTGCTGCTCATGGCAGCTACGAACATTTTCGCTGCATCACCCGAGCGTCCGGTACGGGCATAAGCCTGACCCAGATTGATCATAACGGCTGGATCAGTGAGCTTTCCGCTTTCCAGCTTTGCAACAGCCGCCTTATTGTCGCCAGCCATCAAAGCATCATAGGCCAAAGCACCCCTATCGTAGCCAATTTCACCCTCTTGCGCTTGTGCCAGTGCAGGCGACACCGTCATCGTCAAGCCTATTGCAAAGGCCATAATCTTTGCGTTTTTCATACTCACTCTCCTGTTTCTTTGGGCCATTATTACAGTTTTATGACGTATTTTGCAACATAACTGTAATAATAGTGTCATTGAAGAGTCATTAAAAACTGGCGGTCAAGCACCATTTCTACCGAAAACAACATGCTTTCAGTATGTTAGGATCGTTGAAAATCTATAGATTTGTGACGAAATTCGCTACTATGCGAACGGCATATCCAACAGTGCATGCAAGTCTTTCAGCGCCTGCTCTTCGCCGGTCACTTTGATCGCGGCCATACCCAGCGCCGCAGCGGGCTTGCAGTTGATACCAAGGTCATCAAGATAGATGCACTGTTTCGGATGCACGTCCAAAGCCTCGCACATCATCTCATAAATGCGCGGATCGGGTTTCCTTATACCCACCTTGCTACTTTCAATAATATGATCAAACCGTGCCATAATCTCCGCGATCGCGGCTGCCTTTTCATCATTCAGCGCCATGCCCGATCCTTTGCCAGATGGGACGTTGTTCGTGATGCAGCCGATAGTAAAGTCCTGGGCTTTCAGTGTATCGAGCATTGCCACCATTGCCGGACGGATATCACCGGCCAGACAAGCGAGCACATCGCTGCCGTTCAGCTCGATACAAATTGCTCTCGCTTCTTCGGCAAAAAGCGCATCAAAACCGGCGGCGTCAATTTCTGATCGTTCAAATTTCGCCCAGGCGTTATCATGCGGATTGGTACTGTTGATCTGACGAACGCTATGGATCGGCACGCCGCGCTCAGCCTCCAGCCGATTAAATGCATCAAATGGCGAACTGGTGATTACGCCGCCAAAGTCGAAAATTACGGTGTCATGGTTCATTTATTCAGATATTCCAATTTGAGGCCAGGGCGTTTCCATCGCATTTTCATCAACTTTCCGGTCGCGGACAGACAAATATAAGCATCCATCATATCGGCACCACCGAAACAGATATTGGTGGTAAAGATATCCGGCGTTGGCACGAACTCTACCAACTCCCCATCCGGAGAAATCACGCTGATCCCGCATTCACCGATGGTTGCGACACAGATATTACCGCTCTCTTCCATCGCCAAACTGTCGAAAAACTTGTATCCAGCGGGGCGATAGACCGGGATACCGGGGCCGCCTGGCCCAGCATCCGGAGAGACTTTGCCCGGTTCGGTAATATTGAACTTCATCAACCGGCAAGTGAAAGTCTCCGCTGCGTAGAGAGTTTTACCATCAGGTGATAACCCAACGCCATTGGGGTTTTGCGAAGGAAAGATGACTTCCTCCAAATAACTACCATCGGCCTTCGCATAGAATATCCCGACAATGTCATGACAGCGCTTTTCATAATCCGTTTTACCGTGATCGGTGAACCAGAATCCGCCATGTTCATCAAAGACAATGTCATTCGGCCCGCGAAGAATGCAGTCAAAATCACCGCTCTTGTAAAGCACTTCTACCGCACCGGTTTGCGGATCAATCCGCTCGATCCGACCACCGGAATAATCCTTTGCAATACCGGCCGGGGTTAGAAAGCCGTTCGCTTCCTGATATTCAAAGCCGCCGTTATTACAGACATAGATTTTGCCGTCGGGACCTAGCGCGGCGCCGTTGGGGCCGCCGCCCGGCTTCGCAATCACCTCCTTGGAGCCATCCGACCCGATACGGGTCAGTTGTCCGGCGGCGATTTCAACCAATATTACGCTGCCGTCAGGCATTGCGATCGGGCCCTCGGGGAAACGCAGTCCGTCGGTAACCAGTTCCATCTTTTTCCTCTCGAAAATTTGTCACAGTCATTGCGGGAAACAGACGACAAGTCTAGTGCTGTCTCAACCGGTTACAGGAGCAACTATGTCAAATACCTATCCCCCTACCCTGCAACTTCATATTGACGGCGAATGGATTGATCTGGCGGATCGCGATGTCCATCATGTTGTCAATCCAGCGACCGGAAAAACCATTTCCGATTTGCCTAAGGCAAGCATCGCCGATCTTGACCGTGCACTGGATGCGGCGGATCGGGCTTTTCCGGTCTGGCGCGATACGCCTGTCAATGAACGCGCAGCGATCCTCCGCAAGGCTGCGGAGCTGATGCGTGAACGCGCTCCGGAAATCGGTCGGCTAATGACTGCTGAGCAAGGCAAGCCGTTTACTCAGGCCGCAGGCGAGGTAACCGGCTCAGCCAATCTGTTCGATACAATGGCCGAAGAAGCCAAGCGCTGTTATGGTCGTGTCCTGGTGCGCCCGACCGGCCAGCAGAGTTTCGTCAAATATCAACCTGTCGGCCCAGTCGCCGCATTCAGTCCCTGGAATTTCCCGGTTTTCACGCCTGCACGAAAACTGGCTGCCGCACTCGCCGCCGGTTGCTCGATCATCTTGAAACCAGCGGAAGAGACTCCGGCAAGCGCAATTGAAATGATCCGCTGTCTGGTCGATGCCGGCCTGCCAGCTGGAGTCGTACAGGTTGTCTTTGGTGATCCTGCACAAGTATCTAGTCACCTGATCGCATCGAAAATCATCCGCAAAGTCAGTTTCACTGGTTCCGTTCCTGTCGGCAAGCATCTGATGAAACTGGCGACAGAGAATATGCAGCGCACGACTATGGAACTGGGCGGTCATGCGCCGGTCCTGGTCTTTGATGATTGCGATATGGACCAGGCGCTCGACCTGCTGGCCATGCAAAAATACCGCAATGCGGGGCAAGTCTGCGTCTCCCCTACCCGCTTCTATGTTCAATCCGGGATCTACGAAAAATTCGCTGCGGAATTTACGAAGCGCGTGGAAAAGGTCCGGGTTGGTGACGGCTTTGGCGATAATATCGACATGGGACCGCTTGCCAATCCACGCCGCCCAGAAGCGATGGAACAACTCATCGGCGATGCGAAGGCCAAAGGCGCAACCGTGCGTCTTGGTGGAGAGGCAATCGATGGTGATGGCTATTTTTATCGCCCAACTGTCTTGACCGATGTGCCGCTACAAGCGGATATCATGAGCAGTGAGCCTTTTGGCCCGGTGGCTGCCATGCGACCATTCGACACATTGGACGAAGCGTTAGAGCAGGCCAATCGCCTGCCATTGGGCCTTGCGGCTTATGCCTTTACCGAAAGCCTGCGCACAGCCAATATTGTCGGAGACATGATTGAGGCCGGCATGGTTGCGATCAACAACATGACCATCAGCCCCGGTGACGCGCCTTTTGGGGGCGTAAAAGAATCTGGTCATGGATCAGAAGATGGCCCCGACGGGTTGAAGGCCTATATGGTTACTAAAGCCATTCACCAGAGCTGAGGATTAGCAACATGACCAAACGTACCGGCGCTCAAATCCTGGTCGATCAATTGATTATCCAGGGCGCCGACCGCATTTTCACTGTGCCGGGAGAGAGCTTTTTGTCCGTTCTTGACGCGCTGCACGATTGCGATGAAATCGAGACTGTGTCTACTCGCCAAGACGGCAGTGCCGCATTCATGGCGGAGGCCGATGGAAAGCTGTCCGGTCATCCCGGGATCGCCTTTGTCACACGTGGTCCGGGTGCCACCAATGCCAGCATCGGCGTCCACACCGCGATGCAGGACAGTACCCCGATGATCCTGTTTATCGGCGACGTTGCCCGCGATGATCGTGACCGCGAAGGTTTTCAGGAAGTCGATTTCACCGCGATGTTCACACCGCTCGCCAAATGGGCGGCGCGGATCGATAATGCCGCCCGCATCCCCGAATATATCGCCCGTGCCTTTGACACAGCCAGCTCCGGTCGACCCGGCCCTGTGGTGCTTAGCTTGCCTGAGGATATGCTACGCGACGAGGTGGAAGCACTGGACCGTCCGAAAGTGGTCGCACCGGTTCAACCCATGTGTGCTAATGCGATGACCACGCTGACCGATCTGCTTCGCGATGCGACGGATCCGATAGCGATTGTCGGAGGGGCTGGCTGGTGTGCCAGCGCAAGAGAAAACTTCGCCACCTATGCCGAGCGTATCGGCCTGCCTGTCGCTTGCGCGTTCCGCCGGCAGGATAATTTTCCCAACACCAGTCCTGTTTATGCTGGCAATCTCGGCTATGGCCCCAATCCCAAGCTGGTTGAGCGGGTGAAAGCGGCCGATCTAATCATCGCTGTCGGTGCGCGGCTTGGTGAGGCTACCACCGATGGTTATACACTAATCACCCCCGATCATCCCGATCAAACACTGGTCCACATCCATCCCGATCCCGATGAACTGAACCATGTCTATCGCATTGACCTACCGATTTGCGCGGAGATGCATGAATTTGCTGAACAAGCCGCTTTGTGGGAAGACGATTTGCTCAGCTTTGACTCGGGCAAAGCAGCCTATGCTGATTACACGGAATGGACGACCGTCAAACCCAGTGGTGCCAAACTCGATCTCGGCCCCTGTGTCGCGGCGATGCAGGACATGTTGCCTGCTGACGCCATTATCAGCAACGGGGCAGGTAATTTCTCCGGCTGGTGGCATCGCTACTGGACCTATGGTGATTTCCCGAGCCAACTTGCTCCAACATCGGGCGCTATGGGCTATGGCGTCCCGGCATCCGTTGCTGCTGCCCTGCGGTTTCCGGATCGCGTCTCCGTGGTAATCGCGGGCGATGGCGACTTCATGATGAACGGACAGGAGCTTGCAACTGCGATGCAATATGATGCAAACCTGCTGGTGCTCGTCATCGACAATGGCAGCTTTGGCACCATTCGCCTCCATCAAGAACGTGAATATCCTGCGCGCCTGTCGGCTACTTCGCTACAGAATCCGGACTTTGCCATGCTCGCCAAGGCCTATGGTGGATGGAGCGCAACGGTCGAAAGCACGGAGCAATTTGCGCCAGCACTGACTGAAGCCATGAAGCACAAAGGCCTGCGCCTATTGCACCTGAAAACCGATGTCGAATATCTCACCGCCGCAGGGGCTACGGTCAGCAGTTTCCGAAAATAGCCCGAAAAATGCTTGAGAGGAATCTATAATGAAAGCGCCCTATCTTCTGTTTGTTGCAGGATTAGCCGCCTGCTCCCCAGTGCAGGAAGAAACCGCTCCAACAGAAACTGAAACCCAAGAAGAAGCCGCGACGCTTGGCCTCAACCATATCGGCTTTGCGGTTACCAAGCTGGATGACAGTGTGGCTTTTTTTGTTGATACTCTGGGCTGGAAAACCGCTGGCGGCGAGCCGGAATATCCTTCTGTATTTGTAACGAATGGCGATATGTTTGTCACACTATGGCAGGTGACTGACCCGACCAACGCCGTTGCTTTTGATCGAAAGAACAATGTTGGCCTTCACCATATGGCAATCACAGTCCGCGATCTTGCAGCGTTAGATGCACTTCACGAACAATTTCTCGCTAAGGACAATGTGGTTGTTGAATTTGCCCCAGAATTTATGGGGGATGGTCCAACCACTCACATGATGATCCGCGAGCCATCTGGATTGCGTCTGGAGTTCATTGTGCCTGCGGACCGGGTTGAATCGGGAAGCTAAAAACTGAGGCACCAGTGCCACAAATTTCTCAGGCTGCCATCGTCAGTATCGCTTCCCATTCGTCGCTGGTCACCGGAGCCACTGACAAACGGGTCTGCCGAATGATAGCCAAATTTTCGAGTTTCGGATTCTGCTTCATTTCTTTAAGCGGCACTGCTTTGTCCAATTTGCGTACCGGCTTCACCTTTACAGCAATCCAACGGCCGGTATCGTCGAACGGATCTGGAAACTTTTCTTCACTGACTTCCATGATTCCAACAATTTCCAGTCCCTGGCGGGAATGATAGAAGAAAACCTGATCCCCGACCTTCATCATTTTCATATTATTGCTGGCCTGCGCATTTTTGACGCCGTCCCACGTGCCTTCCTTTTCCGCGACCAGATCATCCCAGCCATATTCGTCCGGTTCGGACTTCATCAACCAATATTGCGCCACAGGACTGCTCCTTATTCAATAACCACACCCCAATAGCGGCATGGCGGGCAATAAAAAAGGCCCCGCCGTTGAAGCGAGGCCTTTCGGAATTGTGAGGTTCAATCTTAGCCAGGCATAACGACTGTATCGACGGCGTGAATCACACCATTGGTCGCTTTGACATCGACGAGAGTTACTGTTGACTTCCCGCCAGCAGCATCTTCCAAGACGACTTTTTGACCTTCGAGCGAAGCCTTCAGCTTCGTGCCTTCAACCGTGGTCAAGGTTGCTGTGCCACCGCCATCGGCAATTGCCTGTGTGACATCTGCTGCGGTCATCTCTCCGGAAACAACATGATAGTTTAGCAGAGAGGTAAGATCTTCTTTCTTTTCTGGAGACAGCAAAGCACTGAGTTCTGCAGGATCGATTTTGTTAAACGCATCATTGGTCGGCGCGAAAACCGTAAAGGGGCCTTCTTCCGCCAGCGTTCCACCCAATTCCGCGACCGTCATAGCCATAACCAGTGTCGACAATTCTGCATTATTTTCGGCAACGCCAACAATATTGGTGGGTTCGGCGGGTTCTTCGACCGCCGCACTTTCGGCATCACTTTCGCCATTCGCTGTGTTGGCAGCCTGCTCGCCACAGGCTGTTAAAGAGATTGTGGCTGCACAAGCCAGAAGGATTTTGGAAATGTTACGCACATTGGTCCTTTCACTAATTTGTCCCCCATTTTAGCTAAAGCCCACACAGCAGGGTGGGAGCTCTTCCCCGCCATGTAAGGTAGTTATCGATGAACGGAATGGTAATTCGGGACCTAGCGACGCTCCATGAACATGAAATCGCGATCGAAACTTTTCATATGTGCACCGCCGTCTACAAACAAAGTCTGGCCAGTCACACTATCTGCCTCGGCGAGATAACGCACTGCCGCAGCAATATCATCAGGCGATGAGAGCCTGTTCAGCGGCATGACAGTCGCTAAACGGGTCATCTGCTCGGCACTATAATCTTCGGTTGCCAAGGTAAGACCAGGCGCAATGCCGTTAATCCGCAGTTGGACGGCACACGCGATAGCCAGGGTACGGATTGTTTCAGAAAGGGCCTGTTTGGACAATGTGTAGCTCAATTGATCGCCATTTGGGTTGCGAACCCGCTGGTCAACAATATTGACCACTGCGGCGCGCTCATTTTTTGGCACCCGTTTCGCTAGCAATGTTGTCAACAAGGTTGGCACCATCATATTGATTCTCAGATGCTGTTCTAGATTCCGGTCATCCAGACTTTGTGCATCATCATAGTCGAACAGCGAAGCGTTGTTGATCAACAGATCAGGAGGACGTCCAAAATGCTCGACTACCGATTCTAACAGTCTGGAAGCCGCACCCTCTTCGACAAAATCGGCAACGAAACCAGACCAATCGGTGTTGTGAACCTTCAGAGCTTCGGTCAGCATATCATCTGGCTGTGCATCACTATGGCCATGAAGCGCCAACGCGTAACCTGCTTCCGCCAAGCGAGTCGAGATATGCGCGCCAAGTCTCCTGACGCCGCCTGTGACCAAAGCCAGTTTCACCGGATTGCCATTCATTTGCGCGCCCGTGACAGCGTTATACCAATGGCTTCCCCTTTTTCGGAAATGAGCAGCTTTACAATTTTTACCGTCACTCGCAGCACATTCTCATCCTGCAAGAACAATGTTTCCATAATATGGTCGGCCACGGCCTCGATCAGTTTGAAATGCACGCCCTCTGGTAGGGCTGTGGTCGCAGCATCTTTAAGGTCCATATAGTTTTTGGAGCTTTCCAGCGGCGTTTCGGCCTCATAGCGCTCCTGAACTTTCAGTTCCGCCATAATCGAGATGCGCAACGGCTGTGGTAGATGGGTTTCTTCGGAATAGATGCCGGTCAGGACATCGACCTCTAAATCATTGACCTCTAATGTAAGTGTATCTGTCATGAGATGTCTTCACCACTTTGCAGACGAAATGGCAAGCCATGCTGTCAGTTTGATGGCGACGAATCCCTATTTGGACCAGCGCGCGTAGATCGCCGTTGGCAATAACAACCCGCGTGATTCTTCTTTGACAGCCAGTTCCCCTACCTCAACAGTGCCCCCCAAATGGGCCAGTTTTTCTTTAAGCAGCGATCCCAAAGCAAGCGCAGACATCCGCACTGCATAGACGGTCAGAAAGAGGCAGCGACTTTCCTCGTCTAACAACTTTCCGCAACTTTCGATCAAAGGAGCTAGGTCCTCTTCCAGTCGCCAGATCTCCCCATCAGGGCCTCGGCCATATTTTGGTGGGTCGAGCAGAATCGCGTCATAGCGCCGCTCCCGCCGCACTTCACGCGCTGCGAATTTGGCAGCGTCATCGATGATCCAACGAACTGGACGCTCAGACATGTTGGATAGTGCCGCATTGTCTCTGGCTGCAGAAACAGATTTCTTAGACGCATCGACATGGACCAATTTGGCACCAGTAGCAGACAGTGCAAGTGTTCCCACTCCGGTATAACCAAACAGGTTGAGCGCTTGCGCTTCTTCCAAATCTTGTAAGTTTGACCGAAGCCAACGCCACACCGGGTCCATATCGGGAAAATAAGCCAGATGCCGAAAGGGCGTGCATTGTGCGGTAAAGGTAACTTCTTCCCAACTCAGTGGCCACCCCTCTTGTGGAACGGGCCGGTTGAAATGCCAGCGCCCACCCCCATCGTCATCGGATGCGGGGATAAACTCGCCATCTGCTTGCCATTCCTCCCGCGCAGGCGACCACATCGCCTGGGGTTCGGGTCGAATGAAATGATAATCGCCATAGCGTTCGAGCTTACGACCATTGCCGCTGTCAATCAGCGCATAGTCGCTACGCGGATTGCTGATCATTACCCCCGGCTTTGATGATGCCTCAACCATTTGCAGGAGTGGCTTTGGAGGTTACAAAAGCCTTCACCGAGTCATAATCACCCGGAAGTTTATCGCAGGCTTCTTCTCGATCAAAAAGGTCACCGATACGTCGCGGTAAGGCAGGCCGCATGCCGGTCGCCCGTTCGACAGCATCCCTGAACTTGGCGGGATGGGCTGTTGCCAGGGTCACAATCGGCACCGAGGGATCAATTTGGGCTGATCGCGCTGCGGACAGGCCAATGGCAGTATGCGGGTCAATCACCTGCCCGGCCTTCTCTTGCGCTTGACTCATCGCTAGCGTCATTCCGTCTGGATCAACTCTTTCACTGGCGAATATGCCAGCAGCTTTTGACAGCATATCCGGCGCTATCTGCATATCGCGGGTCGCTTCAAACGCTTTCATTCGCGCCGCCGTTTTTGCGCCATCACGACCTTCAAGATCAAAGAGCAGACGCTCAAAATTGCTGCTGATCTGGATATCCATTGATGGTGCCGCAGTTGGGGTTACGGTGCCCGCAGAATAATCGCCTTGGCTCAAGGCGCGATGAAGTATGTCATTTACGTTGGTCGCGACAATCAAACGTTCAATCGGTAGCCCCATTTGCGCTGCAACATAGCCGGCGAATACATCACCAAAATTGCCCGTAGGAACCGAAAATGCCACTTTGCGATATGGCGCACCCAATTGTGATGCCGCATAGAAATAGTAAACAATCTGAGCCATTAGCCTTGCCCAGTTGATTGAATTAACCGCGGAAATAGCAAACCTGTCAGTCACTTCTTTGTCGGCAAACATGCGTTTGACCATAGCTTGTGCGTCATCAAAACTGCCATCTATCGCGACATTGTGAACATTCGGCGCCAAAACGGTGGTCATCTGCCGTCGCTGGACATCCGATATCCGTCCATCAGGATGAAGCATGAATATATCGACCTTGTCGCGCCCCGCCAGTGCATCAATAGCGGCGGACCCCGTATCACCCGAAGTTGCGCCCACGACAGTCAAATGCTTGTCCTGCCTCGCCAGAAACGTTTCAAATAAGAGTCCCAGCAGTTGCAGTGCGACATCCTTGAATGCCAAGGTTGGCCCGTGAAACAGTTCAAGCAACCAATGTTGCCCATCCAATTGCACCAATGGGGTCACCGCATCATGTGCAAAACGGCCATAGGCTTGCTCACACAGGTCGCGTAATTCTTCTTCTGACAGCGCGTCACCGACAAAGGGCCGCATCACCCGAACCGCTAGCTCGGAATATGGAAGTCCAGCCATGCTGGCAATCTCAGCCTGCGTTAGCTTAGGCCACTGAGCTGGCACATAAAGCCCGCCGTCACCCGCCAGCCCAGTCAATGTCACCTGTTCAAAATTTAGCGGTGCCGCGCCGCCCCGTGTTGAGATATATTCCATGATGGCCAGCGGGTTAGCGACCTGATTGGCCAAGAGCAAGTTTTAAGCTTTGGTAGCCCCACCAATACGCGCTCGCAAAGCCAGAAAAAATATGATCAATGCGATACCGGCAAACAGAAACCACTGCACGGCATAGGCCATGTGATTGTTGGGGACGTCGTCAGTTGACGGTTCCTGACTTTTTTGCAAGCCAGCAACCGGTTCGCTGGCAACCAAACGCACCACATTTTGACTGTCAGGTGCAATGATACCGTTCACAAATCCGCCTTGCCAAGTGGGATCGTCGGATGATCTGGACCAACCTGCCACAACCTGTGCGCCTGGCCCCTCCCCTCCGGATGTTTTGCAATGCGCAATATGAGCCCACCCAGATTGGCCATTTGCATTTCGCCCGCTAACAGCACGCCAACCCAATACCTCAAGGCAATTTACCGTTGATTTCCGGAAATAGGGTGCACCCTCACTGACGGGTACAGTTGGATAGCTGACGGCGGGCTGATCACTCGCAGCTTCGTAAGTTGCCAGCAGATCATTCTTCCAATCAGCCCGTTGTAATTGCCAGACGCCTAACCCGATCATCGTCGCGACGGCCGCCAAAACAATGACTGTGCCAATGATCGGCAAGCTCTTCATTCTTCAGTACCATCATCGATGCTGCCTTCGCGGGCCTGGTTACGATGTTCCAAGATCAGCAGTATCGCTTTCGAAACGCGCAAGGCTCCAACAACTGCTGCAATTGTGAGAGGGAACCAAAGCATGGCGTGGACCCAGATTGGCGGGCGCCAGTTGAGCTCGACTATCAAGGCAAGCGCTAGCACCAGTCCACCGACGATCAATGTTAAAAAAGCCGCAGGACCATCACCAACATTGTACTTGTCATAGTCTAACCCGCAAGCCCTGCACTTGTCAGAAAAAGCCGTCAGGCTTCGAAACAGGGTTTTCTGTCCGCAATGGGGACAGAGTCCAAAAAGGGCAGCAGGAAAAACGTCCGGCTGCCCTTTTGAGTGTTCGCTATCAGTCAATAGACCGCCCTAGTGAACCGGTGCGCCCCAGCCGCCCCATACATAAACAGCGAGGAACAGGAACAACCAAACAACATCAACAAAATGCCAGTACCATGCAGCGGCCTCAAAACCGAAATGCTGTTTTGGCGTGAAATGGCCTTTATAGGAACGCGCCAGACAAACGATTAGGAAGATCGTACCGACGAGCACATGGAAACCGTGGAAACCGGTCGCCATATAGAAGGCGCTGCTATAGTTTATGCCTGCAAACGGGAATGGTGCGATGCTATATTCGTAAGCCTGTATCGCGCTAAACACGGCCCCAAGAATGATCGTCAACCAAAGACCTGTAATCAGGCCCTTGCGATTGCCGTGGATGAGCGAGTGATGCGCCCAAGTTACCGTTGTACCAGAACAGAGCAGAATCAGGGTATTCAAGAGGGGCAGTTCGAAAGCGTTCAAAACCTCTATGCCCTTTGGTGGCCACTGCAGAAGCGCTTCTGCGCCCTCTTGGCCAATCATGTTGGTTGTGAAGCCCTCGGCAAACTCCAGAGGCTGCGGGAACAAGGAATAATCGAACCAAGCCCAGAACCAGCCGACGAAGAACATGACTTCCGAAGCGATAAACAAAATCATTCCATAGCGGAGGTGCAATTGCACAACCGGTGTATGATCGCCAGCATGCGCCTCTTTGACGACATTTGACCACCATGCAAAAAACGTCAGCGCAACCGTCGCAACACCAATCGCAAATACCATTGGACCGAAAGATCCAAAGACATCAGGATGTAGCCACATCACACCGCCGAACGCCATCGTCAGCGCAGCAAACGCGCCGAAAAACGGCCAGATGTCTGGCGGCAATATGTGATAATCGTGATTTTTGGCTCCGGCCATGGTTTAATTCCCCAAACTTCTTTCGTTACTGTTCTTAGCTCTCGCTCTTTGCGGGGTCCACCGCAATGCCATTTTTAGAGCGATAAAATGTGTAGCTCAACGTGATCTCTTCAATATCGCGCGTTTCCGGATCTTCTAGAATCGCGGGATCAACATAATATAATACAGGCATCCGCATCGTCTGCCCCGGTTTCAAGAGCTGTTCGGTGAAACAAAAGCACTGTACTTTGTGAAAATATTTACCGGCTTGAACAGGCGTAACATTAAATGTCGCGGTGCCCACAACCGGCCGCTCAGATTTGTTCGTCGCAATATAGATTGCCATGTCGCGTGCGCCAACACTGACGCGGTCAACTGCTTGTTCGGGCTTAAAGGCCCACGGCAAAGCAGAATTGACGTTGGAGTCAAAACGAACGGACATAACCCGTGCAGTGGTTTGTACTGTGGCCGCTTGCGCCGCATCAACCCGCTGGGTGGTTCCGCCATAGCCCGTGACCCTGCAAAATATCTCATAGAGAGGTACGGCGGCATAGCCCATGCCAAGCATAGCCAAACCCATCGCCCCAGCCATCACGGCGCTGCGGAGATTTTTGCTTGATAAATCTCGGGTCTGTGCGTGGCTCATGATACCGAACTGTTTATCTTAACAAAGGTGATGAAGTAAAATAACACGACGAGGAAAAAGAGCAAGCCAGCCATGATCGCCGCGCGATGCTTTTGCTTGGCCTGGTAGACCTTTTGTTCCTCAGGTGACATCGCTGCCTTGCTGCCATCAGAATCGCTCATGCGAATACCATCCTGTCCGCTACCAGCGCACCAAACAATGCGAACAGGTAAATAATCGAGAAGCTAAACAGATGTTTCTCAGCGGACATTGCGGCGGGATTTTCGGTTTTGCTCAGACCAACGCGCAGCGATAGAAGGACAAAAGCTATGCTCAACACTATGGCCACTGCTCCATAGACGCCACCAGTCATGCCAAGGGCGAAGGGAGCAATTGCGCTTATCGCGAGTATCAAGCTGTAGGCAAAAGCCTGTCTGCGCGTCGATTGTCGGCCAGCGACGACCGGCATCATAGGGATTCCGGCTTTGGAATAATCGCTGTTCACAAACAGTGCTAGCGCCCAGAAATGCGGAGGTGTCCAGAAAAATATGATGGCGAACAGCAAGATCGGCATGGCCGTCACATCACCGGTTACCGCAGCCCATCCGATCACCGGCGGGAATGCTCCAGCAGCGCCACCAATCACAATATTCTGCGGTGTACTACGCTTCAGCCAGATGGTGTAGACCACGGCATAGAAGAAAATCGAAAAGGCCAGAATCGCTGCGCTTAACCAATTGACCGCAACGCCCATCAGCAACACAGAAAAAACCGATAATCCAACACCAAAATGCAAGGCCGTCTCACGTTCCATCCTACCGGCAGGAAGCGGACGACTGGCGGTGCGCTTCATGACCGCATCGATATCATGCTCATACCATTGATTCAGCGCCGCAGATGCCCCAGCGCCCAGGCTGATTGCCAGTATAGCCGTAAAGCCTATTACAGGATGAATTGTTCCCGGAGCCGCTAGCATGCCGCAGATCGCAGTAAAGATCACCAGCGACATCACGCGCGGTTTGGTCAACGCAAACAGATCCTGTGCGCTGGCCAGCTTGTAAGATGATGTCGAAGCGGTTGTCATGTTTCTGTTTATATCTCTAGTCGCCAATATGGCAGTCTGTCCTGCAACCCATTGGTCACCGGACAGACTGTTATTATTGCTTTGCCCAGATTACTTGATCTGAGGAAGCGTTTCAAACTGGTGGAAAGGCGGCGGGCTGGACAATGTCCATTCCAGCGTCGTTGCACCTTCGCCCCAGTAGTTATCTTCCGCTTTGCGACCAGCGATAAATGCCCAGGCGATATTGATAAAGAAGATCAACACACCAACTGCCATGATCGCATAGCCGATGGACGCAATTTCGTTCCAATAGGCGAATTGCTCCGGATAGTCGGGATAGCGGCGCGGCATGCTCTGGTTACCCAAGAAGTGCATTGGGAAGAACAATACGTTCACGCCGATGAAGAAAATCCAGAAATGAAGCTGACCTAGCAACTCGCTATAATGGCGTCCGGACATTTTCGGGAACCAGTAATAGAAACCAGCAAAGATCGAGAAGACAGCACCCAGCGACAACACGTAATGGAAATGAGCCACCACATAATAGGTGTCATGCAGGTTGTCGTCGATACCGCCATTGGCCAGTACAACACCGGTCACACCACCTACCGTAAACATGAAGATGAAGCCCAGCGCCCAAACCATCGGAGTTTTAAAGGTCATCGAACCGCCCCACATGGTCGCAATCCACGAGAAGATTTTGATGCCGGTCGGCACCGCAATAACCATGGTTGCCGCGGTAAAGTACATTTTCACATTTACCGACATGCCGGTCGTGAACATATGGTGCGCCCAGACAACAAAGCCGACCACGCCAATTGCCACCATGGCATAGGCCATGCCAAGATAACCGAAGATAGGCTTGCGCGAGAAGGTTGAGATAATGTGGCTGACCATGCCGAAACCGGGCAAGATCATGATATACACTTCAGGGTGACCGAAAAACCAGAAGAGATGCTGATAAAGCACCGGATCACCACCACCGGCGGCGTCAAAGAATGTCGTCCCGAAGTTACGATCCGTCAGCAGCATTGTGATTGCGGCAGCCAGCACTGGAAGAGCCAGAAGCAGCAAGAAAGCCGTCACCAAAACTGACCATACAAAAAGCGGCATTTTATGCAGCGTCATGCCTGGTGCACGCATGTTCAAAATGGTTGTAATGAAGTTCACCGCACCGAGAATGGAACTGGCACCGGCAAGATGGAGCGAGAGAATGGCCATATCCACTGCGGGCCCAACGGAACCACTGGTAGAAAGCGGCGCATATACAGTCCAGCCGGTTCCGGCTCCGTCGCCTGTTCCTCCAGGGACAAATGCCGATCCCAATAGCAACAGAAATGCAGGAATAAGCAGCCAGAAACTAACATTGTTCATGCGCGGGAACGCCATGTCTGGCGCACCAATCATCAACGGTACGAACCAGTTACCAAAACCGCCGATCATCGCCGGCATGACCATGAAGAACACCATGATCAAGCCATGCGCAGTTATCAGCACATTCCAGAGATGAAGCGCTTCATCCATTGAAGCCCCTGCTCCTACCCAGCCAGAGAGATACTGGATGCCAGGTTCAGCGAGCTCCATCCGCATCATGCCGGAGATAGCGCCGCCAATAATACCGGCAATAATCGCAAAAATCAGATAAAGTGTACCAATATCTTTGTGATTGGTCGACATGAACCAGCGTTGAAAAAAGGCCGGCTTGTGATCTGCGTCATGTGCGTGATCATCCACAATCTGACCGTCTGCTGCAATAGTTGTCATCGCTTGCGTATCCCTTAGTTTACAGCGGCGGCTGCATCAGCAGGCGCGCCTTCTGTTGTCGTCTCGTCAGATGCGGTTTCTGCGTCAGCATCTGCTTCCGCTTCGCCCTCTTCCGCAGCCTCTTCACCTTTTACGGTTCCGCCGTTAGCGCGAACCCAGTCGTTAAACTTGTCCTCTGGCAGAACTTCAACCGTGATAGGCATGAAACCATGCCGTGCGCCACAAAGCTCGGAACATTGGCCATAGTAGACACCAACTTCATCGATCTGCAGCACTTTTTCATTGATCCGGCCGGGTACAGCATCAAGCTTGAACCATGCCGCCGGTATTGCGAAACTGTGAATAACATCAGCACCGGTGATCAACATTTTAACCGGTTTGCCGACCGGAATCACCATCCGATTATCCACTGCCAGCTGGAAAGGCTCTCCGCGCGCATTCGCCTCGTCTTCAGGCAGCATGTTGGAGATGATTTCAAAATCGCCATTGTCCGGATAGTTGTACCCCCAATACCACTGGTAGCCGGTCACCTTCACCGTGAGTGCATCCTCGGGCGCAGGCTCAAACTGCTTCGCCAGCAGGCTGATGGAGGGAACAGCAATAACCAGCAAAATCAAGACAGGAATCACGGTCCAGACAATCTCGATAAATGTATTATGAGTGGTCTTGGATGGCTCCGGATTGGCGCCCCGGCGGAACCGGATCATCACGATAAACAGCAATGCCAACACAAACAGGCAGATAACGGTCATGATCGGCAACAAAATGACGTTGTTAATCCATTTCGCCTGCTTACCCGTTTCACTTACCTGCGGTTGAAAGTCGAGACCGCCATCGACCGGCATTCCGACACCCTCTGTCGGTTTCATCGGCGTATAAAGTTCAGGGTCAAGGCCAGATGTTGGAGCAGCTTCAACTGCAGGTACTTCTGTATCTGCACTGGCCTCTGCCGGCGCGGCTTCCGCTCCTGGCGCTGCCGGCAGCGCATCTTGCGCCATTGCTGTTGCCGGTGTGAGAATCAGGCCCAATGCCAGAATCCATGCTTTCACATAATGAGTCATTACTTGCTCAACCTTATCTAAGCCCTAATTTCCGGTCGTTTTCAGCCCATATACCGCCCAGATATTCTGGTAAATATGCCCATTTGGACACCAACCCGACTAACCTGAAACATCCCGTTTGGAGCGGCTTATAAGCAGGGTTGTCGCAAGCCTCAAGCTACTCTACGCATATTTTTTAAGTTTTTGGGCTTTCATTAAAACCAAGATGAACCCATTTCGGATATAGAAACCAGAAAGGACGGAACAAAAACCTTGACCGAGAACGAAATATTGGACGAATTCCGCGCCAGCGATGCCCTTTTGGAAGGGCATTTCATATTGTCATCTGGTCGGCATAGCGCACAATATCTGCAATGCGCCCGAGTACTTATGGATCCAGCACGTGGTGCGAGACTGGCCAATGCACTTGTGTCCAAAATGCCTGAGAATATTCGGAATGCCATCGAGATTGTCGTCTCTCCGGCCATGGGGGGCGTCATCGTGGGTCACGAAATGGGCAGAGCCCTTGGCAAGGAAGCAATATTCCTCGAGCGCCCCGAAGGTACGTTCGAACTGCGGCGCGGTTTCCGTTTGGAGCCTGGCCAAAAAGTGCTGATGATGGAAGATGTTGTCACCACGGGCCTATCGTCACGTGAAGCCATAAAGGCGATAGGTGAAGCTGGCGGCGACGTGATCGCAGCAGGCGCGTTGGTCGACCGCTCGAATGGGACAGCAAGTTTTGATGTCCCATTCTATCCCTTGATCGCATTGGAAGTACCTTCCTATGCCGATGAGGATGTACCTGCCGAGCTGGCCGCTGTTCCGACGACAAAGCCTGGCAGCCGCCAATCATGAATCAAGCGTCACATCTTAGACTGGGCGTCAATATTGACCATGTTGCTACCATTCGCAACGCTCGTGGAGGAGATCATCCGGAACCCGTTCGGGCGGCAACCATAGCGGCAGAAGCCGGGGCAGATGGCATCACCGCTCACTTGCGCGAAGATCGGCGGCACATCCGCGATGGCGACCTGATTGAGTTGATGGACAAGCTTTCTATTCCGCTAAACCTTGAAATGGCGGCTACAGATGAAATGCTGGACATTGCACTACGTCACAAACCACATGCAGCCTGTATCGTACCGGAAAATCGAGAAGAACGCACAACTGAGGGTGGCCTGGATGCTGCGGGTCAGCATAACCGGTTGAAGGATTTTGTCGGGCAGCTGCGCAACGCCAATATTCGCGTCAGTCTATTCATCGAACCGGACCCACGTCAGATCGAAGCGGCGATCCATCTCGGCGCACCGGTGGTCGAGTTTCACACCGGTCATTATGCGCATGTCAGTGGCACCGAACGCGAAAAGGAACTGCGCCGGATCAGCGACGCAGCTGCACTCGCCGCTAAAAACGGCATCGAGCCGCATGCCGGACATGGCCTGACTTTCGAGAATGTTGTTCCCATCGCAGCCATCCCCCAATTGGTCGAATTGAATATCGGTCATTTCCTGGTTGGCGAAGCAATTTTCGGCGGTCTGGCCGGAAGCATCAGGCAAATGCGTACGTTAATGGACGATGCGCGGTGATTATCTGATCATGATTATTGGACTAGGCTCAGACCTTTGTAATATTGAACGGATCCAGAATTCCCTGGATCGCTTTGGCGAACGTTTTGAGAAGCGCGTTTTTACTGAGATCGAACGCGCGAAGGCTGCTCGACGACCGTTTACGAAGGCTGGTACCTACGCGAAGCGCTTCGCGGCCAAGGAAGCCTATTCCAAGGCGGTTGGAACTGGCTTCAAAGCTGGCGTATTCATGAAAGACATCGGCGTCGTCAACGCTAAAAGCGGGGCTCCGACATTGGCGCTTTCCGGCGGAGCAAAAAAACGCCTCGACGCCCTTACACCCGCCGGATATGATGCTATCGTTCATCTCACACTCACTGACGATCATCCATGGGCCCAAGCGTTCGTAATTATAGAGGCGATGCCCACACGCTGAGAGATCACGGTGAAGGCAATAGAAGAAGAAAACAGAATATGGCTGTAGAAAAGGCGGATGATCAGGCAATTAAGTCTGGGGGATCCGAAAAAGAGAAAACCGATTGGGTCGGCGAGGCCAAAAGTATTGGCCTTTTACTGCTTGCCGTTTTGGCTTTCCATAGCCTCGTCGCCAAACCATTTTATATTCCGTCAGTGTCGATGATGCCGGGTCTCTTGGTAGGCGATCGTCTGATCGTAAGCAAATATGCCTATGGTTGGTCTTGGGTGTCGCCCACTTTTCACATATTGCCGCGGATGGAAGGGCGACTTTTCGGGTCTTTGCCGGAGCGTGGAGATATCGTTATTCTCACCCCAAAAGATCAAAGCAGCGACTATATCAAAAGGGTTATCGGATTGCCGGGAGATACGCTGGAATTGCGCGGCGGTCAGGTTTTTCTCAATGGAACGCCAGTTAAACAAGAGATACAGCCAGACTTGCAATTGCCAATAGATGCCAATGCCCCATGCGGCGGTCAGGAATTCCCCGGTTTGCGCGATACTGATGCAAATGGCGATGCCGTATGTATGCTCCCCATTGTTCGTGAAACGCTACCAAATGGCGTAAGCTATGATATCATAGATCTGGGCCCTCAAATGACCGATGATGTTGATCCAATCATCATCCCGGAAAACCACGTCTATCTGCTTGGTGACAATCGCGACCTATCTGCTGATAGCCGTGTTGCAAGCCCGCGCGGGCTGGACGGTGTCATTCCTGCAGAAAATATTGGAGGGCGGGCAGAATTCATCACCTTCTCGCTTGATGGCACGACAAGTCTTAACCCAGTCACCTGGTTCACGTCCTTTCGCAGCGGACGGGCAGGAAGCAGTCTAAGACCTGACAGAGATAGCGGCGGCTCCGAATAGATCGGAATAGCTTAAAGACGCAGACCCAAGGTCTCATCGAGACCAGCCATGATGTTCAGGTCCTGAACCGTACTTCCTGCTGCCCCTTTGCCAAGATTATCAAGCTTGGCCACAAGCCGCACATGATCGCCGGTTGCCTCACCACAAACATGGAGCTCAAGCCGGTCGGTGGCCGGGTCATTCTCACTGAGCAACAGTTCGTCGAGACCAGTCCCATCATGTACACCGACAATCGGAGAGCCTTCGTAATGCAATCTCAATGCATCCAGCAAGTCGCCCGCTTTTGCGGCAACATCCATTGCGGCCAGGTTTAGCGGAACCTCAACAATCATTCCGCGATAGGCACGCACCACCGATGGCGCAAAAATCACATCATGGGTCAGGCCAGCGTGGCGCTTCATCTCTGGCATATGTTTATGATCAAGAGCCAAGCCGTAACCTCGAAATCCGATATCCGGTTCCCGCTCAAAGCGTTCAATCAACGCTTTCCCACCGCCAGAGTAACCGGATACGGCATTGACGGTATACGGCCAGTCCGTGGGCAGGAGCCCACTAGCGATAAGGGGGTTAACGAGGCCGAGAAACCCCGTGGGATAGCAACCGGGATTAGACACAAATCTTGCTCCGGCGATGCGCTCCCGCTGACCATGTCTAAATTCAGCAAATCCAAAGACCCAATCGGGCGCGATCCGGTGCGCCGATGATGCATCGATGACACGGGTCTGATCATTTCCGACCAGCGATACCGCCTCCCTTGCTGCTTCATCAGGCAAACACAGGATGACAAAGTCGCTATCATTAATCGCTTCACGCCGAGCCGACGTGTCTTTGCGCTTGGCATCCGGCAGCTGCGTAAGATTGAATTCCGAGCGATTGCTCAAGCGATCCGCTATCTCCAGGCCCGTTGTCCCAGCCGCTCCATCAATGAAGACACTATATGTCATGATCCATCACCAATATGATCATCAACTGAGCCGCTTACGCGACGATATCGGTGAATCCACATCAAAACGTGCTACGACATCACCGAGCGGTTCTGCGCACACTTGCATCCAATGGATGTTGGCATGAATAATCTCGCTGTCATCGGCCATTATACCGACATGATCGGGGAAAAAGACAAGATCGCCCCGTTTCAGGTCGTCATCCTTGGAGAGTTCCGTGCCGACAGCTTTCATCTGCTGATCAGCATCTCTCGGGGCAGACTGACCAGTCAAACCAAGCACCATCTGAACGAGGCCGGAGCAATCAAGGCCGTCACCGCTCCTGCCACCCCACAAATATGGCGCACCAATGAGCTGTTCAGCAAATCCAACGGTGTTATTTTTACCGTCAAAAACCGGCTTAGCGCCAATTTCCTGAACATGGCGAACATGCACAAAGCCTTTGCCTGCCTGCAAAAAATTGCCGCAATCACTGAGTGTACCACATGCCAATTTCGCGCCCATTGGCAGTCGCTTCATCACGCCTGCCTTGACGTCGGGTTCTATGAAAATCAGCGCTGCTCGCGCTGAAATCAGATGTGTAGGCTGCGCCGTCTTACGTTGATGCTGCAATGCATGCACGGGTACGTAACCAACATAATTATCATGATCACAATAGCCCCAAGCCCAGTCGCCAACGACATCCAGCATATGAAAATCTTCGCCATGCAGCAGTTCAGACACCGCGACATGATTTTTGCTGCCTTGCTTGCGGATCATCGCTTTCGGAGCAGCACAACGCATCGGCATTGTTTCCGCATAATGTGGTGCGAACAATTTGCCCGCCAAGGCGATATCCGCCAAATCGCCGCGATGCGCAGTTGTCCGTGGATCAAAATCCTCTTCGGGACCGTGCAGCGAAAACTTCGCGCGTGCCGCCATGTCCCCGGTTTTCATATCCCCGACAATATTCATGTTTCTCATCTACCCCATTTGCGGCTTTACCGCCGCTGCGCGACTTGAGCGCTTTATGACAAAGCTGTTACAATATAGCCGCCCTTAAACGAGAAGCGGCCAGTTGATCAAGCTGCGACTGAATTCGGCTATTTGTCGTAACGTGCCTTCAGATAAGTCCAGCTCGCACGCAAACCCAGCGCTTCTCCACCTTTCGGTCGCCCTGCCTTGCTTGCGGGACGCCAAGCATAGGTGTCGAAATGGGCCCAGGGAGTGTTTTTTGGCACAAATTTCTTCAGAAACAGGGCAGCCGTAATACAGCCTGCAAAAGAGCCGGTAGCGACGTTATTTGTATCTGCAATCGGGCTGTTGAGACGATATTCATAGCGCGACCAGAGAGGCATTCGCCACAGCGGATCATCTTCCTCTTCCCCGCTTTCGATTAAACCAGCGGCCATATCATCGTTGTTGCAAAACAAGGCCGGCAAGTCAGGCCCCAATGCAACACGCGCCGCACCGGTCAGCGTTGCAAAATCAATAATAAGTTCCGGCTCTTCCTCACCGGCAAGCGTTAATGCATCACCAAGCACCAAACGCCCCTCAGCATCCGTATTGCCAATTTCCACGGTCAAACCTTTGCGACTGTTCAGGATGTCACCGGGACGGAGTGCATGACCGTCAACCGAATTTTCAACTGCTGGTACAAGCAGGTGGAGTTGAACTGGCAGATTTCCTTCCATGATCATCTTCGCCAGCGCAATTGCATGAGCCGCTCCACCCATGTCTTTCTTCATGATCAACATGCCCGCAGGCGACTTCATTGAAAGTCCTCCGCTATCAAAGGTTACGCCTTTGCCTACAATCGCGATCTTGGGGGCATCAGCCTTGCCCCATTTGAGTTCGATCAAGCGAGGTGCATGTTCGCGCATGGCTGCCTTGCCGACACCGTGAATCATCGGAAAATGTTTTTCTAGCGTATCGCCACGCGTAACTTTCAGATCCGCGTCATGCTTATCAGCCAGTTTTTCAACAATATCCTCAATCTTGTCTGGCCCCATGTCAGCAGCGGGCGTGTTCACCATATCGCGAACCAGCGCTGTAGCGTCCGCCTGACGCACCGCTTCATCAACTTTGGAAATCTCTTCTTTAACCAGCAGAACGCTAGGTCCCTGCTTATTTTCAACTTCCTTGTACCGCTCAAAGCTATGCTGCGGGATCAGCCAGCTAAACAGGCCACCTTTGGCACTAGCCCCTTTCAGGCGATATTTTCCTTCAGGCAGCTTTCCTCCCAATTTGGCCAACGCCCAGGGATCGAGCTTTTTGTGGTTCTTCACTCCAGCCACAACCGTGAAATCACCTTGCTCTGATTTGTCTTTTTGGCCTTTGCTTGATGCAATAGGAAGAATCAGAAATGATTTCGGATTGGCAACAAATTTATAGGCCTTCACGATGCTGCGGACACTCTCGGACTGGTCTTTCAGCCAGTCTTCAAAATTCTTCACATCCAAAATCTGGATAGTACGTGCTGGCTGGCCCTTGTCGGCCTCTATCAATTTCGCAAAATCAGTCATGACGGTGTTATAGCGACAGAATTGCCGCAGTGCGAGAACCTAATTACGCCGCAACTGCTTCCTTCTTTTGACCTTTTTGCTCCAAATCAACCGATTTGCTACCAGCTTTCGCAAACACCATCACACCATCATCCACCGTCCTATGACGCAAATTGATGATATCCTTTGCGTAATTCTGGTTCAATCGCCACGGCTTTTTCTGACCCTGTTTCGGCAAATCCGCAGCGGCCCGTTCAATATAGCCCGAGGAGAAATCTACTATGGTTTCAGGAACCATCGACTCCGGATCTGTCGGGTGCGGATAGGCAATTTGAGCGTCTTTGCGATCCATTAAGTTGATCAAACGGCAAATATATTCGCTGGTCAGATCAGCTTTCAGTGTCCAGCTCGCATTGGTATAACCAAATGTCATCGCCAGATTGGGTACGTCAGAGAACATCACTCCCTTATAGTTGAAGCGCGAGCCGAAATGGACAGGGTCACCGTCGATCTTAAACGCAGTGTGGCCGCCATTTACGAGCTGCAATCCGGTTGCAGTGATAATGATATCGGCTTCAATTTTCTCGCCGGATTTTAGCAATATTCCATCTGAAACAAATCGTTCGATGTGGTCAGTCACAATCGACGCCTTACCCGACTTGAGTGACCGGAACAGATCACTGTCAGGAACTAGACATAGTCGCTGATCCCATGGGTTATAGCTTGGTGTGAAGTGCTTCATGTCAACACCCTCACCCATCTCCTCGCGCACCATGTCTAGCAGGGTCTTTTTAAAACCAGCCGGCTTGCTCCGCGCGAGATTAAATGTGAAGAGTTGATAGAGAACATTGCGCCAGCGGGTCACACCATAAGCCAATTTGCTCGGTAAGAATTTGCGAAGAGCCAGCGCAAATTTATCCTCGGCGGGACGCGATACGATATAAGTTGGCGATCGCTGTAACATGGTAACATGTTCTGCGGTCTCCGCCATCGACGGGACCAGCGTCACTGCAGTGGCGCCACTGCCAATGACAACTACTTTCTTGCCAGCGTAATCCAAATCCTCAGGCCATTCCTGAGGATGAATGATCGGTCCGGCAAATTCATCCTGCCCTTTGAAGTCAGGCTTGTATCCGCCTTTATAGCTGTAATAGCCAGAGCACATGAAAAGGAAGTTACATTCAATCTCGCTCGTCGTGCCATCACCATGGATCAGGCTGACCGTCCACCGGGCGGTTTCGCTCGACCAACTCGCATCGGTAACCTTGCGCTCGTAACGAATATGCTCTTCGAGCCCATACTCTTCTACAGTTTCCCGCAAATAGGTTAGAATTGTGGGCGCGTCGGCAATCGCCTTGCGCGCGGTCCAGGGTTTGAAGTTATAGCCTAAAGTGTACATGTCACTGTCCGAACGAATGCCCGGATAGCGAAACAAGTCCCAGGTCCCGCCCAGGCGTTCACGCCCCTCGACAATTGCGAAGTTTTTTCCAGGGCAACGCTTGGACAGGTGAACCGCTGCACCAATGCCGGACAAGCCAGCGCCAACGATCAGGACATCTAGAATTTCATTTTTCATGAAACTAACTTACTAACATTAATGTTAATTACAAGGCATTCATGCAAAAATTAGAATTATTCCGCCGCTTCGAGCGCCGGTTCAGAATCCGTTGTCGATTGGCTATTTGGCCCGTAAAACTGAATCACACCGTCATCAATGGCTTCATTGAGCAGGACCTTCTTATCAAACAGATAGTCCTGATTCAGCTTCCAAGGCATCATCGTGCTGTTGCGCGGCAGCTCATTGATAGCGCGTTTGATATAGCCGGAAGAAAAATCAAATAGCTCTTCATCTTCAAGGTTTTCGGTCAACACAGGATTGGCGATCCGTGTGCTGGTAGCGTCCATATGATTAAGCATCCGGCAGACATATTCCGAGACAATATCGGCCTTGAGCGTCCAGGATGCGTTCAGATAGCCAAAGACAATCGCCATATTCGGTATATCGGAGAACATGCAGCCTTTATAATAATAATGTTCCGGCCAATTCACAGCCTTACCATCGACTTCAAACGCGACCTTGCCGGCAACCGCCAATTTCAGACCCGTAGCGGTAACAATCACGTCCGCGTCCAGTTTTTCACCCGATTTCAGCTTGATGCCATCAGCGGTCACAGTCTCGATATGACCGGTTTTGACATCCGCTGCTCCAGAGCTGATCGCCTTGAACATGTCGCTATCCGGAACAAGACAGAGGCGCTGCTCCCATGGTCCATAAGGTGGGGTATAATCTTCCTTGTTATACTTGTCGCCCAGCTCTTTCTTGAGCGGTTTCTCCAGCTTTTTGACGATTTTCTCAGGCTTATTCCGTGCCATATTGAACGTGATGTCCTGCATTTTCACGTTTTTCCAGCGGATGATATTATAGGCCCACTGATCGGGCATGATCTTACGCAGGAAATTGGCGAGATGGTCCTTCGCGTCGCGAGCGAAATACCAAGTTGGGGTACGCTGCAACATGGTGACATGCGATGCCTTCTCGGCCATCACGGGGACAATAGTCACCGCCGTTGCACCGCTGCCGATAATCACGATCTTTTTGTCGCTATAGTCCAGTTCCTTGGGCCAAAATTGGGGATGGACAACATCCCCCTTGAAGTTTTCGATACCCGCTATCTTCGCGTCATAACCCTGATCATAATCATAATAGCCAGACCCCATATAAAGAAAATTGGCATACATAACGGTCTGACTGCCGTCCGATTTTTCGGCAGTCACTGTCCAGCGGGCCTCTTCACTTGACCAACTCGCGCTCAGCACCTTGTGACCAAAACATATGTGCTTTTCCAGATCATGTTTCGCCTTGATCCGGTGTAGGTAGTTCATAATCGAAGGGCCATCAGCGATAGCCTTTTGCTCTGTCCATGGCTCGAATTTATAGCCTAATGTGTGCATATCGCTGTCAGAGCGTATTCCCGGATATTGGAAAAGGTTCCACGTTCCGCCAATTTCTTCGCGGCGTTCGACCAAGGCGAAGCTCTTACCCGGACATTTGTCGCGCAGATGGACTGCCATACCGATACCGGAAATACCCGCTCCAACGATCAAAACATCGACCGTCTCTGTCGGTGCCTGTGCACCGGTGCTGTTTTTTTCTGCCATCTGCGTAGCCATTTGCCGTCTCTCCCAGCTATAAAGCTACTATGCCATTCTCGCGACAAGGTTGCAATTGACAATTTAATCGACCAATTAAGCGCAAAGTTCACACAGTTCTCACTTATAGAGTGACGGTTTCCAGCCAGAGGCGCGAGTTATGGCCGAAATTTTCAAGAGCGAAATCGGGGATTTTTCACTCCAGTTTTTTTGCCTGAGTTTCTGCAATCATAAACAGAATCGCCTACCCAGTTTTCCGATTTCCGCGATCTGTTTAAATGGTCGCTGCATCCATCCTGCTTAGCCAATAGCATAGCCGATTGATGCTCTTGTAGGACAGGATTTTTGGAGCGGAATTATTCAGCAGTCCGGATATTCTGTTCGTCACGCGGAGGAACCCACGTAATGTTCGGCTCGCTATTTTCAGCAAGAACGAGCGGTGCACTAGGCGCGTCGATATCTGCATTGCGGATTTCGACGTTAGCGGGTGTGTCATTGTCAAATAGGAAAACCGGCGCATCATTATCCGATGCAGCACGCACAACCGGGCGATCGATAACATATTTGGCAGTCCCGCCATGGAAAGAGAAATGGCTTGGCCTGCCGGACCCACCATATGACCGAGGATCTTCGCTGCGGCAGTTTTCGACTAGACCATTGCCCCAAAAACGAAAATTCCGTTTGTTATCCTTGGCCACACAATCGACCAGCCGGACTTCCGTTGATTTCAAATCAAAGCCGCCGTCGCTGCTGCCAGTGGCAATGCAACCGAGATATTGGATCGCTTTATTGCCTCGCTCGTCAGAAAAGCCATCGCCATTCCAATAATCATCGCTCGACCGGCTCCGTTCAACAAAGCCATGCGCCTCGCATCGCCGATAAATAATCTCACGTGCTTCATCATCAAGGACAAAACCGGCGCAGTAACGTTCGGTATTGTCGCTTGCTCGCGCAATAACATCTTCGATCAGACCATCTCGCGACCCATAGCGAATGCGGGTCATGGCACGTCTGATATCGGCACCCATAATCCGCCGCAGTGTGAAATTTGTAAGTGAGGCCGGCGTGGAGCGATTGGATGCGGTGTTTTCTAGGAACCGATATAGATTCCTGCCTTCCGCCTGCTCGACTACCAACCCGTCAGTTGCAACATTCACCCGTATCGCACCGTTCCCCAGATTGAGAAATTTGGAATTCCTGATCACCAGCCCCGATTGTGCTCTCAACCCCTCTCCAGAACCGTCACCTTGAAACGTCCTGCCCTCAATCGTCGCCGCTTTTACGCTACGGGAACATCCGGCGAGAGATGCCAAAGCAATGACGGAAACAAAGGTTCGACGGTTCAGATAGGTGATCATATCACATTCCTGCAATCGTGATGCCGACCAGAAAACGATGCCGTGAAAATGCACGCCCCGGGAATGTTCCAGAAGCATCCTGGTCGCGAAAATCATATCGTGCATGCAACGAATAGCGCGGTGCCAGACGCCATTCGACACCCATCGCGGCCCCTGTAATATCATAGTCCCGGTCGATGTCTTGAAAACGGTCCTGTTCGTAACTGACACTGGCCGTAACGATCAGATTGCGCAGAAGCTCATAGTCTGCCGTCAGCGAAACAGATGTTGCGACGAAAGCGCCTGATCCCAAAGTTGATGATTCCTCGACACCACGATTGGCGCGCGCTGTCAGAGTCACGAGCGGCGTGACAAAATATTCCAACTTCCCCCGAATTGCAAAACCGTCAACATCATCAAAACCCGCATCTTCGAAATCTTGCTGAAAATAGCCGATACCAATTTCCGAGCGGATCAACTTGCTCAGCTGAAAACTTGTGCCGGCCGTAATTTCATATCCTTCTGAATCTCGGGAAGGCAGTGATGGCGGCTGGCTAACATAATCGCGTCGATTGACGCTGCCGTTCACAAAAACCGATATATCTGGGTTGACCGCAAATTCCGCGCCTAGATCGCCGGTCCACAATGTGCGGTTGCGAAAGTCCTGATCGACAAGAGCGTCGAGCCCATCACGTCCATCTTCATAGTTGCGCTTTTCTACACCGGCACGCGCTGCGATCCGTAATCGGTTAAAATTCTGTGCGGCTCCGAAAAAGGCAGAAGCAAACCGGTATTGAACGGGCTCCTGAAGGTTCAGCGGAGATGCCGGATCGGTTCTGTCTTCGGTCTTCTGGCCATTGCGGGTACCGATGTAAATCTGACTCTCACGGCTGATATCGTAACGACCACGTAGCCCCAATGTGAAGTCGGTAGTACTCTGGCTATCGGTGCTGAGATACTGCCGGTGATCAACTTCGGCGGCGGTGGTTATGTTGAAATTTCCGAACTTGGTTGAAGCGGTAAGCTTCGGCCTGACCCGTATAATCAAATCGTCGCTGGCATCGTTCACAGCAAAGATATTGCTATCATAAAAAGCGTCAATATTGATGCTGGGCATTATTTCCACTCCATCAATCCGGTACGGGACAGGATCAAATTCTGGCTGCGAGCGATCCCGTACGCCAAGCTGTTCGCTGCGCTTGAACTGAAGGCTTTCATCACGAAAATCCTCCAATATGTCAGACTGCTGCGCGTGAGCGTCGGTCGGAAACAAGGTGGCCAGAATCAAGGGCAAAAAAAGCACCTTTGACGGCACAAAAACTCTATTGCTAACCGCCCGAACAGGAACAAAAGTCACGAGGCCAGATTGATGCATATCCGCTTCAATTCCTTGCATAGCCCCAAGGTTAAACAACTGCCTGATATGATCAGCTACGCAGCAGCGTGGGCATTGCCTATCACATGCCAGTAATGCTGTGCCGCCTTTTCCGGTGTATAGTCTTTGGTGCGCGCCAAAGCGAGCCGAGCCAGTCGTTTGCGGACCGCATCGTCCTGTAAATAGAGCAAAGAATCGGCCATAGGTTCAATCTCGTCACAGGGAACCAGGACCCCAAAATCCACCGGCGTCATCCGTTCGACGGTCATATTACTCTGTCGCGCCAGAATTTCGGATGGACCGGATCTACAGTTTGTCGAAATGACCGCCGTTCCGGTGCTCATTGCCTCGACCAAGCCATTGGGAAACCCCTCCGCATTAGATGGCAACACAAAAAACTGCGCTCCGGCCAGCAACGGAAAAGGGTTGGAAATGAATCCGGTCAGAATGATCCGGTCCTGCAAGCCATGATCCGCTATTTGCTTTTCCAGTACAGAGCGCAGTGGGCCGTCACCGATGATGATCAGCTTTTCGGGCACCGACGCCGCTGAAAAAGCATCAATCAACAATCGGAAATTCTTGTTTTCGACCAAGCGGCCGATCGCCACAATATACGGCTCGTGCGTGTGGACAGGATGCTTTTCGAGCGCCAGCCGGGATATCCGTGTAACGTCGACAGGGTTCGCAATGACACTGATTTTCTTCGTGGGCACTGCGAAATTACTCGATAGGTCATCAGCTACGCCCTGCGAGACGGCAATGACACAGGTTGCCTGCCGATAGGATAAGCTTACCAGACCGCGGCTCAGCCTGCCGGAAAATCCGTGACCCAGATGGGCGCTGGTATTCACTCGCTCGCTAATGATCCACGGTTTGCGCCTGGCAGCCCTGCTGGCCCAGTTGGCGACATTGGCGCGGGTTAGAAAACTGAGGGTTACCGAAGGCTGTAGCGATCTTTCGAGCGCACGTACTTGCCGAACAGACTGCCATAGACTGCCACCGCAATCCAATTGGTGAACCGTGATCCAGTCAGGTATCTCATAAGCTTGCGGTTCGTCATCGAGCAGCGCCAGAGCAATATCATATTGTTCACGATAGCCCGCCGAGTGGCTGAGCAGCGCGGCCATGACCCGCTCAGCGCCACCGCCGGTCAGAGAGTTGATAATAAAGAGAATCTTTGGCCGCAAAAAACCTGCCTCGGATGGGGGGGACATCCAGGATTTACTAGCAAGTCCCGCCGATCCGCAAAACGTTTCGGCGATATGATGCACAGAATTCGGGGTGACGGGATAAGTATGCGGTCAAGTGAAAAAGAGCAAAACTGCGGCTACAATAATGGCCCAAACAAACAGCCCCGCAAGGCCGATGATCCACATTTTATAGGGCAGCTGTTCCGCTCTCTCCGAAGCAGATGATTCGGCCCAGGGCTCTGCTGAATTCGTGCTTTCAGCTTCGCGATCACCGAGTTTGCGCTCGCGATCTTTATAGACTCTGGGACTAACCAGGTCATCGGAAATAACCGAAGGGTCGGGCCTGTGAGCATTGTCTGCCTTTTTGTCCACACATGCCTCCCTGTTCCAACAACTCCGATTTATCAGAGTCACACAGGGTGCAAGCTCGCTTTCCAATGGCGTTTGACAGCCCCTGTTTCCACTTTCCTGAATAGCGAAAAACCACAAATAATGGCATAAAAAATTACACCTTCAATTTGCCACAGGGCCATGGTTGCCAAGTTCATGAAAAGGAATGACAAATGCGCAAACACCAATGTTGCGCGATCCTCAACAGGTGCTTTGATTGCCAGATTGAACATCATAATCCAGAACATCAGCAACAGAAAGACGCCAGCCCAACCCAATTCGTAGAGATAAGCGACAATGGTATTATGGGGATAGACTTTGAATATCTCCTCCCAGCTGTCCGGGCCGAAACCAATCATATGATTGAGTGTCGATCCTTCCATCCATGCGTAAATATAGCCTGACCAGATATAAAATCTGCCTGACAACAGGCGCCGCTCGTCAAACGAAAACTCCGCCTGTGGTTTTATATACTGGCCGGGATCACCGAAGAACACGGCCAGATCATTGAAACGTTCCGCTGAAAAGCCGGCCAATATAAATAGACCGACCAACATCAGTAATGACAGGATGACCGCTAAAATCACGCGCTGTTCCCGCACAAAGGAAAACATGGCGCTACTGACCATCTGAATGGCGGCCAATGGCAAAACAGCAAGCATCGTGGTTCGGTAATTCGCGAGAATAATACCGCCCAGCAATCCGGCGGACAACAAAGCTTGAATCACACGTGGCAAAGTCGTTGCAAAACAGGCGACTATAAAAAAGGTCGCCATCGCTATGGAGAAAGTTGCTTCGTGATTATAACCACCGATATAGCTGCTCGAGCCATCAAATTCGGATGCTTTCACCGCGCCCAATCCAATGGATAGCAACTGAAAGACCACAAGAGGTGCAAAGGCCCAGAGCAACGGCGAGAAAAATCGCGCACCGCCATTGTCCAGCAGGGCTCGGTAAACAGCGACCATCAACACCAGAAAATAGACGTGCTTGACCGCCGCATTCAATGCGGTGAACAGACCGTCATTTGCCGCTGCACTTATTAGGGAAAGCAGAATCAGAGCATAGACTGGCATTAGCGGTTTGAACAGCAAGTGCCGTGGATTGAGCAGTAACAGCCCGATTCCAGCAACCGCCACTGAGCCCAGCGCATTCAGGCTCAGTCCAGCGACAACTGGTGAGAATGTCACCTCATGAAAAGCGCTCATGATGTAGCGCAACCAAATGGCGAGAATAACAAATCGCGCCGGATAGCCCTGTACTTTTTTGAGGGCGAGGACCATCGGCGCCGCCATCAAGACCGCAACCAGCACCAAGAGCGGTAACGGCAGGGATGGTGCACCGCCCAGATCGCTACCGCTCATTAGAATGTCCTGTCGGTATGTGAGAGGATTATTGCCAAAACGACCCGCCTTAAGCGTAATATTCCTTGTAGCGTTTGAAGTAGAGCCCCGCGTCACCAAAACCTGTGCGCGCCTGTTCGACAACATCGACCCGGCTCAGTACAACCCCTGCAACATTAGCGCCGACCGCATCCAGCTGATGCAGACCGATCTCGGCCGCCTTGGCCGGCGTTTCCTTCCACTGCACCAGAAAGACAACAATATCTGCAAGTGCTGCCAGCATCCTGGATTCTGCAACCGGCAGAACTGGCGCGGTGTCAAGCACAACAAACTGGAATTGACCGCGTAACTCGGACAGCAAATCGGACATGGCCTGCGACCCCATAAGATCAAATGGGGTTTCCTCATCGGGTCTTTGGCCAAGAAAATACACACCGCTGTCGGAATCATGGACGATCGCTTCGCTTAGCGATGCTTTGCCATTCAGAACATCCGTCAAGCCGCAGCTTATCGCCTTGGCCAGGGATCGCGATGAAGCTTGGCGGCGGGAATCGCAGTCAATCAGCAAAGTACGGATACCCGATCGTGCGGCTGCGCTGGCTAGACATATGGCCGAACTTGTCTTGCCTTCGCCGGGCAGCGCCGATGTCAGGGAGATGATCTTTGTCTGATGCGCTCCGGGGGCCATGACCAACGTCGTCTTGAGCGCCCGAAAAGCCTCTGCAAAAGCAGATTTGGGATGATCAATAAGAAATTGCGGAGGCCAAGGCGCTGGCTCGCGAGACTTCCTGACCTCCGGCAGCGAGCCAATCTCCGGAATGGAACCCAAGGCGCTGATCTTGAGCCGCTTCTCTACGGCTTCGGCGGTTCTTAGTCCGCTTTCCAGAAACTCCCGTCCTGCAACAACAGCGGTCGACGATGCCGCAGCAGCAACCAGCCCTAACGCCAAATATAACAGCGGATTGGGTGATACCGGGAGCACAGGTATGGCAGCGCGAGAAACTTCTTTCGCGCCGCTCGTCTCGGTTCCTTGCCGGGCTAGTGATTCCTTGTAGCGATCAAGAAACCCCTGATATAATTCGCGAGCCGAAGCCGCGTTCCGTTCCAGTTCGGACAGCCGTACAGAGGCATCGCTATCTACCGCGAGCCGATTTTGCAGACCCGCAATGGAAGATGCAATGGAGGCCGTACGTCCTTGCGCTGCCCGCGCTTCGGTTTTCAGGCTGGCGACAATTCTTCCGACCTCAGCGCCAATCTGTACATCTATGTCACTAAGCTCGCTCTTCGCCTTGATCAGACTGGGATGCCGGGGTCCATAGCGGGTGATCAGGTTTGCCACTTCGGCGCTGGAGACGGCACGCTGAGACCGCAAGGCGCCAACGACTTCAGACTCTAACGCAGCGCCGAGCGCCTCCCCAGAAAAGCCCTGCGACATTTGAGACTGTGCCGTTGCCAGCCGAGATTGGGCGGCGGCTTCAGCGGCTCTCGCTTCAGCCAGCTGGGTGTTGAGGACGGACAGTTCCTGCTGTGTGATGGAGCTTGCATCGGTTGCTGCGAACAGGCCCTCATCCGAACGATAGCGCGCAACCTGCGCCTCAGCTGCCAACACCTCTCCGCGCAACTCTTCCAGTCTGGTCGCCAATAGATCAGCGCTGCGCTGGGTCGACCCTTCCTCGCCCTCAACCTCGGTCAAAAGATATTCGTCAACAGTGGCATTGGCGATGTTTGCCGCCATTTTGGGATCTTCCGATTCATATCTCACAGCGATGGCGTAAGACACACCCTCCCGCTGGACAGTTAACGAGCCGCCTAATATTCGGATCGCGCGGTCGCGGTCGGCCTGCTGCTGCACTGGCGATCTCACGGTCCTTTCCCCCGCCTTTATGAGACCAGGATTAAACTCAGGGTCCTCCGTCAGCTTCAGGGCATCCACCACCCGTCCGGCGATGAACGGGGATTGCAACACTTCCACCGCGGTATCCACCGTTGGAGAATCTGTTGTCAGCACAGGATTATCACTCTCGACCGGAATGACCTCTTCAGCCTGACGCTCGACCACCATGGTCGCGGTTGCCAGATAACTAGGTTTGGTCATGAAATAGGCCACAGCTACAGCAATGATCGCAAGCATCGAAACCAGGACTACCGGCACCAGATGTTTGCGAAACGCGCGGCCAATTGCGCGCAGATCGATCAGTTCATTGGTTTCTTCGGCGGTAAACCTGTCCAATGGCAGGGGTGTTTCCGACATTTTGTTCATGGCACGCCAGTTCCTCGATAAACAGCCCCCTGCCTTTTGCCCTGATTTTTGCCCCCTGCTTCAGACCATCATATCCCCTTGACGGTCCGGTAAATTCTATGCCGCAATGCTGGCGGCATCAGCCGCGCAGCCTCGATCAAAAAAAAAAGCCCTACCCCCTCCGGCATGCATAGATTGCGCGCGAATTGACGCGATATCGAACCGCTCTTGAATGAGAATCGCGCATA
The DNA here is from genome assembly GCF_900149705.1 of Sphingorhabdus sp. Alg231-15. Lineage (NCBI taxonomy): Bacteria > Pseudomonadati > Pseudomonadota > Alphaproteobacteria > Sphingomonadales > Sphingorhabdaceae > Sphingorhabdus > Sphingorhabdus sp. Alg231-15. The sequence continues at coordinate 3,315,916 of NZ_LT703001.1, read as the reverse complement.
TAGTCCGATCTGCTGATTGATAAGCTTACGCAGCAGCATCTTTTCTTCCGGGTTCGCCTTCGCCATCATCGCGCGGGCTGTTTCTACCAACACCGGAATGCTGTCGGGCTGGGTTGTTTTGCTGACCTTATTATCGGTATCGCGATGAAATTCGGCGCTGACTCTGGGCACATAAGTGAATGGGGCATGGGCCAATGCTCTCAGCCACATGTCCTTGTCACCACCGCGGACGGCCTTGCCGTCCGGAAAGGGACCTGCTTTTACAAGAACATCGCGGCGAAAGGCCGCTGCGCTGGTCCAGATCGGGCATTCTCCGCTATGCACCCAGATATCCAGAATCTGCCGCAAATCGACCGCATGCCCATCAACCGCCGCCAGCGCTTCGGTCATTTTCGCTGGTGCGCGGTGATCGGCAAAAACATGCTCATAGCGTGTCGCCGCGCAGCCAGCTTGCGGTACCTTCGCGATGGCGTCAGCAAGATCCGCCAGATGTGATGGATGCCAGATGTCATCCGCATCCAGAAACGCAATCCAGTTCCCGTTGGCTTCCGATATTGCCAAATTGCGCGCCGCATATCCGCCTGGTCCGGGGATATCCCGAAACAACATGCGAACGCGAGGGTCCGTCAGTCGGGAAACTATGGCTGCACTCTCGTCCGTTGATGCATCATCAATGATGATGACCTCTTCAGCTGGTCGAGTCTGTTGCAAAGCACTCGCTACACTCGCAGCGACGTGACGGGCCTTGTTATGGACCGGAATTACAACAGAGAAGCTCAGATCAATCATTCTATCCCGTTTTTTGCAGTGCGGAAGATAATGTGTTGCGTGGCGTCGACGAATAGATTTTTAGCCTTGCCATCGGCGCAATACAGGCATTTATAGAACCTAGCTCCTTCGTTGTGCAATGCAGTAAAATTCAATCGGTCTGGGGATTTGAACGACCGAACCCGAACCACTTTCATATCCGGCATCGGCCGATGTGGATGAAGGAACTGTTATGGCGCGTGGCTCAGTGAGAACCAAAATATTCGTCGTCAGTATGCGCAATGCCGCAGAGCGAAGACGTATATTTATCGACAGCGCTATCCCGGATGCAATTTCATGGAAGTTCTTCGATGCGCATGAAATGTTGCATCCCGACCTTCACTATGATGAGGACCGTGCGATCGTCACCAAGGGGCGGCCACTCACCAAAGGTGAGCTGGGTTGCTACTCCAGCCATTATGCGTTGTGGAAGCAGTTGATTAACGATGATGCCGATCAATATCTTATTCTGGAAGACGACATACTGGCTGACTGGAGCTTTGTCCGACAGCTAATCGCAGAAGATCATGCAGAGGCCGGGCGGGACTATATCAGGCTTTATTATAAAAAACCGGCACCCGCACGCATATTGCAAAAGGACTTTATCTGCCGGGCCACGCGGCTAATCGAAATCTCCGGCTATTGCTTCGGAACGCAGGCTTATCTGTTGACAAAAAATGGCGCGAACCGCTTTCTGGCTCATGCCGGCGACGTAACACGGCCGATTGACGACCAGATGGACAGGTCGTGGATTCACGGTATTCCCAATCTTGCGGTTTTCCCATTTCCAGTACTGGAGCGCTCCGTTCCCAGCGCCATCGGAACCGGCCGTTTCAAATCTTACGAAATTCCACAGAGACTGAAGCTCAAACGCTTCGTCTCCCGGAACCGTCAACGTGCCGGTTACCAGATATTGGGCCGCCGCCGTTTCCGATTTCAGCTTTAACAGTGAGTAGATTTGCATGACGGAAAAGAGCACCGATTTTTCTAACAATGCCTCGGCACTGTTCGATGAATCATTGCGCAAAAAATCCAAGACATCACTGGGCTGGACCGTCGCCAAGGCGCTGAGCGACCAGGTCTTTTCACTGGTCATTTTCATAATGCTGGCCCGGCTGTTGACCAAGGAAGAAATCGGCATATTCGCCATGGTCTATGTATTTTCCGAAGTCGGGCGTATCATCGCAACCGGCGGTCTGGTGCAGCTGATTGCGCGATCCAAAAAGATAGACAGCCTGCAGATCAACACGATCTTCTGGACGAATATGGCCATTGCCATTGCCTATGTCGCGCTGATCTGGATTTGCGCACCATTGCTCGCGGACTTACTCAACCAGCCGGGACTGACGCAGCCGCTACAGATATTGTCACTTGCATTGCCGATTAATGCGCTGGGCGCTTCTCATTTTGCGCTGCGTCTTCGGGAGTTTGGGCATAAGACAGTTGCACTGCGGTCGATACTGGCTGGTATCATTGGCGGCAGTGCGGCCGTGGCAGCGGCCATGTCAGGCTGGGGCATCTGGTCGCTGGTAGTGCAGCGATGCGTGGCAGAGACGGTTAGTACGATCCTTGCCTGGGCCTCCTATCGCTGGGTCCCCGGACTCCAGTTCAGCTGGCCGCAAGCCAAACAGAATTTTGCGTTCTCCAGCAACCTGACTGTTGCCCAAATCATTTTCCTGATGCTGGTACGAATACAGGACCTGCTGATCGGGGCCAGCCTAGGAGCGGCGGCGGTTGGTATCTATCGGGTGGCATGGCGGTCCACGGAAATGTTTGCAAATGCAGCGATCCAGCCTTTTTCCGCCGTAGGTCTGCAAATCTATTCCAGACTTCAGGACAATCCCGTGGCAATGAAGCAAGCCTATAAGGCCATGCTCGGTATCTGCGCGGCCTTGTCATTCCCGGCATTGGTCGGATTTGGTGTCATCGCACCCGATCTCGTACCGCTCATATTCGGCACGAAATGGCAAGCAGCCGGTGATCTTGCACAAGTTTTCGCGTTTATGGCGATCCCCTACACGCTGAACTTTTTTGCTTCGCCGGTGCTCTCGGCAGTCGGTAATACCCATCGGCAGCGAACACTGGCCATCACACAATTGGTTTTAACCCTGATCCTAACGCTGCTCGCCCTGCCTTATGGGTTGACGGCAGTGGCCATCGCCTATGTTGTCCGTTCCTATCTGACGCTCCCGCTGCAGATGTATTTCCTGAAAGAAGCATCCGGAATAGGTTCGTTGACAACCTTTGATGCGATCAAGGCACCATTTTTTGCTTCGACCGCAATGGGCCTGCTTCTCTGGGCTGCCTTGCAAATATTCTCTGGTGGACAACCGCTGCCTTGGCGCGCGCTGATCGCCGCCATGGCCGCTGCGGCACTCTTTTATGGCGCCGCATTGCTGGTCATTTCCGCCACCTATCGCCGTTTAGTCTCTGATTTCCTTCCCCTAAAGGAGCTTTCCCCCCATGCCTGAACAACTCACTCTCTCGAACAAGATGGAAACCAACACTCTTCGTTACTTGCGCCAGGAGATATTGAACCAGATCAAGCCACTGGTTGACGATCTGCCCTTCGCATTGCTCGATTTTCCTGATCATTCCAATGTTGGAGATTCCGCCATATGGCTTGGTGAGAAACAGTTTTTTGCCGATCTGGGCCGGTCACCTGCTTATGTCAGCAAATTGAAATCACATGTTTCCAATCAAATGGAACAGGCCATTGGCCAGGGTACCATCTTTCTCCACGGCGGCGGAAACTTTGGTACGATCTGGAAATCCCATCAGGACTTCCGCATTGAACTTATGTCCCGCTTTCCAAACCAGCGGATCATTCAGCTGCCGCAATCTATCTATTTCGATAATTATGAAGCAGTTGATGAGACTGCGCAGGCCATTGAAAAACACGGCAAGTTCACACTGTTCGTCAGAGACCAAAGGTCACTCGAGTTTGCCCAATGTCATTTTCAGTGCGAGGTTTTCCTATGCCCCGACATGGCGTTTTACATTCAGCCGCTGAAGCGGCAGGCTCCGAATCAGGATTTCTACTATCTGATGCGTACCGATTTCGAACGATCGGTGATGGGCAAAGCCAGCCACCCCGGATACGCGGTCGAGATCGGCGATTGGCTAACCGAAGACCGGCTGCAAATGCGGATAGCGGCAGCAACGTCAAAACTGATGGATTTTGGCCAAAGTCCGGAAAATGCCCGCGCTATGAAATATGACCGTCTTGCCAAGATGCGGTTGAAGCGCGGCATTGGTCTTTTGTCCTCGGGCCGCGTGGTGGTTACTGACCGGCTTCACGGGCACATCCTTTCGACACTGCTCAACATCCCGCATGTCACACTCGATAACTCCTACGGCAAGCTGCAGAATTTCATCCAGGCCTGGACATCAGACCTCAGCTTCATGCGAACGGCCGATACACTCGAAGAGGCGCAGCTATGCGCAGAAGGGATGCTGTCATGAAAGTAGCAGTTACGGGCCTGCGCGGTATTCCGGACGTTATGGGCGGTGTTGAAACACATTGCGAGGAGATGTTGCCCCGGGTGAAGGGTATTGATCCAAATCTCAAAATAACCGTGTTCGCTCGCGCGCCTTATGTCAAAAAATCAAATTACAAATTTCGCGGTGTATCGGTGGTCAGCGTTTCGTCGCCGGTCTCGGTTTGGCGGGAAGCGATAACATCTACCTTCAACGCCATCATGGCTGCCCGCCGTGACGGCATGGACGTCATCCACATTCATGCGATCGGTCCAGCTCTGCTGACACCCCTCGCCCGCATCATGGGCCTCAAAGTTGTAGTAACGCACCATGGCGAAGACTATAAGCGCGCAAAATGGGGGCGCTTTCCGCGCTTTGTACTCAGAATGGGCGAACGATTTGGCATGTGGTTCGCCAATCATGTCATTGCTGTATCACCATCGCTCACAAAACGGCTGCAAAAATCCTTTCCAGGTGCAAGCCGTCGGATTTCCTATATTCCCAATGGTGCACCTGACTTACCCACTGCACCAGGGGACGCCCTCGCCCGCTTCTCACTTAAGCCCGGAAAATTCGTTCTGGCGGTTGCCCGGCTGGTTCCTGAGAAAGGGCTACATGATCTCATCAAGGCACACGCACAAATCAACGATGGCCGGAAACTGGTTATTGTCGGCGGTGCAGATCATGCCAGTGACTATTCAAAATCGCTGCTGAAGCTGGCCGATAAAGATATTATTTTCACCGGGCTGCAAGATCGCGGCACTCTGCGCGAGCTATACGAAAATGCAGATCTGTTTGTGATGCCGTCATATCATGAAGGCTTGCCCATTGCTGCATTGGAGGCCGGCTCCTGCTCTACGCCGATGCTGCTGAGCGATATCCAACCGAATCTCGATATCGGGCTGCCAGAAAAGGACTATTTCCCAGTCGGCGATCCGGGTGCGCTAGCAGAGGCATTGAACCAGCCCACCTATCTATACCGGGTCGACGCCGCCGAATTTCGAAAGAAATTTGACTGGGATCAGATCGCGTTGAAAACCTCGTCGGTCTATCACAAGATCATGGCAGAACAGGATGTTTCAAAAACCGTTGCGATGGATGATGACCCCAAAAGTTCGGGCCAGAATTAGCAGATCAAAGCCGATCGACCAGCGTTGAATATATTCCAGATCAGATGCCAAACGATTTTCTAGATCGGCCTTGGTCATTGTGGCGCCTCGAAAGCCGCGCACCTGCGCCAATCCTGTAAGTCCCGGGACGGTTGCATGGCGCAGCCAATAGTTGCGATCAATTTCCCAGAATAATTTGCTGTCTGCTTTGGAACCCAAGGCATGCGGACGCGGTCCAACCAGACTCATCGTCCCTGCAAAAACATTGAACAACTGGGGTAACTCATCAATGCTGGTGGCTCGAATGAAACGGCCAACGCGGGTGATACGATCATCATCACGATCCGTTGATCTGTCACCATTAAAGTCACACAGATCATCGCGCATACTGCGAAACTTGTAGATATGGAAAAGCCGGTTGCCATGACCCAGTCTTTTTTGTTTGAACAGAACCGGGCCCGGGCTCTCGATCTTAATTGCTATGGCCGTCAGGATCATGAGTGGAGCGAGAAACAGGATCGCCAGAGACACCAAAATCAAATCCATCGCGCGCTTCAGCCACAACTGCGTGCGGGTCAGCGGTTTCACGCGCGACGCATGCATCTGCGTTTCAGAAGATCTGGCCACGGGTGCAGAGCGATAGTGACGATGGACCTCTCCCGTCACACCGGTACTTCTAAGGACTAACGTCCAATCGAGGTGCCGTTCACTGGGGCAGGCAACAATCACCCGATCAATGGATCGAAACAAATTTCCCAGACGATCCAGCATGGCGGGATCAGACACGTCTGGACGAAGCCCGATTTCATTGGCGTATACGACGGCTTGATCCGCAATGGGGCCATGGGGAACATTGTCCACGATTACCAATTCACTCACAGGATTTTCGCCTAGCATCCGCTTGGCAAACATATGGCACGCATAGCGACCACCTGCGATCAGAGCCGACGAGATCAGAAATCCAAATGCGACGAATGACGGATGATGCTGTTTTAGAATCGACAAACCAAATAGTACGAACAGGATCAAAGCCAGTGTAGCAAAAAGCGATGTTATGCTTCGAACGGTGGCGCGCGCGCTTCGGTAGAGAGCTCTCCTGCCATAGGCTTTATTGTTCAGAGCAATTGCGAGGAAAATCGGTATCGACAAAATTCCAAGCTTTAATCCCGGTGAAGCAAAAGGCTGATCGAGAAGCAGCAAGTTGCTGATCAGAAATCCAATAAAGACGGCCAGCGCATCGGTGAAAAGCATGACCGAGTATACCCCTATCCGCCGAGACTTTTTCGTCAGGCTATGGCTTTCGGGAGGTACGACCTTCGTGGTTGTAAAGGATGCGTTTTGAAGAGCGCGTAGATTTGCAGTCATTCGAGAACCCTTTCACTATCATTTCAGCGATGCAGCGGAACCAGCTGATAAATTTGAAACTATAAGGTTCAAAGCTATGTTGCGCCGCAATAATTAGATATCTCCATCACATCGCTTCTATATTGTATCGATAGAATCTGGTGATATCTGCCATGCTAAAACGGGTTGAAAATATTCCCCTGAGAATTTCTCCTGAGTGTTATGTGCCACCCTCAAAACGCCTTGTCACGCTATGTTTGCGGACCGAGAGACGGGGTGTGTATTCAACACGATTAGATACCATATGGTCTAAAGCCAGTTGCTCCGACTCGCATTTCCGGCAACCTGTATTCGATCATATTTGAATGCTGCAATGCAATAAAATGCAACGAAGGAGCACAATCTTTGAGCAACGTGCTGACCCAGAATATCGATATTGAAAGCGGCCCGATATCCCGTGACCGAAGCCTTCGCTACACATGGGCGCTAATATCGTCTGACCTTTATCGCTATGCTGGAAACCGCCGCAAGCGGTCCTTCCTTCGGCACTATCTTTTTACGCCCGGCTTCAAATATTCGGTGATCATGCGGCTGTGTGGTTGCATGAAACGCCGGCCGGTAATGCGCTATATGCTATATCCATTCTTCAAGCTGTTGCTGCTGCGATATCGATACAAATATGGGATTGCCATTCCCGAATATACCCGGATCGGCCCCGGTTTTTTTATCAACCGCTTTGGCAATATCATGGTCAATGGCGATGCGATTATCGGGGCTAATTGCAATATTACCCATGGCTCCATGCTTGGACAGATGAATCGTGGCCCGCACGAGGGTTCGCCCATATTGGGGGACGGTGTGTTTCTCGCAGCCGGATGCAAAGTCATTGGCCGTGTCCAGATTGGCGATCGCGCAGCCGTCGGGGCCAATGCCGTGGTTACCAAAGATGTTCCGGAAGGCGCAGCGGTTGGCGGAATTCCTGCCCGGATTTTATCGATGAACGGATCAGAAGGCTATATAAATCGCCGCGTAGATAAGGACTATGCGACCGGTTTCCGTCCGATCACCTCACCGGATTCCTAGAAAAAGCGCTCGGTAATGCGAATGGTATCGCCCGGATAAATGCGGGTGTTACTGCCTAACCGGATTTTCACTTCCCGCGGTTGATCCGATCGCTTGAGGAATATGATCTTCTGCTGCGCACGGTAAGTGAAACCGTCTGCTTTTGCGATCGCTGCCAAGACTGTCATATCGGGAATATAAGGATATTCACCCGGCTTGTTTACTTCACCCAAAATGTAAACGGGTCGATAGTTTTTGACTTCCACATTGACCTGCGGATTGAGCACATAGCCATCAGCCAGAGCCGCTGCGATGTTCACTCCTAGATCAGCCGGAGAAAGCCCTGCCGCTTGTATATTTCCCACTAACGGAAAAGACAAAATACCATTTGCACCGATATTAAACTCTCCGGTCAGAGTGTCCTCGCCAAAGGTGGAGACTTGAATGGTTTCCCCGGCTCGTAGTTGATAAGCCTGCTTGATATCGGGTTGCTCAGCCGTTTCCACCGGGAATGCACCGGAAGATGCGCAGGCCGCCAACAGTAGCGATAACAAAACCAGAAAAATACTGTTCTTAGGCGCCAGCTTTTGCTGTCCTTTGTTCATCTCAGCCATCCTAACCGGCTTCCGCCAATTGATCCTGCCCTTACTGAAAATCCTAGGTCGATTGCGTTGGTTCTCAACCACTAAACGACAATCTGAAACACAATATCGATCAACTGAACCCAGTATCGTCAACGCATTCCATCAGCAGATAATCAAATTGCCTGACTGAAAGTGCCCGTGCTCGCTTTTCGAAATTCGTCAAATGTTGCGGCAATAGTTCTCGCATAAGGTTTCGCCGATTCATGCAGACAAACGCGCTGGTCCACAATCTCAACCAATCCGCGATTAATAAATGGCGCCAATATTTCAGCCTTGCCCGATACAGAACCAAGCGGCGTCAAATCAGCCTCTCCATTTGCCAATATCTCTTCAATTATTACGCCATGGACTTGATTGCTGATACTGCGCTTAACACCGCCAACGGCGGCTAGCTGGTTTTGAGCAATTAACTCTCTATACCGACCGGAATTCTTCTCGTTCTGAACGATATAGCCGGGAAATTCACTGATCGCGGATGCTCCGAGACCAATCAGGATGTCACTTTGATCATCCGTAAAACCCTGAAAATTCCGACGTACCGTACGACTCATACCCGCTCGACCCAATGGATCTGTTGGCAGCGCAAAGTGATCGAAACCAATGGCTTGATAACCGGCTTTGATCAGAAAATCATATCCGGTGGCTGCCATATCAAAGCGCTCTTTAGCATCTGGTAAAATAGTATCATCAATCTGTCGCTGGCGCGGGATCAGCGTCGGGATATGGGCATATCCAAACAGGGCGATGCGATCAGGCTTCAGCGTCAACGTCGCCTCCAGTGTTTCCATCAATGTCGCTTCCGTTTGCCCAGGCAAACCATACATCAAATCAAAATTCAGCGATGAGACCCCTGCACTACGCAGATTGTCAATCATATCGCTGACCATATCAAGCGGCTGCACCCGCCCAATAGCGGCCTGCACCGCGGGATCAAAGCTCTGCACACCCAGACTGACATTACCAATTTGCATCGCCGCGATGATATCGCACCATTCAGGCGTGAAGCTCCTTGGATCCAATTCAATAGATTTAACTGGATCAGCAAGACTGAACGCATCGGACAGATGATCCATAAGTGCCGCAAAACCGTCAGCACTGATCGCATTTGGACTGCCGCCACCAAAGGCGATCCGCTTCACCCGGCTGTGATGACCAAGCTTGCGGGCCACCAGCTCGATTTCACCGAACAGCGCTGCCATGTAAGCGTTCAAACGTTGCGTCCGGTTTGCTCTTCCGGTGTTACAACCACAATACCAGCATATCTGGTCGCAATAGGGAATATGGGCATAGAGCGAGATGTCATCGCACGGCTTGACCTGCGCCAATGCCTGTTCCAGTTCAGCCGCGCCAACATCATTGTTGAAGTCAGCGGCTGTTGGATAGCTGGTGTAGCGCGGCACTGGGCGTTCTAGCAATTCGGGATAATATTTCCACATAGCGAGAGGCCTATGGAAAAAGAATCACGTCGTCTTTGCGCTAGATCAAACCGCGCTATACCATGCTGTTCCTTCTTTCATCTCGTGCACAGCCCGCCCAGTATATTCAAGGTGGCGAAGAGTCGCCATGGCTTCCCCTGTGGCCATGCCGATGACATCACTGCCAATTGGTCGAGAAAACAACAGCGGGAAGCTGTCCACCACCCGCATTGGTTTTTCAGCAAGCGCGCCTGCAAGGTCGTCCAGCGCCTCGTTATGGCGTAGCGCCAGAGTATCCAATCTCGGATGCGCTCCCTTAAACGGGCGACCATGTGCGGGCAGAACAAGCAAATCAGGATCAATCTCGGCCCGAAACCGGTCGATGCTGGCGAGCCACTCGCCAAGAGGATCAGCTGTCGGCTCGCTTAGCATTACTGAGATATTCGATGTTATCCGCGGCAATATCTGGTCGCCTGAGATCATTACCTGGTTTTTATCATCAATCAGGCATGCATGCTCTGGTGTATGGCCGCGACCGATCATTACGCGCCAGTCGTTGGCACCAATCGTCAGGCTGTCGCCCTCATCCATCCGGATATGACCGACTGGCAGGCGTGAAACAGCACGGGCGAAGCGGCCCCAACCGCCCTCACATTTTTCCCTGATCAGATCTTCATCCCAGCCCGCAAAGCGCCATTCGTCAATCGCTTCCTGGGGTACATCCGCGCTAACGTCTGCAGTCAGCATGCGCGCCAAAAGCCATTCTGTGCGGTTCATATGCACTGGCGCCTTGAAGCGATTGGCGAGCCAACCCGCACAACCGACATGGTCTGGGTGAAAATGCGTGACAACAATCTTTGTAGCGGTTTTGCCGTTAAGCCCGGTCTCGAACAGGCTTTTCCACGATTCTATAACCCCCGGAAGGAATAAGCCGGTATCGACAATTGCAAAACCGGGGCTGCCATCCGGATGCACATCATCCAATACCCAGTTGTTGATATGACCCAGCGGTCCAGGTACCGGCGTACGGGTCCAGCCGATACCAGGCATCAACTCGAAATATTCACCATATTTGGGTTCATAGTCACCAAGCGGATAGGTAAGTCCTTCCGCTTCGATAGGATCAAAGCCGTGGTCGGCCAGCGTTGTATCATAAGCCGGTGGTTTAGTTCTTGCATCCATTGCCAGACCATAGACATAGGCGGCGAACCGGCGCAACCAGATTTAATTGCTCGATTAACTTTGACGTTTCGGCGACACACCAAAAATCGTGTGAAGAACCACTGATCAGCTGTCTTTGAACAACGTCTCTGCTGTAAGATCTTCGGCTGCAATCTCTTCCTCGCCAGACTCGGCGGCAAGTGCAGCTTCTGCATCACGCTCGGCTTGCGCGCGTTCTTCGTGCAGTTCGGCGATAAGCGCTTCCTTATCTCCACCGAGTTTCTTGTCTTCGGGTACTTCCGGTTCGATACCAGCCTTCTTCGCAGCCTTAGCCACAACAGCATCCAGTTCTCGCTGCGAGCAAAGGCCAAGCGTCACAGGATCCTTCGGAACAATATTGGCAATATTCCAATGTTCGCGATCACGGATCGCATTGATCGTGGTACGGGTTGTACCGATCAGCTTGCTGACTTGTGCATCAGAAATTTCTGGATGGTTACGCAGCAACCAGGCAATCCCGTCGGGCTTGTCCTGACGCTTGGAGACCGGCGTATAACGGGGGCCTTTGGTCCGGCGCACCTGATCGGGGCCTTTTTGCAGCTTCATCCGGTATTCCGGGTCTGCTTCGGCTTTCGCGATTTCCTCATTGGTCAACTCATGCGCTTGCACTGGGTCACGTCCGGTATATTTTGCTCCGGCGAGATCATCAGCCATCGCATTTACCTCTAGAATGTGAATACCACAAAATTCGGCAATTTGTTCAAAGCTCAAACCGGTATTATCAACCAGCCAGCTTGCGGTTGCATGAGGCATGAGCGGTGTAGGATTATCTTGGGCCACGTTGGCCTCCTCTTTCAAAAAATAAGGGCCGCCCCTTGCGGGAGCGGCCTGTTGTTAGGGCCCATGTAGGCGAAATCTCAAGAGTCGGCAAGATATTTGCTTGAGTGATGGTTCAATTATCCAGTTTTTCCAATCTAGGTCCTTGCCATAATGGCTTTGGCAATGAACCGGCGGGACAAATGAGCCGTCTGCTGTGGCTTCATTGGCACCAAGCCGTCGACAAACTGACGAGCGCTTAATTGCCAGCTGAATTGGGAAGCGCGTCTCAAACAGGCTTCTGGATCCAAACGCAATGCGGCATCAATGGCAAGGTTCAAATCATCGCTCATCGCGCCGCTTCTCTCTGTTAGTATATCAATCGGTCCGGTCACAGGAAAAGCCGCGACCGGTGTACCGCAGGCCATTGCCTCGATGAGCACCAACCCGAATGTATCGGTTTTGCTGGGGAATACAAAAACATCGGCGCCAGCATAACATCCAGCTAAGGCCCGCCCACTCTTGCGGCCCAAAAAATGAACTTCAGGATAATTAATTCTCAGAGAATCAAGCGCTGGTCCGTCGCCGACAACGACCTTGCTGCCAGGTTGATCTGTATTCAAAAAAGCTTCGATATTTTTCTCCACTGCGACCCGGCCCACATACAATTGGATAGGACGCGTTAAGCTGCCAAACAGCTTCGGAACCGGTTTATCAGGACAAAAATTATCAAGATCAACACCGCGCCCCCAATGATGCACTTGCGGCAGACGCTCTTTAATCAATTGCTGCCGAACACTGTCAGTTGACACCATTATCGCTTGCGATGTTCGATGAAACCAACGGATATAGTGCCAGAATATCCGTGGTGACAGATGGGTTCTCTTTGCAAGATATTCTGGGAATTGCGTATGATAAGCGGTTGTAAACGGACGCTTATTGCGTCGGCACCAGCGCCGGGCAGACAGGCATAGCGGACCTTCGGTCGCCAAATGGATAGCATCAGGAGCAAATTGCGCGATGCGCCGACCGACGCTCCGAGCGCGTGTTAATGCGAGACGAATTTCAGGGTAGCTAGGTGCCGCCAGGGAAGGATATTGATCCGGTGAGATGATCAGCAGCTCATGCCCCCAACCCCGTAATATGCTCGTAACCGTTTCCAGGGTTCGCACCACACCGTTGACCTGAGGATGCCAGGCATCCGTGACCAGCGCGATTTTCATGCGACTTGCTCCAGATCACCCTTCACCGTCTCCAGCTCTACCGATTGATGATGCCGCGCTTCTCGCGCTGCGATTTCATCGGTCCAGTGCAAAATCTCCATCGTCCCGTCATCGCATTCCACCAGCGCGGTACATCCTTCCACCCAATCGCCATCATTATAATATTCGATGCCGTTGATCTCGCGCATCTCGGCGGTGTGGATATGACCACAGACAACACCATCAACTCCCCGACTGCCTGCGGCTTTTGCGACCAGCTCTTCAAATCGCCCGATAAACTCTACGGCATTTTTAACTTTGTGTTTGGCGACTTTGGACAGCGACCAATAAGGCAGTCCCATGCGGCCCCGCACCGTGTTTACCAGCCAGTTGAGCCGCATCAGCAAGGTATACGCCGTGTCCCCGATGAATGCGAGCCACCGATGGGCCAGCATCACGGCATCAAATTCATCCCCGTGCAACACCAATAGGCGCCGGCCATCCGCTGTTTCGTGGATCGCAGAGCGTCGGATCTCGACGCCACCAAAGTTAAGGCCGGTAAACTGCCGGAACATCTCGTCGTGATTGCCTGGAATATAGACGATCCTGGTGTCCCGCTTGGCGCGTTTCAATATTCGCCAGACGATATCATTATGCCCGTCCGGCCAGTAGAATTTTCTTTTCAGTCGCCAGCCATCGATTATATCACCCACCAGATAAAGCGTATCGCTGTCGACGTGATCCAAAAAGTCGATCAGCAGATCGGCATTGCAGCCACGTGTGCCGAGATGAATGTCGGATATCCAGATCGTTCGGTAACGCGTCCGGTCCATCGGGTTGACACGCGGCTGTCTGGTTAGACAGGCCTCATAACGGTCCACCTCGAGCAGCGGGATATCCGATCTCGTAACAGGTGGAAATTGTTTGGCCATCACTTCACTCCCAAGGAAACCATCCATGGAAACGGCTTATAACCTGCCTTTGTGACAGGATGATTCCCGTTTTGTGACCTTTTATTTACAGGAAAGGCAGGATTTAAGCGGGCTGGTCTAGATAATCACGCAGACGTTCTTGCAAATGTGGTACAGCCTGCTCGCTTGCCAAGAATTCTGAAACCGCCATCATTCGCCAATGCTGCCCTTCTTCGCCAAAAACTATGGCCGCCACCTGTTCTTGCGACAGTTGACCGATAAAGAACAGCGCACGCCTGCTGTTTGCGCCTCGCCAGTTTTCATAGTGCTGGACAAATTCAAGCGCCGCAGCATCGATACTTATGCCAAATTCTTCGTGTGTTTCCCTAGCCACACAGGCCGCACCACTTTCTTCGTTCTCCCGGCCACCTCCGGGTAAATCCCACATGTCTGGGAACGGAATGTCGGGTTTGTTGTCCCGGCGATAAACAAGCAATTGATCGTCCACAAACAATGCAACCTTTGCACCGTGAAAATCGATCACATCTTCCATGCTTTAATCGACCGTCAGGATGATTTTTCCAATATGATCACCTGCTTCCATATGTGCATGGGCCTTGGCCGCCTCAGCAAGCGGAAAACTTTCATCCATCACGGGCTTTAATTTGCCGGCTTCTACGTCCGGCCAGATATAGCGATAGAGTTCATCAGCAAGCAGCGCCTTGCGATCTGCAGATTGTGGGCGCAGTGTTGATCCGGTTAGAGTCAGTCGCTTCATCATGATTTGCGCCATATTGAGCGTCGCCTGCATTCCGCCCTGCACCGCGATTGTGACATGGCGGCCATCTTCCTTCAGGCAATTGAGGTTCCGCGGAACATAGTCGCCAGCGACCATATCGAGAACCACTTCAACGCCCTGCCCGCCTGTAATCTTTTCTACTTCTTCAACAAAATCCTGTGTCTTATAGTTGATCGCATGATCTGCGCCTATGCTCTTGGCAGCGGTACATTTCTGATCGGAGCCACAGGTCACGATTACTTTCAGACCAAATAGCTTGCCCAGCATGATCGCCATAGTGCCGATCCCGCTCGTTCCGCCATGAACCAGAACCGTCTCATCTTCCCGGGCAAAGCCACGATTGAAAAGGTTGCTCCAGACGGTGAACAACGTCTCGGGAAGTGCTGCTGCTTCTTCCATCGTCAAACTATCGGGCACGGGCAAACATTGACCGGCTGGAGCGACACAATATTCCGCATAGCCGCCGCCGTTGGTCAGCGCACATATTTTCCGGCCCATCCATTCGGATCCTACGCCTTGGCCAAGCGCAACAACCGTTCCAGATACTTCCAGCCCTGGCAGCGGAGATGCGCCTGGCGGGGCTGGATAGAGCCCCTTGCGTTGGACGACATCAGGTCGGTTCACGCCGGCTGCGGCAACCTTGATCAAAACTTCACCCGCTGCCGGTTGCGGCACTGCCACGGTTTCCGGCTTCAGAACATCTGGGCCACCCGGTTCACTGATCGCGATGGCCGTCATTTCCGATTGCAATGTCTCTGATACTGTCATGGTTGCCCCAAGCCTCCCAAAAACGCGCATATAGCACACGTCTTTTTCTGTGTCGGTCTTATTGACAGCAAACCCGCGCCGGTCAACATTACGATAACCGATGGCCCAAAAAGATAGGATATTTTTACATGAACGATGATGAAGATCTGCCGCGCAATGCCAACGATCCGCTCAATCTGCTGGTAAAACAAGACCTGGATCCCTTTTCTGTGGACGAACTGGAAAAGCGAATCTCAACCTTGAAAAACGAAATAAGTCGCTGTGAAGCCAAGAAGAGCTTTGCGGTTTCACATCGCGCGAGTGCTGACAGTCTGTTTAAAAAGACGTAAATACTGATGTTTGGTAAGGATTTGTTAACCCTATCTCTTAATATTCAGATTTAATTTGATCCAGCTTGAACCGTTTAGGAGAAGAGATCAGAAAACACGCCTGACCTTGGCCGCATGCTTGCCGTTCTTAGGATATGCCCTTGATGTTTTTTGGGTTGCGCATAGATTAAGAAAGAAGCCGAAAGGTTAAGGTCAGAGTAACACCGGACCTCACAGGCTTTCAGCTATCGGGACAATCCTCTGTCCCATCAAGGAGTAAATACATGCCTTCATTCGCAGAATCGCTGGAAAAGACCCTTCATCAGGCTTTGAAAAATGCCGCAGATCGGTCTCATGAATATGCGACGCTGGAACATCTGTTGCTCGCTCTCATTGACGATGGCGATGCCTCACAGGTGATGAATGCCTGCGGAGTGGATCTTGGCGAGCTTGAAGATGCAGTGGTCCTGTATCTCGACAGCGAACTGGACTCACTGAAGGTGGAAAAGTCTATTGACCCCTCTCCGACATCCGGTTTCCAGAGAGTTGTCCAGCGTGCGATCTTACATGTCCAGTCGTCCGGTAAGGATGAAGTAACTGGCGCGAATGTGCTTGTAGCGCTGTTCTCCGAGCGCGAAAGCTATGCTGTTTACTTCCTTCAGCAACAGGATATGAGCCGATTGGATGCCGTTAGCTTTATCAGCCATGGCGTTGGCAAAGGCGGGCAATCAATTGACCCGGCCGAATTGTCCGGCGGTGAAGAAAGCGACGAGAAGAAAGAGGCGAAAAGCAAAAAAGAAACTGCGCTCGACCAGTTTACTGTCAATTTGAATCAGAAAGCCAAGGACGGAAGAATTGATCCCCTTATCGGTCGCCAGGCCGAAGTTGATCGTACGGTGCAAATTCTTTGTCGCCGTTCGAAAAACAATCCCCTTTATGTCGGTGAACCCGGTGTGGGCAAAACAGCCATTGCTGAAGGACTGGCGCTTCGTATTATCGAAGAAACTGTGCCAGATGTCCTGAAACCTGCGATCATCTATTCGTTGGATATGGGTTCCTTGCTCGCAGGCACGCGCTATCGCGGTGATTTTGAAGAACGACTGAAGCAGGTGGTTTCCGAACTGGAAAAAATGCCGGATGCGATTTTGTTCATTGATGAAATTCATACAGTGATTGGCGCTGGCGCGACCAGCGGCGGCGCAATGGATGCATCAAATCTGCTAAAGCCAGCCCTTTCAGGCGGCATCATCCGCTGCATCGGATCGACCACTTATAAAGAGTTTCGCAATCATTTCGAAAAAGACCGTGCCTTGCTGCGACGGTTCCAGAAAATTGATGTCAACGAACCTAGTGTCGAAGATACAATCAAAATTCTCGCGGGTCTTCGTGGTGCGTTCGAAGAACATCATAAGGTGCGTTACGCGCCAGATGCTCTGAAATCCGCAGTTGAACTTTCGACCCGTTATATCAACGACCGCAAACTACCGGACAAAGCGATCGACGTGATCGATGAGGTTGGCGCAATGCAAATGCTGTTGCCGCCTTCCCGCCGCAAGAAAATGATCACGACCAAGGATATTGAAGCGGTTATCGCGACGATGGCGCGTATCCCGCCCAAATCGGTATCGAAAGATGACAAGAAAACGCTCGAAAATCTCGATAAGGATCTCAAGCGTGTTGTCTTCGGTCAAAATGCGGCAATCGAAAAGCTTTCGAGCGCGATC
Organism: Sphingorhabdus sp. Alg231-15; assembly: GCF_900149705.1. NCBI lineage: Bacteria > Pseudomonadati > Pseudomonadota > Alphaproteobacteria > Sphingomonadales > Sphingorhabdaceae > Sphingorhabdus > Sphingorhabdus sp. Alg231-15. The sequence goes on along the minus strand of NZ_LT703001.1, from coordinate 3,298,366 downwards.
AAACTGTCCCGTGCAGGCCTGCGTGAACCGAACAAGCCAATTGGCAACTATCTGTTCTCCGGTCCAACCGGCGTCGGTAAAACCGAAGTCGCCCGGCAGTTGTCTTCCATCATGGGCATTCCGCTCAAGCGCTTTGACATGTCCGAATATATGGAACGCCACAGCGTGTCTCGCCTTATCGGTGCACCTCCGGGCTATGTCGGCTATGATCAGGGCGGTTTGCTGACCGATGCTGTTGATCAAAATCCGCATTGCGTGTTGTTGCTCGACGAGATTGAAAAAGCCCATCCGGATCTGTTCAACATCCTGCTTCAGGTGATGGACAACGGTAAACTGACCGACCATCATGGCAAGACCGTCGATTTCCGGAATGTCGTTCTGATCATGACGACCAATGCCGGGGCATCTGATATGGCGAAAGAGGGCATTGGCTTTGGCAACGTGTCCAAGGAAGACGCCAGCGATGAGGCGGTGAAGAAGATGTTCACCCCCGAATTCCGCAACCGTCTGGATGCGATTGTCCCGTTCGCTTATCTTCCGCCTGAAGTTGTGTCACGAGTTGTTGAGAAATTCATTCTCGAACTCGAGTTGCAGTTGGCGGATCAGAATGTCCATATCACATTGGACGATGAAGCGGCCCAGTGGTTGACCGAGCGCGGCTATGACAAACTCTATGGGGCACGCCCGATGGGTCGTCTCATTCAGGAGAAGATCAAGCAACCACTGGCCGAAGAATTGCTGTTCGGCAAGTTGGTGAATGGCGGCG